>CAZOLJ010000007.1:0-45850 GCA_964580575.1 uncultured Desulfobacteraceae bacterium
TCATGGTTCTCACTCCTCTTCTGCACTTCCTTCAAACAAAATCATTCTGCCTTCGGGCCGATCTTGTAGAACCGGGAGGCGACACGGACTTCGCCGGACGACGCGCTTCCGCCGGCCTTGGCCTCAACGTTGTAATCATAGCGTCTGAAGTGAACGGCCGAATAGCCTTTAGGGGCCAAGAAAGCCCCCAGGTAGTCGACACTGACTTTGTATGGTTTCCCCAACAACTCACGATCGGCGTCCTGGATCCCCACATTGGATGGACTGCCGGTTCCTAATTCAGCCGCTTCCCGGTTCAGCCCGCCCTCTGCAATGTAGAAGTTCTGCTTGTAAGGAATTTCGTTGAATGCGGTCTGCAAATCCATATGGGCCGTTTTGGTGGCGAAAACACCGATCAAAGTCAGAACCACCAGAAGGATGAAGGCGATGATCGTGACGTTCCCCTCTTCGCTTTTAAGTCGAATGATGCAAGAGTTCATAAATCCTCCCAAAAGGCCGGCGCTTCCTAATAGGCAACCTGATTCTTGACAGATGCGATCGATACACGGTGCCTGTTGTTTTCCCACGTTACAATGACCATCACGTTCTTGGTGGTCGGTGAAGACTGATCGGCAATGTTCCAGATCCTGCGATAAAAGCCGCCTGTACCCACCACCCCTTCTTCGGAAATATTTTCTTCCCAGTCCACGTTCGTTGTTGAGGAAAGACTGGTGTTGTTGCTGCTTATTCTGTCTCTGAGTTTGTTTACTCCGGGAGGGTCATTGAAATCACTGTTGAGAAGGTCTTCCATCTTCTCGCTGGCGAGGGAAAGGGCGATGCTTGTATTACCGCCCATGAAATTCCCGCGGATAGCGGAAATCTGCATGGTCCCCACGGCGAGAAGTCCCACCGTCAAGATAATGATGGCCACCAGGACCTCGATGAGAGTGAAGCCCGCCACACCGCTGGCGGGTAAGCCCTGGTCCCTGCTTTCCCAATGCCATCCAAAATGCTTTTTCATTTTCACAGCCCCACGTTTCTGGTTTTGACAAGGGAGTTGAGGGTCTTTCTTCTGTATGAGTCGTTCACAGAGATGGTTTCAGTTCCGAAGGTAATAGAACTTGTATCCCTGTATCCCCTCTGCGGGAAGGCCGTCCTCGCGACCAGCAAAACCTCCACCGCCCTGACCCTGGTCTGATTACCTGCCGGATCATTAACCCATGTGCCGTCGTTGAGCTGGTAGCGGAATTTGAGATTGTCGATGTTTTCGGCAACAACCTGATAACCGTTATCACTGCCGAGGTTTTTTCTGACAAGGCAGGGCCGAGTGGGAGTACTATCGTCCACTTTGTAAATGATGATATCCGCCCTGTGAATACGGTCATTGGTAGTATAGTTTTCGGTCAAGGGCGTCGTGATGTTGCCGCTGGTGTCCAGGTAAAAGAGCTCTGCATCGCTAAGATCGTTTTTGACGAGAACGCCATACTTCTTTTGTGCGGTATTCAGGTCAGGCGCTGGCTCACTATCGAGATTCCAGGAACTTAGACTGATACTGCTGGCTGATGCGCTCTCTCCGCTGCCCAAAAGGCGGCCTTCCTCCCTACTCGCTTTGACGATTACAATCACGTCCGTGTTATCCTTGATGTTAGCCCCGGCCCCGGCGGAAACTTTGTTCACGCCGAAGAGCAGAGGTCTTCCGGTTTCCATATTGTTTGTCGGGTCGCTGTCCCCGTCCAGGTCGTTCCAGTCCATCTGCCTGTTCGTTCGGTCAAAATTCGTGTAGTAACCGGCCATCTGGAGGTCCCGGGTGATCAGGTACATGGCAGCCCTGAGATTCTGCTGCATAGCCGACACTTGATCCTGGAGCACATAAGAATCCTGCTGGACTTTGAAGGTCCTGAAAAGACCGGCGAGGATGACCATGCCCAGCGCAATCGCCACCAAGAGCTCGATAAGAGTGAATCCCGCCGCACATCTGGCGGGCTTGTCCGCCATAATTTTGGCGGATGAACTTTGGCATTGGGCATTTTCACCCATCACTCCATCACTCCAGTACTCCACCACATCATTTCCTTGTATCTGCACTTCTCCGTTCCCCTCTCAACGTTGCCAGGCCGAGCCTGTCCATCTTGTCATGATGATCACGCCGGAACTCCACACACCGATAGCGTGGGTGCTATTCCTGTTGTTCTGCATATACACATATCCGCCCGTGGAACCAGCCCCGGAGGGGCTCAGAATCATTCCCCTGGAATCAAACACGACCCCGTCGCCGGGAAATGTGACATTGTTGTCCCAACTCGTATCCGGGGTGGTCGTTGCAGTGCGAGTCGCCGTGCCATGACCGTAACCCACTCCACTGCCGTATTCGGAAAATCTCACTTCCTTTAAAATCCGGTCGTCCCCGCCCGGACCCCCGGAAGCGCTCTCCCAAGTTCGGTTGTCGCCGGAGCTAATCACCTGATAACTGTTGCCGGCCACGTTGAACAAAATTCCGCACTGCGCTCTGTCTTTGACAGCAGTCATTTTGGCTAACTGAAGATTGGAGTAAATGTCGCGAGCTGCGCCCCTCAACCTGTATTTCGGGAGCCAGCTTGAAAAACTCGGAATGGCAATCCCAAGCAAAACAGAAAGGATGATGATCGTGATCAACAATTCGAGCACCGTAAAGCCCCGGTCGCCTCTGGCGCTGCCGAAGGCGCGTAAACCCTGTTCTTTTTTCATCGCTCCATCCTTCTTTGAATTCATACTTATAACAGCAAGAAAAGTGCCAACCTGAACCTTCCTCTAAGATTAGTCACTTCAATCGCCGGAGATAATGGAATGTGTTTCCGGTTTCCTTATAACTATTTGATAAGCCAACATTTATCTAGAAGCAATCTATTTTGGCATGGAGTGACAAAAGTAAAAGAGGACATGAGAATTGGGCAGTTCAGGAAAGGATAGAATTAGGAATATTGTAAAATTGATTTACAACCATAAAATAATTTTACTATTCTGAAAGTGCTTCGATGAGTTAATACGCATCAGGAGGAGGCAAGAAGACGGGCGTCTGGATTTGAAGCGAGCATAAGAGATCTTCGATTGTGGACCGAATGGCGAAGCCGCTTTTCTGCGCATCTCTTAAAGAAATCCGTTCAGAGGCATTTTCGACAGACTCTTTGGTAAGCGCTGCATGTCTTGACTACCCATTCACCAATGCCTACAATTACAACTCTAAAACGCTGCAGTACCGCTGTGCCCCTAAGTTGTGACCCTTCCTGCATGGGTGAAAGACTTGCGCCCCTTGCTGGGGCTGTTATGATAAGTATACAACTTGGTCTCTAACGCTACTAACGGCAACGGGTGTCGCCTGAAGCTTTTCTTTCAAGACCAGGCTGCCATTGATCTGATGATCCGTTCGACAAAGGGTTGCTCGCCTTGGGAGGTGGCCTATGAAGAAAAGGCATTTGCAAACTCCGCTTCTAGCCCTAACACTCGTTTTACTATTTTGGGGAACTTCCCTCTCCGAAAGCAAGGAAATTTCAGTCCTCATAAGTAAGCCACATGGTCTAGTGACTCTCAAGGCTGTCGAAGCCCCTCTCGAGGAAGTCATGGACCAATTGTCCAGAGAAGGCGGCTTCCGCTGCTACCTATTCCCTGAGATAAAGGGGAACATTGTCTCTGCGCATTTTCGAAATAGACCTTTGCAGGAAGTCCTAAAGCAGCTTTTGGGGGACAATCTCATCGTGAAGTATAAGGATCACAGCGAAATCACGGCAGTTTATGGCTTAGACAATAAGGATAAAAAGCTCGCAAACAGAAATAGGAGGCTTAAATCATATCTCGACAACATCTTTTTTCCTTTGCCGGAACTGAAGGACGTCGTTAGCGTGAGCCTACAGCAGGATTATCCTACAGCAAAAAACTTTCTTGTCATCCCCAGGGAAGACATCAAGGGAGAACTAAAAGGCTATGTTTTCTCATATTATATCGGATCAGGGCCAGCACCGACGATCGATAGTGTCCGACTGGGGGCAGCGAGCGACTGGGCGGCAAGACGTCGGAACGTGAATCAAGGCAAGGAAGCAGCTTCAATGAATGATGAAACCGACACGCCAACCAAACAGCCTCCTTCTCTCGGTTCACATAAGTCTATGCGAAGAAGCCACGAGTTTCTAACTGTGGAAGTATCTGCCGACTTTTCTTCGCCCCCCATAAGAAAATTTCAAATAGGATTACCAGACGATCTGACGATGTATCCTGCGGCTGAGGAGCTCCTGGCAAAAAGGGGAAAGCCTACATCCCAAGCTGAGTTTATTAGGACTTTCATGCTAAGCCCGCTAGCCATAGGGTTCGAATTTCGAGATAGCATTTCAAGACAGTCTTATTATGTCGATGTACTAAGAAGGCAAGTTTTCGTCTCCTATGGAGAAAGAATGAAAGCCAAAACAAAAGAAAGACTGGACCCTGATAGAAAATCCAGAATCGAAAGACAATGGTTGGAAATGCTATCCTTCTGATTCTGTTAGAAAGAGATTCTACCATCTTTTCGCGCTCCCTATTGAGGTAGCAATGCTTCAGAAGTACCTATCCGTATCCATTGGCGTTATTATTCTCATAATCACAATAGCGTTTCCCGTCAGTGCAGACATTCTTTACACAACCGTTCCAAGTTACGATCAACAACGCTTGGATTTCGACTTAGACGGCTTTTACGAGGATCCTCCAGGGGTCTGCGCAGAGTTTTCGATCGCTATGGTTTTCGGATACTATGATAACAACGGTTGGAAAAGGTTTGTCCCTTATGGCTCGGCGTCCGCGCTCGAAAATCCAAGAGGCGTTTACGAGTTGGTTAACACGATTATCTCACAGGTCGGCTCCGGCGGGGAGGGGATGACCTTTGACGACTACTCGACAAGACTCAACATTAACGCTCTGTCCAGGATGATGGACCCCAGCGCCGATTTCACCGCAGACTTTTCATCTGAGCTTGAGGATGTTGAAATCACCTGGGATCTAATCAAGTCAAGCCTCATGACCCATGGGCCGGGGAACCTGTGTATATTGTATGACTTCGAATATTACGATAACCAAGGGACGATCGGCCAAGCCCAGAATCACGTGATGGTGACCATCGGCTTCAAGGAAAATTTTTCTCAATTTGGTGTTCCCGCCAACTGGGTTCTTCTCAAAAGCACGTGGGATAATGGAGATGAAGGGCTGGATCCCCTTTGGATCAACTGGGATGATATCGATCAATTCGAGAATTATCTGGGGTATCTTCATTTTTACGAGGGCGGTTTGCCTTCTTCTTCGAATGACACAACGGACGACGACTATGAGGATGATGATTATCGCACGCAGGCTTCGCAAATATCTTCTCCCTTCAATGCTTCAATGAGTTGCAATGATTCCGATTGGTTTGAGATAAGCCTGGAGCAAGGGGACAAGATCGACGGGCGGATCAGTTTTGCGCACTCCAATGGCAACTTGGATTTGTATTTATATGACTTTTTGGGGAGGGAACTGGCCAAGTCCGAAACGAATCTCAACGAGGAGAAACTCAGTCATGTGGCATCCCTCGCCGGGAAATACTATATTTTGGTGAAGGGCCGGGACTTTGACCAAAACACCTATAACATCTCGATCACAAAGGTCAGAGCGACCTACGCCATCTCCGGATATGTCAGGACCTCCAGCGGCGCGGGGATTAATGGTGTAACCGTGACTTTCAACAACGGCGGTGGCGCTGCGACGACGGACGCTCTGGGGTTCTACACTTGCACAGTGAGTTACGGGTGGAGCGGCTCTGCAACGCCGAGCCTGTCAGGCTACACGTTCACCCCCGGCTTTCTCCTCTACATCAATGTCACCACCAACAAGTCCAGCCAGAACTACATCGGCAGACCCCCGGCAGACCCCATGATCTCGGGATACGTGAGGACCTCGGGGGGCAGTAGTATGAACGGTGTGACCGTCGCCTTCAGCGGCGGCGGTGGCACTGCAACGACAAGCAGTTCCGGGTACTACAGCCGCACAGTGAGTTACGGGTGGAGCGGCTCTGCGACGCCGAGCCTGTCAGGCTACACGTTCAGCCCCGCCTCCCTGAGCTACATGAATGTGGCGACAAGCTTATCGAATCAAAACTTTACCGGAACAGCCTCAAACGCCGGTCTCACCGTGACTCTGCTTCCGGCCGCCGCAGCGAGCGCGGGTGCGCAGTGGAACGTGGACCGAGGGCCATGGCATAACAGCGGAGCCACCGTGAGCGGATTAAGCGTTGGCTCACACACGGTGAACTACAAGGCGGTGAGCGGCTGGACGGCACCATCGAGCGAGACCGTTACACTCACGAGCGGCCAAACCACAACGGTTACGAGAAACTACACGCTGCAGGGCACTGTCCCGCTTGGAGATGCCGTCGACGCGTCCAATTTGACCTGGACCACCGGTGGAGATAACAACTGGTTTGGCCAGACGCAGGTCACACGGGATGGTGTCGGTGCGGCACAGAGCGGCGGGATTGCCCACAACCAGCAGACCTGGATGGAAATCACGGTAGAGGGTCCGGGGACGATCAGTTTCTACTGGCAGGTCTCTTCGCAATTTAACTATGATTTTCTGCGGTTCTATATTGGCTCTTCCGCTCAAGCGAGCCTATCCGGAAACGTGGGCTGGCAGCACCAGTCGTTTTCCGTGCCGCAGGGCAGACAGACCCTGCGTTGGAGCTACTCCAAGGATAATAGTGTAAATGCCGGATCGGATTGCGGCTGGGTGGACAACGTTGTCTATCGCTGCGGAGTCTGCAAGGACGAACTGGTTCTGAACTTCGGCCCTGACTACGGTCTGTATCAGTACGACAAGGCAGGAGGTTGGAATCAGTGGAACACGGTCTATCCCTCTCAAATGGTGACGGTGGACTTCAACGGCGACGGCATGGATGAACTGGTCGCCGCCTTCCCAGGCTACGGCCTCTACAAAAAGGATTCACCCAACGACTGGAAACCGATCAACAACGTTGACCCGGCAAAAATGATCGCCACCGACATTGACGGGGACGGTAAGGATGAACTCGTCGCCGCCTTCATCGGGTATGGATTGTACTACTATGATGACCTTGGAGGCTGGTCACCGCCGATCAATACCGTTATACCGGATGCTATGGTTCGCTTCAGTGAGGGGGTGGTTTGCGACTTTGGGGCGGCCTATGGGCTGTGGTCTTACAACACCTCCGGAGGCTGGTCTCCATTGAATGCGGAGGATCCCGACAAGATTGTGGCGACGGACATAGACGGGGACGGTAAAGATGAATTGGTGGTCTCTTTTGAAGGCTGGGGACTTTACATCTATGAACCGGTGGGCGGGACGTGGCAGCAGATCAACACGGTGGTTCCTGACGAAATCCTAGCGGTGGACATTGACGGGGACCGCAAGGATGAGTTGGTGATCTCTTTCACCGGTTACGGTCTTTACGTCTTTGAGCCGGAGGGTCTAATCTGGCAGCAGCCGCCCATCAATACGGAGATTCCCGAGGCCATGATCAGGCTGGGCAACGGGATTGCCGCCGATTACGGAGCAGCCTATGGGCTGTGGACTTGGAGTAAGGGAGAAGGCTGGCAACAGAGGAACACGGTTGACGCTGGACAGATGACGGCAGTGGACGTTGACAATAACGGAGTGGAGGAGTTGGTGGTCTCCTTCCCTGGCTATGGTCTATGGTACTATAACGAGACCAACGGCTGGCAGTTTCTGAACGATGTTGTTCCTGACGACATGAAACCTATCAACTTTTATCCATAAGAACAACCATCCTGTGGGCATGGGGCGGTCGTCCCATGCCCGCTCTCCTGTCTCTGGAGAACCAGGTCGCATTATGACTTGAGTTGGTGATAACCATAACTCATCCTGCTATCACCGATCCCCTTAGGAACCAACTAAACATCCCCGCCAATAGGGACCAATATATCATTGACGCACAAGAACGGAATTCACTATACTCTGCAGCATTGTAGGGGGGTTCTGGCTATCACCTATTCTCATTTACAGACAGAAAAGGAGATTGAGATGGGTACGTCACGAGATATTAGTCGGCGACTGATCGGACTGTCAGTATTCTGGTGTGTTCTCCGGTTTGCATTCGCGGGACCTGTGTTTGCTCAATGCTACCCGGCAGGCGCAGAATTTCAAGTCCATACCTACATACAGAATGCTCAAGGATACCCCTCCGTAGCCGGCTTGTCAGGGGGTGGATTCGTGGTGACCTGGCATTCAAATGGGCAGGACGGCAGTAACTATGGGATTTATGCCCAACTCTTTGACAGCTCCGGAACCAAGGTGGGCAGTGAATTCGGGGTGAACAGCTACACAACTAATAACCAAGTTTACCCCTCCGTAGCCGGCTTGTCAGGGGGTGGATTCGTGGTGACCTGGCATTCAAATGGGCGGGACGTCAGTGACTTTGACGTTTATGGCCAACTCTTTGACAGCTCGGGAACCAAGGTGGGCAGTGAATTCGGGGTGAACAGCTACGCAACCAATAACCAAGTTTACTCCTCCGTAGCCGGCTTGTCAGGAGGTGGATTCGTGGTGACTTGGTATTCAAATGGGCAGGATGTCAGTAACTTTGACGTTTATGGCCAACTCTTTGACAGCTCGGGAACCAAGGTGGGCAGTGAATTCGGGGTGAACAGCTACACGACCAATAACCAAGTTTACCCCTCCGTAGCCGGCTTGTCAGGGTGTAGATTCGTGGTGACCTGGATTTCATATGGTCAGGATGGCAGCGCCGAGGGTGTTTATGCCCAGCTCTTTGAAAGCTCCGGAACAAAGGTAGGCAGTGAATTCAGGGTGAACGGCTACACAACAAATATCCAAAGTAACCCTTCCGTAGCCGGCTTGTCAGGGTGTGGATTCGTGGTGACCTGGATTTCATATGGTCAGGATGGCAGCGCCGAGGGCGTTTATGCCCAACTCTTTGACTGCTCCGGAACAAAGGTAGGCAGTGAATTCAGGGTGAACGGCTACACAACCTATAACCAAGTTTATCCCTCCGTAGCCGGCTTGTCAGGGGGGGGATTCGTGGTGACTTGGCATTCCTATGGTCAGGACGGCAGTAACTATGGCGTTTATGGCCAACTCTTTGATCGCTCCGGAACCAAGGTGGGCAGTGAATTCGGGGTGAACAGCTACAGAATCAATATCCAAGGTAACTCATCCGTAGCCGGCTTGTCGGGCGGCCGATTCGTGGTGACTTGGGAGTCAGAAGGACAGGATGGCAGTGGCCTTGGCGTTTATGGCCAGAGGTTTTCTTTCAGGAATGAGTTGGTTTTAAACTTCGGCCCCACCTATGGCCTGTATCAGTACGACCAGATAGGAGGCTATACGCATTGGAACACGGTCAATCCCTCACAAATGGTGACGATCGACCTTGACGGCGACGGCGCGGATGAATTGGTCGCGGCCTTTCCGGACTACGGCCTCTACACTTATGGCTCGACCAATGGCTGGCAGCTGATCAACACCGTGATTCCTGATGCGATGGTCAGACTGGGGAAGGGGATTGCCATGGATTTCGGAGCCGCCTATGGTCTCTGGTATTGGACGCGATCTGGAGGATGGCACAACGGATGGCAGCAGTGGAGCACCTTGGATCCCGATAAGCTGCTTACGGTGGATGTTGACAATGATGGGGCTGAAGAGCTTGTGGTTTCTTTTAATGGTCACGGGCTTTACTGCCGTGACGAAACCTTTTTTTGGACACAACTTAGCGCCGTCATTCCAGAAAACATGATCCGCCTAAACAACGGTATTGTCTGTGATTATGGATCCAATGGTCTCGGGTATTGGACCCTGGCGGGGGGATGGCAGCAGTGGAACGCCGTGAACCCCCATAAGCTGCTTGCGGTGGATGTTGACAATGATGGGGCTGAAGAGCTTGTGGTTTCTTTTAATGGTTACGGGCTTTACTGGCGTGACGAAACCTTTTTTTGGACGCAACTGAGCGCCGTCATTCCAGAAAACATGGTCCGCCTAAACAACGGTGCTGTCTGTGATTACGGGGCTGCCTATGGGCTTTGGATTTGGACCCAGAGTGGCGGCTGGGTGCAGCGGAATACGGTTGATCCTGGACAGATGACCGTGGTGGACATAGATAATGACGGCGTGGGGGAGCTGGTGGTCTCCTTCAGCGGTTATGGGCTTTACTACTTCGACGAGATCACCGGCTGGCAGCAGCTCAACACCGTTGTTCCTGACGACATGAAACCCATCAACTTCTATCCATAAGAGAAACGGTTCGGTGGGCACGATCCCTTCATGCTTTCAAGAAACAGTGCCCCTCATTGCTGACCTTTGCCGCTCCTTATTCGTAGGTGTACTGCAAGTTCAGTTTTGATTTTGCCTTGGCCTTGACCGAGTCTTCTTTGATCAGGAGAGGCTTGTACTGGAACTTGTTGAACATCTCGAGTTGATCATCGTAGTGAGGGCCTTTTGTTCCGTCTCCTCTGGCAAAACCGCTCGACCCGGGCGGAACCACCATGACGCCCTCGGCGCCTCCCTGTTTCATTTCCACAATGTGGTTCTCCGTGCCCCGTTCCATGAAGAAGGTCATCTTCACCTTTTCCTCTGTTGTGGGAACGCCCAGGATCGTGGTGGGTGCGTAGGCCATGGGCGTGACAGGCATTTTCCATGCTGCCATTTCAGAGCAGCCGAATTTCTTCTCCGCCCGGTCCAGACCGGCAATAAAACTCTTCAAGAGGATCTCGTCCCTCTTGCCGTTGAAGTAGTCGTGAGACAGAGGGTTGGGCGCCTTCTTGCCGAGAAGAGCCCGCAGGAACAGAGGGTGACCGCCGGGATAACGTTTTCTCTTTTCCCAGTTAAAAGGCCCGCCCACGCTGCTTTCAAGAGCGCCCCAGTATTCCCCAAATTCATCTTCGAAAGTGTTTTTCAAGGCAATGTCCCACCAGGCATTGAAAATGCTGAGGCCCGGATGGTCGTACAGGCCGTCGTCGTTGGCATCGGTCCACGTGTCGTCCCACGACGCGAGGATTTCAAAAGCGTCTTGAATTCTTGGATCTGCTTTCATACTCCTCTTGAGAACATCAAGGAGAAAGGGTTTGAACCTCTGCGCCCACAGATGCCCGAGGGTGGCATCTTTGACCATCTTCTTCAGATCATCCACTGAGATCTTTTCTTTTCCTTTCACCGAGTCGGTGAGGAGCGTCACCCTGTGATCCATGCCCCATCCGGCTGCTCCGCCGAAGACTCCGCCCAGGTCCCCATTAGACCAGTTTTTGGCCGGCTTGTTGTTCCAGTTCGCGATGATTCCTGTGGCCGGATTGATTGCATGAGGATTCTGGGCCGTGGGGTGAAACCCTTGCCACTCATACTCCCCTGTGCCCGGCGACGGGAAAAGGGGGTTAGCCTTGTTGTTCCGCTTCGGATACTTGCCCTGGTGAAAGTACCCGATGTTGCCCGCCGTGTCCGCGAAGTAGACATTGACGGACAGGGAACTGAGAGCTGCCGCTTTCTTGAACTCCTCAGGCGTCTGGGCCTTCATCAATTCATAAAAAGAAACGAAGCCGCTGAGATAGTCTTCCTTGCAGGAGAGCTGCTTGCTGTAAGCAATGCCCTTGGCCTCATCCATTCTGACGATCGGTCCGTGGACCGTGTAGGAGAAAGTGATCTCCTTTGGATCTTCCCCTTTTACTTTGAAAATCTCTTTCCGTTGCTCCATGGGGCGCCACTTGCCCATAAACCAATACTGCCTGGGATTCCTGGGATTGAGCCTTTCTTCAAAATAGTCCGTGATGTTGTCAACCCCTGCTGTGGAAGAAAAGGCTGTGCGTTCCGTCTGGCCGAACATGATAAAGGGATAGCCGGTGAGGGTGGATCCCACGGCATCGATCCCTGGTGCATGAAGCCCCACCTCGTAGAGGTCGGAGGGGAGATGAAAACTGAATTGAGGCCCTCCCATGAGAAGGGCATTGCCGCTTGCCGACTTCTTGGCTGAAACCAGGAAGGCATAACTGGCGGAAGGTGTTTCCCCTGGAAGAAGGATGCCCAGCTCGGCATAGGCGGACTGGAGCGCTTTTGTCTCTTCAAGGAGTTCTCGCGCCAAAGAGAGGGGACCTGAATTGGACGTCTTCTTTTTGGCAGGTGCTGCTCCCGGGGCAGCGGCAGGAATCGTGTTGTAGGCATTGGGATCATTGCCCGGGACAAGGTCCGAAAAGAGCGCTCTGCCCCTTTTCTCCCCGTGTTTCTTGATGAGGTAATCGAGAAGGGCCTTGTTCTCCAGTTCTCTCGAGAAGTCCATGAAGACGCCCATGACGGACAGGAACACGGCCGCTACATCTTCGTCCTTCCATTTCTCAGGCTCTATTCCGAAATTCTTGAACTCCGCAGGAAGCTTCGAGCCCGGATCGGCTGCTGCTTCTGCGATGGTCGCATTAATCCCGTCAGCAAAAGATCTGAGAATGACCTGATATTGCCGCTCGAGCCCGCTGATCTGATCTTTGACCTGGGCTCGCGTCAGGTTGTCTCTTCGCATGGCCTTGTCAAACTCCAGAAACTTGGCTCCATGAACTTCAGACACCCGGCCCCAGTAAGTTCTCCGCAGCATGTCCATCTGGAACAATCGATCCTGGGCAGCGGCATATCCATAGCCATAGTAAAGTCCCTCCAGATCCACGGCAAAAACATGAGGAGCGCCGAAATCATCTCTGTAGATGGTTACCGGAGAAGTGCCTGAAAAGGAATTCGCGCAAGTGAGACAAAGAACAGACCAAACCGCAAAAAGAAGAACCAACGCCTTTTTCATGAGACTGCCTCCTGCACAAGAATGGACGACGGATCGGGTGAGACAACAAGAAGTAGATACAAAAAAGCTTTTCCCTGGACTGCGAGTATAGAAACAAGGTGCGCTATGTGTCAAGAAACAAGGAACTGAAAGAGGTCATCCCTGCGCAGGTTCAGAAGTGATAGGAGAGGCTGACCGAACCGAAAATGTCCCCGTCCTCCTGGCCGTCGAATTCCTTGGTTCGGAATATCTGGGTGTAGGTGATCCGAAAGCGATCAACCTGGACCACCAACCCTGCTTGGAGATCGCCTACGAAAGGCTTCTTGTCCACCGAGTGGCTGTCCGTAAAAGTGTTCCCATCCAGGAAGATGTTGTAGAGGACAGCCCGGCCTTCCAGCCCCGCGAACACATACCAGTTAAAGCCTTTCTCAGGACGGAAATAGGCGCTGCCCGGCAGGCTCGGACGAATCCGGGGAGGGCCGAAATCATCTTCCAGTTCCGAGCCGAGTCGGAACGTGATGCCTGCCGCCCCATAGGTGAACACATTCCCCAGGGCTCCGCCGAAATGGGGGAGCCCATCCACATCCAGCCCCCACCCGATGTTCTGTTTTTCAAACCTTCGCGTTTGCTCATAGTAAAGCACGGCACCGAGTTCGTTCTCTAACTGGTTGTCCCATCCCTCAGGCACTTGCAGGCCGAGCAGAGAATGCCAGAAGGTCTGCACATCCTCGGCAAAAGAGTAAGGGCCGACCACACCGATTTCCAGTTCAAGCTTGTCATAACGTTTGGTGCCTTGGTTGGCTACCAGTCCGAACCCCATGTAGAGCCAACCCGCGTAGGGCCTGTCCTCGGGGATAAGCTGAGTTGCCCTCGTATCTTCTGGCGTAAATATGTTCTGCCCGAGCGAGAAGCTGGCCCGTGCCTTGAGTTCGTCTTTCGGGCTGTTCCGGGCCCTTTCAGATATGAACCACGGGAGCTTATCCGCTGCATCGGTCATCCACTGGATCGGGCCGGTGAGACACTCGATGCGCGTTCCGTGGGAGAAGTGGCGGTCGGTCCCTCCTCCGAAGAAATCATTTTCGAACTGGAGGCTGATCACATAACCGGGATCATCGGCATAGGCGGGCCTTTCCCCGAGCCCTGCGCCCGCGAGAAGGATGAGAATTACAAGGCCGACCGGCAGGAATTCCCCCAGTCTGCCCTGAAAGCTCCGTGAGAAATGGTTTTTCATTCTTTCGCGAGCTTGAGGCCCAGTTCATAGGCTTCTTTCATCAGGGCCTTGTTCCTCTTGATCTCCCCGGCTTCCGAGGCGCTCCCATAGACCATCCCCACCAGCTCGGCTTCGATAAACCGCAGCGCATCCTGGAGAGTGCGAAGCGCATTGACGGCGCCCGACAGAAAGGGATCTGCATCCGCATAGCTCAGGAGGACGGCGAATTTTTTCCCGGCCAGTGCATACCCCTCGTTTCCGCCCAGCCCATACCAGCGGTCCATGAAGAGCTTTGTCTGGGCCGAGAAAGTGAACCAATAGATGGGACTGGCAATGACGATGACATCCGCACTCCTGAGTTTCGGATAAAGGAGTTGCATGTCATCCTTGATTACGCAATCGACGTGGGTTTTCTTGCGGCAGCCGCCACAGGCCGTGCAGGGCTTGATGTTCATGCGGTGGAGGTAGAAGGTTTCCACCTGTGCCCCGCCGGCTTTGGCGCCGCCGGCGACCTGTGCGGCCAGGGTTGAACTGTTGCCCCGTTTTCGCGGGCTCCCGACAGCGATCATGACTTTGTTTGACATGGCTTTCTCCTTTTTTATGCTCCGAAGATATAGGGAACTACCCTAAGGTGAGTTTCTCGGCCTCAGGAATGTCTTGGCTCAAGAATTTTTCACCAAGAAGCTTGAACCGCCCCGGGTCATCGGTTGTGAAGAAAGCACGCCTTCCGTTTTTCGTGACCCGGCTCTCTATCTCAGGGTGGCGTTGAAGATAATCATCGAGTTTGTCTGCGATGATCTCAGGCCCGTCCAGCACCTTGCAGGTTTTTCCCATGATCCTCACAATGTCTTTCTGCAAGAAGGGGTAATGGGTGCAGCCCAGCAGAAGAGTGTCCACTTTCCTGTCTTTGAAATGACGGAGGTATTTTTTCAGGATGCGATTGGTTTCCGGTCTTCCGACCCAGGTCTCCTCGACCAGCGGCACCAGGAGGGGGCAGGGGAGGCCATAGACCTTCAGGTCGCCTCTCAGTTTTCCAAGTTCCTGCTCGAAAACTCCGGATTCAATCGTCGCGCGAGTGCCGATCACGCCGATGCGACCGTATCGGGTCACGTGAACGCCGGCCTCTGCAAGGGGAATAACGACCCCCAGCACCCGTCTATCGGGATAGTGGAGCGGAAGCCATTCCTGCTGGATCTTTCTGAGAGCACTGGCAGAAGCCGTGTTGCAGGCCAGAATGATGAGGACGCAGCCGCGCTCAAAAAGAAACTCTACGGCTTGGCGGGTGTAGTCACAAATCAGATCGAGCGACTTGTTGCCATAAGGGGCGCGGGCGTTATCGCCGACATAAAGATAGTCAACCTGCGGCAGGCGCCTGAAGAACGCCCTCAATACGGTCAGCCCGCCAAGACCTGAATCAAATACACCAATCATGACGCTTTCAGGAGTCCTATGGATGAAAAGGTGAATCGAGAGCTCTAAAAAGGTAAAGAGGTGTCCCCCGGAAAAAGCAAAACAGAAGGCGGCAAGAGGTTCAAGGTCCTCAAGCGAGTCTCTATTTCACTTCCAAGGACAGGGCACTGTCATCGTACCCCAGCAGATGGAGCATCTTCTGGGACAGCTCGACGACCTCTCTGGCGGTCAAATTGACATCCACATACATGCCTGTTCCTGCAATCTTTTCACAGGTCAGAAGTTGATAAGGGTTCTTACTGAAGTACTCTTTGCCCGGCTTGGACAGAGTGAACAACACATCCAGGTCATCCTTGTGCTTTGGAAAGACCACCTCGCAGAACTTGATGTACATGGCCTTCCATGACTTCACTTCATACCTCGTTCCTTTGAGAGTGAAGGAGAGGATGGTTTTTCCCGTGTAGTCATCGGCCCGGACTGCGGCCTTTGTAGGCTGCGGCTGGGCCACGGTCTTCGGCTGAACCAGGCTCTTGAGATCAACTTCTTCCTTGAACTTGGACGAGATGAATTCCTCTATCACTTCCCGGTCTGGGTTATACCCGCACAATTCCTCGGTCACGGAACCGAGGATGCCGGCAAGCCATTTCTTCGGGTCGCTCATGATTCGCGCCCAGGCTTTGGGAAGAGTCTCTCTGATTAAGAAATCCCTTTGTCTTGCCGTGTAAATGACTTCAGCCGCTTTTTCCGCTTCTCCGGAAACGATGTTTTCTTTGGTGAGGAAATTCTCAAAGCTCTCCGAGGCTTCTTCGGCTTTCTCTGCCTCCATGTCTACGGTGAGAAACTTCTTCTTGTCAGCGCTTCCCTCCACCAGAGGCAGGAAGAACCACCAGGTCAGCCCATTTGTGAGAATTCCAATAGGAACCTTGCCCTGGAGGCAAACGGAAAGGACCTTGTCCTGGTGCTTTGGGAAATCCTTGTCGTTTTTTCTCACAAGGATGACGACCTTGTTGGCCCTCTGCTTTTTGAGGCAAAAATCCACCCTGCTGCCCTGGAATTCACACTCGGGTTGCACTTCATCCACGTCAAAGGGATCCCAGTCCAGAAGTGAAAGGATCTTGAGAACGATCCCCTGTTTGATGGCGGCTTCATCAAAGGTGCCGAACCGGTCATCCGACTGGATTTTCTTTATGAATTCAACAAGCTTCTTCATTACACGCCCCTCTCTCTCACTGGCCCGTTTAGAGAAGGAAAGGAGCCCCCTCGCTCATTTTTCCGGTCAGGACTGAGACAAGGGTTCCTTTATGGTTAAAAAGTATACTGAAATTGAATGCTTATGTCAACTGAACAGTGGAGCCGGGAAGAGATCTTCTTGAGTTAAGGGAAACCCTGCCTGCAGGTCGCTCAAAAACGCTTAGATACAAGGCGCCCGACAATCTTTATCCGCCTCCGGCGGGCCGAGGAGTGAGGCGTACAATCCAGTGCGTCGCAGGGACGAGGGATGAGGGCAACGCAGTAGATGAGCGGTTTTCAGCGACCTGCTAAACCGTGTAGTAGTAATCCAGTCCCAGATGCGTGATCTGCTCTTCTCCCATGAGGTAGCGCAAGGTGTTTTTCAATTTCATGGACTGGATAAAAAGGTCGTGCTCCGGGTAAAGGTTCGGGGCGCACTGAGGGCTCTTGAAATAGAAAGAGAGCCATTCCTGGATGCCCCCCATTTCCGCCCGTTGGGCAAGGTCCATGAACAGGAGAAGATCCAGGACCAGCGGAGCGGCGAGGATGCTGTCCTTGCAGAGGAAGTTGACCTTGATCTGCATCGGGTACCCGAGCCATCCGAAGATGTCGATGCAGTCCCAGCCCTCTTTGTCGTCTCCCTTGGGCGGGTAATAGTTGATGGTCACCTTGTGATAAAAGTCCCCGTAAAGCTTGGGATAGACCTGGGGCTGCAGAATGGTGTCCAGCACAGAGAGCTTGCTTGTCTCTTTGGTTTTGAAGGAATCCTTGTCATCCAGGACAAGACCGTCCCGGTTGCCCAGGATGTTAGTCGAATACCAACCGGCAAGCCCCAACATTCTGGCTTTCAGACCAGGGGCGAGAATGGTCTTTATCAGGGTCTGGCCTGTCTTGAAATCCTTGCCGACCAGAGGCACGCGATGTTTGTTCGCCAGCTCCACCATGGCAGGGATATCCACCGTGAGGTTCGGCGCGCCGTTGATAAAGGGGATTCGGCTGGTCAGAGCCGCATAGGCATAGAGCATGCTCGGGGATATGGACGGGTCGTTCTTTCGCAGCCCCTCTTCAAACGCGCCGAGGGAAGAATGAACCGGACCGGCCTCGAGATAAGCTTCCGTGCTGGCGCACCAGACCATGACACAGCGCGACGCTTTCTTTTCGCGTTTAAACGCTTCGATGTCGACCTTGAGAGCCTCCACAAGCTCCAGGTGTGTTTTCTCTTTTTTCACGTGAGGGCCATGGAGGTTCTTCACGTATTCCTGCTTGAAGACAGCGGTCCAGGGTTTGATCTCCTGCAATTCAGGCCGGACTCGATCGAGGTCCTCCTTCTTCAGAACCGCCGCCTGAACGGCGGCCTTGTAACAATCGTCCGGGAAAACGTCCCAGCCTCCAAACACCAGATCGTTCAAGTTTGAAAGAGGCACAAAATCCTTGAGCATGGGGATTCGGAATTCAAACCGCTTTCCCAGGCGGATCGTCCCCATCTGCGTCAATGACCCGATGGGAAGAGCCAGACCCTGGCGGATGGCCGCTACTCCTGCCAGGAAGGTGGTGCTCACGGCCCCTCCGATTCCCGGAATAAGCACTCCCAATTTCCCCTCTGCTTTCTGAATTTCTTTTTCCCGTTTCATCAGAACACTCCTCGCTCCGTCGTACCGCCCAGATAAAACCTTCCGCCATCATCGCTGGAGGCTAGATCTTCTCGCCCTATTCGGCAATCTCTTTTTTGTTTATTTCTGCCCGCTCGGTTTGGAAAAGGCTTTAGCTTTCACTTTTTCGTTCAAGAACTGCACATTGATCGTGCCTTCTTTGGTTAGCCACTTTGAGGACGTTCCGGAGAGGCCCGCCACATTCATGCTGGAAGACTCGGTGGGGCTGCCGAGGAGGTTCTTCACCTGCTCTTCCGTCATGTCGATTTCAATCTTGGCGTAATTGCTTTCATTGACTTTAGACCCGCATGCGGTGAGGGCAAAGAGCAAGAGGAGCAACGCCGTCACCCGATGTAACGCTCGAAGCCTATTCTTCATGGTCTGTCACACTCCAACCCGCTAAACCTTGATGGGCTTCTTCTCCTTGCCCAGCCTTCTTCGCTCCTCGTCCCTGACTTCTCTTCTGAGAAGCTTCCCGACTTTGGACTTAGGAAGCATGTCCCGGAACTCCACATACTGGGGCACTTTGTAGGCCGCCAGCCTCTCCTTGCAGAATTTCAACAACTCGGAACCGCTCACACCCCGGACGTCTTCCTTGAGCACCACGATGCCCTTGATCCTTTCCCCCACTGTAGGGTCAGGGACTCCCACCACGCAGGCTCCCACCACGGCCGGGTGGTCCTGGAGCACGGCTTCGATCTCCGAACACGACACCCTGTACCCTTTGTACTTGATGATGTCCGCGCTTCGGTCTACATAGAAAAGCTCTCCTGCTTCGTCCATCCGCACAAAGTCTTTCATGCGGTACCATGTCTTGCCGTCGATCTCGGCGTAGGAGACTGCAGTTTCTTCCGGGTTTTTCCAGTAGCTTTTTGAAATGAAATCCGAAGTGACGAGCAGTTCTCCCGGTGTGCCTGTTGGCACGGGTTCGAGCGTTTCCGGATCCACGATTCGGGTTTCCCGGGAACTGAGGGGACGGCCGATGCTCCCTGGGACCGGTTCTCTGTCCAGAGGGCTCATGGCTGTAAATCCGACTTCTGTTGCGCCGTAAACCTGATGGAGGGGAACCTTGAATTTCTGTTTCCAGCGGTGATGCACCTCCAGGGGAAGCACGTCCCCTCCGCTCCAGCAATACCGCAGGGAGCTCAGGTCAAAAAGATCGAGCCGGTCGTTTTCGAGAATCATTCGATAAAGCGTGGGTGCACCTAGGAACAGAGTCCCCCTGTACTTCTCAATGGCTTTCAGGATGGCATCCACTAGGGGGATCGGCATGAGCACGGCCGCGTTCCCTTTGGTCAGCACCATACCCAGAATCACTCCCTGGGCCATCTGGTGAAACAGGGGGTTCACCATGATAAAGACCTCTTGGCCGTCCCGGATGAACCCTTCCCCAACGTTTCGGATTTCATTCACGAAGGAAACCATTCCCGTGTGCGTGGCAATGCAGCCCTTGGGAAACCCGGTGGTGCCGCCTGTGTACAAAATGTAGCTCAGGTGCTCTCTCGGATTGATCTCAACCTTCGGTGGAGTGGGGGGATATTTCAAAAGATCCCTAAAGGAATGAAGCCCGTTGCCTTTTTCAATGACCCCATTGGGGACCTTGTCGAAAAGGGCACCCACGAGCCTTTGATAGAAGGGGAGGAGGTCCACATAGTTGGTCACGATGATTCGTTTCAGATCCGTATCAGGAGCCACTTCCTTGATGTATCGGAAGTTCGTGTCCTGGCACAGAACGGTTTGAGCTTCAGAGTCCTTGATCAAATAGCGAATTTCGTGAGGGGTGTAGATGGGCGAGACAGGGACCGGTATGGCCCCGATCTGCTGGGCCCCGAAATAGGCGATGAGAAACTGGGGACAGTTCGGGATGTAGAGCATCACCTTGTCATTGTCCCTTACCCCAAGGTCATAGAGGGCGGTTGCGAATCGACGGATGAGTTCGATGAATCTGCTATAAGAGAACCGTTGCCCTAGGTACATCAGGGCGGTTTTGTCAGGATATTTCTCGCAAGCCCTCTCAATCCCCGCGATGACCATTTCATCGTACTTTGCCATGATCCCTCTCTTGTTGTTCGCTTCAACTATCCCAAAATACCAACGGAAGCTATCACATTCTCTGGATGAATGCAAAGCGCTCAATGACATGACGCGAAAGCTCTTTCCCCGAGTGGTGAATGACATAGCCGAAGGCACCTACCGCCGCGACGAGAAAGGGCTTCTCTATTACGGAGACACTCCAATTCCCAAGGGCGTGCGGCTGTAGGCTCGGAGCCCGGGGTCCAACTGTTCTAAGACACTGGGCGCGAGATCTGTCCGGTGGGATTCCCGGAGTTCATTAGCTTCCGGAGAATAGGGGTTTTCTCTTCTCCAGAAAGGCTCTGACTCCTTCCTGCGCGTCTTGCGTGTCGCCCACGATGCGTCTGAGGAGGCCTTCCAACCGCATGCCCTCGTCTAAAGGGAGATCGTAGCTCCTGAGCAAGGCTTCTTTGACGGCCCGAAGGGCCAGCGGGGCGTGAGCGCTGATGGTCTCGGCGACAGATCGGGCCGCGGCCATCAGGTCCACCGCCGGCACCACACGATTGATGAGACCCATCTCAAGCGCCTTCCCTGTCCCGAACCGCTCCCCCGTGAGGAGCATCTCAGCGGCCAAATTGTAAGGCAGAGTCCTCGGCAGTCGCTGAGTAGCTCCCATGCCAGGAAATATGCCGAGCCGGATTTCGGGCTGGCCGAACGTGGCATGATCAGCGGCAATTCTGATATCGGCGAGGAGGACGAGTTCAAGCCCGCCCCCGAGGCAATGCCCGTTAATGGCCGCGATCACCGGCTTGTACAACTCTGCGCTTCTCATGGGCATCTTCGAGGAACCGTCCCAGAAGGAGGTGACGTGAACGTCTCCTTTCAGTTCCTTTTCCTTCAAGTCCGCTCCAACGCAAAACGCCTTGTCTCCGGCGCCAGTGACGATCAGCACGCTCAAGTTAGGATCCTCTGCAAAGTCGGCCCACGCCTCGCAGAGGGCCCGTGCCATTTCGCGACTGATGGCATTCATCGCCTCCGGCCGGTTCAGTGTGACCGTCGCCACCTTATCCTTCTTCTCATAGATCACCTCCATCTTCGGCCTCCTTTCGATGCGAATCAGTCCTTCGCTCCTCTCCTGTCGTTAGGCCTCCTTCAGGCGTGCAAGCGCGTCTCGGCCCGTTCTTTCCACAATAGCGCGAGCGGCCGCCTCGACCTCCTGTGCGCGGCGTAACTTGAGCAGGTCAAGGACCTGGCTCCATGCCCTGGACGATTCAATGCGGCGGTCTATGCTTTCCAGACTCACCCTTGCGTAGCGGTACGCTTGCCGTGCGGTAGAATGAATCATTTCAAAAAGGCGAGGGAAACCCGCGTGTTTTGCTATGTAAAGGCTTAGAGCGTAACTCCAGCGCACGTAAGCTTCCGCGCCTGCGTCCTGCTGTGAAATCGCGATAAGGTGGAGCACCCCCTTTTCCAATTCTGCCAGTACCTCGTCTTTAGCTTTCTGGACAAAGAGGCGAGAGGCGAGACCCACCAGGGACGCCCTGATGAGAAAGATCTCCTCAACCTCCGCAGCGCTCAATTGCGTGACACTGGCACCGCGGCGCGGCTCTATGACCACGAGCCTTTCCTTTTCAAGCATCAGAAGAGCCTCGCGCACAGGGCCTCGGCTCACGCGAAAAGTTTCTGACAGTGACTGTTCCGGAATCCGTTGACCCGGCAAGAACTCCCCTTGCAGGATCTTCTCTCCCACCATTTCCGCAATCTGCTCTGCCAGAGACAAGGGTTGCGGCGCTTCAGACTTGGACCAACCGAAAGCGTGGTCTCCCTGCCAGGGCTTGATTGAGGATGGTGGAACCTCTTCATAATGGCCGCTTCCGAGTGTATCTGCTATCAGCTGAGCCATAAATCCTCCTCGTACGGATCGGAGAGAAAACTCTCCAATCTTGGTAGTTAGAAACAATGATTTTATTCAAACACGAAATCAATATAGACAATTGTATTATTGTTGACAATAATAAAAAAGACAATCATAATGCGAACTGTTTTTTTCGGCAGAAATGTTCTGGGAATTGCTTGAGGATTCTTCAATTGCCCAAAATCCTGCTTCTAGCCAAGAAAAGCAAGAGGGAGAAGGGGCAAAGGAGAAATGAAATAGTGCGAACATCCTGCACAGAAAAAAGGGCAAACGCACCTCAAGAGTCCGGGCCCCAATCGCTGCTCCAGCCCGTGTACGATATGGTGCTAACCGACCCTGAACGGGAGGCTATGGTCTTCGGCCGGCACCGCCTCAGCTACCGACTCATGGCGGAATACGCCGCTGTGCTCGCTCGCCATCTCCTGAAATCCGGTGTCGGCCTCGGTGACCGCGTGGCGGTTATGTCCTCCCCTCGGCCGGAAGCCGTGATTTCACTTCTGTCGGTCTGGCTGATCGGTGCGACCTGGGTAGGAATCAACCCGCGTTACCATAAAGAGGAGCAACGCCATGTCCTGATCGACAGCGATGCCGTTGCCTTGATTTCGATCACCTCTGACGGAAAAAGAGATCTCGAATTGGATCTGGCGAGTCATGAAGTCGAAACCGGCATTCCCGTGATCCGGTTCGGCCAGACTTTCTGGTCGCGCGATCTCCCTGCAGTCGATGCTCGGCTAGGCTTGGAAGACCTCTGGGAGCAGGGTCTCGCGAATGTCCGCGGCGACCTCCCTGCGGTTGTCATTTACACGTCCGGTTCGACCGGTCGGCCTAAAGGCGCGCTGATTACCCACAACGGTCTCACGTTCCGGTCATGGACCATGTTCAAGGATCGATTCCCTGTGCCCCGAATTCGTCAACTGGTGGACTTGCCGGTTAACCACATCGGCGCCATGGCGAGCGGAATCGGACTGGCGATGGTGGCCGGCGGGACGCTGGTCTTCTCGGAGCACTTTGATCCTGAAATGACTCTGAAGTCTATTGCATCCGAACGGCTGGATGTGCTGACCGGCGTGCCGACCATGATTTCACGCATTGTCGGCCACCCCGCCTTTCGCACGACGGACCTCTCCTCGATTCGTTATGTGAGCTGGGGAGCTGGGCCGATTAAGGAGAGCGACCTCCTTGCGCTGCTTTCTGCAACACGGGCGGAGTTTTCGCAGCAATATGGCATGACCGAAACCAACGGCCCCATCTGCTACACCCCGCCGACGCGGGACCCCGGTGTGCTGCTCCAGACAACAGGCAAACCTGATCCTCGGCTGGAACTGCGCATTGCCGGAGAGGGCGATCAGCCGGTTGCGGTGGGAACAGAAGGAGAGGTGCAGGTGAGGATGCCTTACCCCTTTGCCGGCTACTTGAACAATCCTGATGCGACAAAAGCCGCGTTCACCTCTGACGGGTTTCTGCACACCGGAGACCTCGCGCTTGTGCGCGAGGACGGGTATCTGGTTTTTTGCGGTCGGAGCAAAGAGATGTACAAGTCGGGCGGGTTCAATGTGTACCCGAGAGAGGTAGAGGTGGTTCTCGAAGCTCATCCGAGCATCAAAGCTGCGGCTGTCATCGGCATAAGCGATCCCACTTGGGGGGAGGTCGGACATGCCTTTGTGGAGTTGCGCCATCCGGTGTCTCCTGAAGACATGCTTCAGTGGTGCAAGGACCGGCTGGCGAATTACAAGGTGCCCAAGGGGATCTCCGTCATCGACGCGATACCGCGGATTACCGTGGACAAGGTGGACCGCTCGCGCCTGGCAGACCTCCTCGTCAAGAAGCCTGGGGGATAGGGGAGGCACGCTGTGTGAACACAAGGGGGTGGAAATGGGAGAAAAGGATGAGTCGTTGAAGCAAAAGGCGGGCCTCTTTGAACCCGCAGGGGAGTGGAAGGCGGAGCTTGAGGAACTGCAAACCCGGCGAGAAATGGTGCTTCGCATGGGTGGCGAAGAAGCGGTTGAGAAGTTCTGTGCCGGCGGCAAAATGCATGCGCGGCAGCGGATCGAAACCCTGCTGGATCCGGGCACCTTTCGCGAATTCGGGCGAGTCGCAGGCAAAGGCCATTATGACAAGGATGGCCATTTCCAGCGCCTTGATCCCACGAACACCATCATCGGAACCGGACGAGTAGAAGGAAGAAGGGTGGCTGTGCAGGCCGACGACTACACGATTCGCGCCGGCTCGTCCGAATCCGCCATCGCCGACAAATGGATCTACATCGAGCGCATGGCCCACCAGCTGAGGATGCCCCTGATCCGGTTGGTCGATTCGGCAGGGGGAAGTGTCAAGCTTTTGCTTACGCTGGGAGGGACCAAGATTCCCGAGTACACGAGCTGGCCCGCCGAGGAACTCCTCAAAACCGTTCCCGTGGTAGGCGTCGCGCTGGGGTCGTGCGCAGGCCTGGGAGCGCTCAAGGTGCTCTCCTCGCATTTCTCGGTGATGGTTCGTGGGCAATCCCAGGTGATGGCCGCAGGCCCGCATGTGGTTCGGCAGGCGCACAGTATGGAAATCGACAAGGACGACCTGGGCGGGTACAAAGTGCATCGCAAGAGCGCGCTCGTGCACAACGAGGCCGTTGACGAGCGTGATGCCTTAGAACAAGTGCGCCGTTTCCTGAGCTACCTGCCGCGCAGTGTGTACGATCTCGCACCGTTTGTTCAGAGCGAAGACCGTCCGGATCGCATCGACGACTGGCTCAAGGACGCCATTCCCCACAACAGGCGAAAAATCTACGATCCCAGAAAGATCCTGGCCAGCGTGTTTGATCTGGGGTCGCTTTTCGAGATCGGTCGCCACCAAGCGGGATCGGTCATCACCGCCTTGGGCCGTCTCATGGGCCTCCCTGTCGGCATCATCGCCAATGATCCCATGCAGTACGGCGGGGCCATGACCGCTCCTGCGGCCTACAAGATGGAGCGCCACGTGAGTCTGTGCGATCGGTTTGGGCTTCCGGTGGTCAACTTCGTGGACCAACCCGGAAACGCGACGGGACTCGAGTTCGAACTGCAGGGCACGCTCCTGGGCGCGGTGCGCGTAGCCGAGGCTCTTGAGAACTGCGGATCCCCGTGGGTGTCCATCATTATAAGACGGTGTTTCGGATTGGCGGGGGGACTGCACGGACCCAAATACATGGAAAAGCTCAACCACCGATTTGCTTGGCCATCGGCGAAATGGGGGTCGATCCCGATCGAAGGAGGAGTGATGGCCGCGCACAAGAGTGAGATCGAAAAGGCTCCGGATCCTGAGGCAAAGCGCAAGGAGCTTGAGGAGTTCTATGCCCGCATGAGCTCGCCTTTGCGCACAGCGGAGAAGTTCGGTATCCTTGATGTGATTGATCCGCGAGAGACGCGAGGTATTCTGTGCGACTGGATCGAAGATGCGTGGCATGTGATTGAGGGGGGCCGCCGCGGGCTCCGGGCCTGAGGGTGGTACCGCTCATCGCGCAGGTCTTGAGTCGGTCTCCGTGGGATCCCTCGAGAAAGGAAGACCGATGGGAAACGGAATGAGGAAAGAGAGTAACAAGGCAGAGCTGCTTTTCTACAGTATCTGCTGCGCCTTTGCGATCGCGGTCATTAGGCCATCTCTTAAAATGGGACTGGGCACCGCTCAGGAGCTAGGGCCGGGACTTGTTCCTCTCCTTTCGGCCCTGGTCATCCTGGGCACGGGCATCGTTCTGATCGTCAGAATCCTGCTCGGCAAAGGGCGAACTCTACAAGACGAGGTCGTGGAAGATCTGCACCAAAAGGGATGGATACGTGTGCTGATCATTCTGGGTGGATTGGCGATTTGGCCGCTCCTTTCGTCTGCCATGGGCTACGTGATTCCTACCTTCCTGGTTTCCTTTTGTATCGCAAAAACCACAGGGTACCCCGGATGGCGGGGCCCTGTGGTGCTCAGCATAGGCGTCGCATTGGGTATCTGGGTTCTTTTTAGCCGGGTGTTTTCCACAGATCTTCCAGCTGGATTTTTCTCTTGATAGAGCATATCCGCCGTCATGGGCTCAAGCCGTCATGGGTCGCGGCCGGAGATCTGCATGAGGAGGATTGTCCGTGTCAAGCTTCGAACATCTCCTGCAAGGTTTCCTCATCGTTCTAACGCCGACGAACTCCGTGGTCTGCTTGCTCGGCGTTCTCCTCGGCACGGTCGTCGGTGTGCTCCCAGGTCTGGGGCCCATGGCAGCCATGTCCATCATGCTGCCCATCAGCATCCATTACGGCCCTCTGGCAGGCCTTATCCTGCTCTCGGGTGTCTGGTACGGTGCTCAGTACGGGGGCTCCACGACCTCCATCCTCGTGAACATCCCAGGTGAAGCCGCTTCCGTGGTCACCTGCCTGGACGGCTATCAAATGGCAAGAAAAGGAAGGGCAGGGGCTGCGCTGGCCGTGGCCGCGGTAGGCTCCTTCATTGCGGGTTCCATAGGGATTATTCTGCTTCAGCTGTTCGGTCCCTTGATCGCAACAGCAGCGCTTTCTTTCGGTCCTCCTGAGTTTTTGGCGGTCATGCTGTTCGCTTTCGTTACCATGGCCACCCTGAGCGGGGACAGCCCTTTGAAAGGAGCCATGATGGTGGGCTTTGGGGCGCTCGTGAGCACCATCGGGATCGATCGGATTGCCGGCATCCCGCGCTTTACCATGGGCATACCCTCTCTCATGTATGGAATCGATCTCATCCCTGTGGCCATAGGCCTGTTCGGCATCGCCGAAGTCGTCAGAATCGCCCTGCAGCGCTACACCCCACCTCCGTTACGCCCTGTGCGCCTCAGGGAACTCTACCCCAACCGAGAGGAGGTCCGGCGTTCGACGATGCCGATCGTTCGCGGTTCTTTTATCGGCGCCCTTTTCGGAATGCTGCCCGGTTCTTCTGCAGCGCTTGCCTCATTCACTTCTTACAGCATTGAGAAGAGCATGTCGCCCAACAAGAAGGAGTTCGGCAAAGGAGCTATCGAGGGGGTGGCCGCTCCTGAATCCGCCAACAACTCCGCCGTGATCATCGCCCTGGTGCCGCTTCTTTGCCTTGGAATTCCCTTCTCCCCCGTGTCCGCGCTCCTCCTTGCCGGCCTGCAGATGCACAACGTAACGCCAGGACCCCTGCTCCTTCAGACGACCCCTGAGATTTTTTGGGGATTGATCGCCGCCATGTACATCGGGAATGTTCTCCTCCTGGTGTTGAACCTGCCTCTGGTGGGGCTTTTTGCTCGGGTCGCCACCATGAAGCCTCACTTTCTTATGCCCGCCGTGGGAATTTTCTGTCTCATCGGGTGTTATGCGATTCGGAACGCGGTGTTTGATGTTCTTGTGATGATCGCTGCAGGCATCCTGGGAGTTGTTCTCAACAGGATGCACATCAGCGTCGTGCCCATCCTTCTGGGCATGGTGCTGGGAAGCCTGCTCGAGGACAATTTGCGCGTGACCATCCAGTGGTTAAACGGCGACTTTTCGCTTGTCTGGTCGCGGCCTATAGCGCTCGCCATTTTGATGCTCATTCCTCTGTATCTGGTCCTGGTGCATTTTGCGCAAAGGAGGGTTTTCAGGAGCGACGTCGTGGGTTGAGCCATGGTTCGCCTTCAGAAGGCTTCCATGGATGCTGAAAAGAGTATCGCCTAGAGCGAACAACGAAAGGGAGGAAGGGACAATGAAAAGAACTCTGGTTTTTCTGGCGGGCCTGGTGCTGTTGCTCATGCCTTGGAGCGAAGCGATGCCTTATCCTGACAAGCCGATTAAGGCCATCGTGGGTTATGAGGCGGGAAGCGCGGTGGACATCAATGCAAGGATCTTTTTTAGGTTTATGGAAAAAGAACTCGGCCAACCCATTGCGGTGGTCAACAAGCCGGGCGCTGCCGGCTCCCTGGGGCTGAGAGAGGTTCACGGTGCAAGCCCGGACGGTTACACCCTCGGAGTGAGCCCCTCGATCAACGTGCTGAAGATTCAGGGACTCCTCCCTTACACCCATCATGATTTCGACGTGCTTGGGGTTCCGGCTTACACGTGGTGTCTTTTGGCCGTCCCGGCCAAGAGCCCGTTCAAAGATGCCAAGGAATTGGCGGCAAATGCCAGGGCCAACCCGGGCCAGGTCAAGATGAGCACCACCACCAAAGGAGCGGTTTTCTGGATGCTCTGCAAGTACTTCGAGCGGATCACAGGGACGAAACTCAACGTGATCAGTAATCCCGGGGGAGCGACTTACATCGCCGCCCAACTGGGAGGGGGACACGCCGATGCCGGTTTCGCTTCCATCGCACCGCTGAAGAGCCAGATCGATGCAGGGAACATCCGTGTTCTAGGAACCACCACGGAAAAGCGCATTCCCGGCTTTGACCAGTGGCCGACGTTGAAGGAGAGCGGCATTGACATGGTGATGAACGGCTGGATAGCATACGTCGCCCCTAAAGGGCTCCCTCCCGAGGTGTATAAGAAACTGATTGCAGCGTCCGCCAAGGTGGCGGCTTCCAAAGAGTACATTGAGGAAAACGCCAAAACAGGGAGTATCACCACACCAGAATGCATCGGCCAGGAAGCGGTCAAGTTCCTGGATGAAGATGCCGCCAAGCAGCGTCCCATCCTCGAAAAGTTGGGGGCTGCCAAAGACAAATAAATAAACCTAGAGAGGGGGGGAATGCGGCTTCAGGTCAGGCTTTCATGTCAGTCAGGATCTGGGCCGCATCCCGGACAAAGACCGGGCATAGGGTGCGAAAAAGGTTGTCCTTGATCGCCCTGTCTCTTCCCTCAGGGGTGCCCACGTCCACCCTGAGCAGGTCTTTACAGATGATCGTCCCGTGCTTTTGCTCAAAGCGCCGAACGAGCTCCTTGTTCAGGTCATAGACCTTGAATCTCGTTTCCTTTTCAGTCGGAGCTTCCTGGATCTTGAAGCCCAGGATCATCATTGCTCCTGTGACCGCTCCGCATTCACGACCCATTCCCATGCCCGCCCCAAAAGCGCGCCCCAGTTTGAATGCTGTTGGGCGATCCAATCCGTAGAGCTCACCGAAACCGGCGAGCAAGGCCTGCGTTCATGTGTAGCCCTGATCGAAAAGGGTCGCTGCTGTTTCAATAGGATTCATGACGTTTCTCCTTTCGTCTGCGTTGGGCTCCAGTATGGCACAAGGGTCTGTCGATGGCAACGCTGCGAAGACCAATCTCGACTTACTGCGTGATTTGGAACAGTTTCTCTTAGGATTCAACGTCGGAGAAAAAAATGAACTCAAGTCTGCCCTTAGGGAAAATCGACCCGGAAATTCTCGAAAAACTTCTTTCCCGATACACGAGCGCAGGCAAGCGGGTCCTCATCGGCGCTGGGATCGGAGAAAAGGCTCGATCCCGAGCTAGGGGGCGCAAGGATCAATGGCTTGGTTCCGTCCAAGGCCCTCATGGCACTTGCCTCGAATCCGGGATTGCTGTATACCCAATGTGAAGAGTGAGAATCCGGAGCATCATGGAAGAATCCAACCGCAAAGATGAAACGCGAGAAGCCCTTTATCGCCGGGAAGTGGCGACTATTCTTCGCTCCAGCGCCCTGATCAACTCGTCCCTCAACTTCGAGCAGGTTCTCGATAACGCCATGAAGTGGGCGGAGGAATTCATGGGCGCCGAGGCCAGCACGGTCTATGAGCTTGAAGACAGGTCAAACCAGCTTGTCGTTCGCCTTGCAAGGGGGGAAAAGAAAGGACCTGTCGAGGGGATCACCCTCAAGGTAGGGGAGGGCATTGCCGGAACCGTGGTCAAAACGGGCAAACCCATGGTCATCCAGGATGTGAGCCAGGAGAAGAAATTTGCGGACAAAATCGACAAGATCACAGGATTTCGAACCAAGTCCGCGATCTGCGTCCCTCTCCTTCTGAGAAACAGGCCCATAGGCGCCCTTCAGGTGATCAACAAAAAGTCCGGGGAACCCTTCAATCGCTCGGATCTTGAGATCCTCTTTGCCATCGCTCAGCATGTCTCCATCGCTATGGAGAATGCAAACCTCTACCGCCGACTTGAAGAAAGCTTCGCAGTCACGACTCAAGAACTGCGGATCACCCAGGAGAAGCTGATCCGCACAGAGCGCCTCGCTTCCATGAGCAACCTTGTTCAGGGCGTTGCCCATGAAATCCGAAACCCCATCACGACCATAGGAGGCTTTGCCTGTCGAATCAAGAAGGAGCTCGGGGACAACCCAAAACTCGACAACTACGTGGATATCATTCTTGAGGAGACGGCGCGCCTGGAGCATATCGTGAAGCGCGTCCATGACTTCACTGAAACCCAGTCTTACAGCCCGACTCAGACAAAAATCGAGCCCGTCGTGGAGGGGGTTCTGAGCGCTGCCATGCCTTTGGCGAATCCGCTGGGCGTCCGGATTGTAAAGGAAATCGCTCCGGATTTACCTCTGGCTAGGCTGGATTCCGGCCAGCTCACCGTCGCCCTTGCCAATATCGTGGAAAACGCTCTCGAAGCCATGCCTCAGGGCGGGACCCTGAGCCTGAAAGCCCTGCGGGAGGATCGTTCCCTGATCATCACCATCACGGATACAGGGTGCGGCATTCCGAAGGATCAGTTGACCGCTATTTATGATCCTTTTGTCACGTCAAAATCCAAGGGAGTAGGGCTTGGGCTCACTTTGGTGCACCAGGTGGTTTCCAATCACCATGGCGACATCCGGATCAGCAGCGAAGTTCAAAAAGGAACCGTGGTCACCATCAGGCTGCCCCTGGATGCGGCTGTGCGGGCATCCTGATAAGAGGAAGTAAGCAGTATGGAGTAGGCAGTAGGCAGTTTGAATTTCACTGCTTACTTCTTACTGCTTACTACTTACTCGCGAAGTTCACGCCTGGCTGGCAATCCTATTTTTGGCTCACAGGGCGTTTTCCGCGCGAGGAGGGGGGGGAAGATGAAGAAAAGAGACAAAGGACGTCTTTGGTGGTGGGTATCCATCCTTGTCATCGCCGTGGCCGCGATCCTGGCCGGATATTTCGTCGGCATGGAACAGGGTCGGAAAGAGGCTGAAAAACCGGCCGTTGAAAAAGCTCCGCCTCCTAAAAAGCAGGGGCCGCCGGAACAGGCCCCGGTGGCCAAAGGACCTGTGGTCATCCCGGACGCCAAGGAACTCAAACCCCCTGACGAGAAAACCTATTGCGAGCGGATCGAACAGGAGATCCGGGACTATTTCAAATACTTGAACGGAAAAGGCTATGTGCGGCACCTGAGCGAGGGCCTGGATACCTCTGCCCAGTTCAAGACAATGATTCGGAAGCTTTCCGCGAAGCTCCCCATCCCTGCAGGGGAAGGAATAGACTCCTCCATCATCAATGACAACATCTTTCTGTTTTTCCGGGTTCTCGACAAGAATGATTTCAGGCTGATCCGGGACATCCTCAAGAACGAAGGGGAAGACCTGGAACCCACTCTGGACCTCTTCTACCGGTGGTCGACCCTGGGCAGTCGATGCCCTGATCCGGAAGGGATTCGGCCCTCCAGTGACGTGCTTTACCATTACGCCGGTTTTTTCCTGAACACCATCGGCGGAAGGTCCTACCTTTTTAGAAGGCCCATGGGATTGCGGACCCTGTGCAGCTACTATTCCCTGCTAATCCTCCAGGACGCGGACAAACAGGGCAGGAACTCTTACGGAATCGATGTTCTCTCCTTCATTGCTCCTCTTGCCAGAGAGATCGCCCTGTATCCTGATTTCCGCTTCAAGCAGACTTACCTGAAAAACCTTGAGGAGATGGAGAAGGAATACCTGAGAAAAAGGCAATAAGAAGCGGAGAGCGGTGCATGGTACAAGGTGCACAATCCTGTTGCTCGCCCTTGAATAATTCAGTAAAATTTTAGTTTTGGGAACACGTTAGCTTTTTGAAATTGTCACGGAAGAAAGCCATGGGGGAACGCATGTTGAACCAGAGGGGGAGCGGCATTCTCCTCCACCTCACATCTCTTCCGTCTCCTTTCGGCATAGGAGATTTCGGACCCTGGTCCTATCGATTTGCAGATTTTCTTGCCCAAACCAAACAGAGTTACTGGCAGAGCCTTCCCCTCAATCCTACGGATATCCTGTATGGCAACTCCCCTTATCACAGCATGTCCGCGTTCGGCTTTAATCCTCTTCTCATCAGCCCGGAACTGCTCATTCAGGAAGGGGCCCTCACCCAGGCCGACGTGGAACCTGTTCCCGCTTTTTCACGGAACCGGGTGGATTTCGAACTCGTCGTCTCCTATAAACGCAGGCTTCTTTCCCTGGCCTACGGCCGGTTCAAAAGAGAGGGGGCAGACGGAGAATACAGGAGCTTCTGTTCCCGGCAAGCCTCCTGGCTCGATGATTTCGCTCTGTTTGTTGCGCTCAAAGAGCAGTTCAGCGGCAGGCCATGGAACGAGTGGCCGGCCCCCCTGCGGGACAGAGACCCTGAAGCGCTCAATCGCGAAAGAGAAAGACTGAGAGAGAGGATTCAGGAGCAGAAGTTCTTTCAGCATCTTTTTTTCAGGCAATGGTCATCGCTCAGGAAATATTGCACTGCCCGGGGCATCAAAATCATCGGGGATGTGCCCATTTACGTCGTCTATGACAGTGCGGACGTCTGGATGCACCCCACTCTCTTTAATCTCGACCATGAGAAAAGACCGGTTACGGTTGCGGGAGTTCCACCCGACTATTTCAGCAAGACCGGCCAGCGGTGGGGGAACCCCGTGTACCGGTGGGAGGCACTCCAAAGCACAGGTTACGAGTGGTGGACGAGCCGCATTCGCCACAACCTCAGCCTGTTTGATGTGGTCAGAGTGGATCATTTTCGTGGTTTCATGGCCTACTGGGAAGTGCCTGCAACCGAGACCATCGCCGTCAACGGCCAATGGGTGGAAGCTCCGGGCATGGACTTCTTCACCCGGCTCTCGTCGGTCTTTCCGGATCTCCCCATCATTGCTGAAGATCTCGGCACGATCACGCCGGATGTGTGGGCCACCATGGAGCATTTCGGGTTTCCGGGGATGAAAGTGCTCCTCTTTGCCTTTGACGAAAGCCTCCCCAGGAATGCCTATGCTCCCCACAACCACACGAAAAATGCAGTGGTTTACACCGGCACTCATGACAACAACACGGCAAGGGCCTGGTATGAAAAGGAACTTGGCGAACAGGACAGGGCGCGCCTGTCCCGGTACGTAGGCAGGGAGGTCAACGCGGACAATGTGCACAGGGAACTGATCCGCCTGGCCATGATGTCGGTGGCCGACACCGCCATTCTGCCCATGCAGGACCTTCTGGGTCTCGGCGAATGGGCGCGCATGAACCGGCCGGCCCGGGAAAACGGAAACTGGCAGTGGCGGCTCACGCCGGAGCAGATCACGGCGCCACTGGCAAAAGAGCTTCTGGAACTGACGGAGATTTATGGGAGAAGCAACGGCACCTAACGCTTGTTGACGAACCGATTCCACCACCCCCACCCTAGCCCTCCATCAAGGGGAGGGGATTTTCTGTTTTGTCCTCTAGAGTGCCTCCCTCTCCCCTTGCGGGAGAGGGCCGGGGGGAGGGGGGATTGAGGGGATCTCTCAGCCCTATAACACTATGAATACCCTTGCTCTCATAGCGAATTTGCGAATCCAGGATGTGCTCGACATCCTTTTCCTGACCGTGCTCGCCTATCATCTTTATCTTTGGTTCAGGGGGACCAAGGCGTTCAAGGCCCTTATCGGACTGTTTGCGCTTGGTGTCGTTTTCACCATTGCCCAGACCTGGGGCCTTTTCCTGACCACGTGGGTCTTCCAGATTCTCTGGCAGGTGCTTGTGATCCTGCTGATCATCCTCTTCCAGTCCGAGATCCGTCAGGCCCTCGAAAAATTCGACCCTTTGCGCACCCTCGGTCTCCGAAAAACGGCCCAGCCCGGTCAGTGGACCCAGGGGCTTTCCGATGCGGTCTTCGCGCTTGCGGAGCGCAAGCTCGGCGCCCTCATCATCGTCGAGCGAAGCGAAAGAGTCGAAGAGTGCGTGACCTCGGGACAAACCCTTGAGGGCAAGCCCACTCCAGAGCTCCTGACGAGCATCTTTCAGAAAGAGTCGCCCCTTCATGACGGAGCCATCCTCCTCAAGGAGGGCCGCATCCAGCTCGTGGCCTGCTATTTGCCTCTGAGCTCGGAGGAAGGACTGCCCAAAGAATGGGGGACGCGGCACAGGGCGGCCATGGGCCTGAGCGAACGCTGTGATGCGCTTATGGTCGTGGTCTCCGAAGAGCGGGGTGAGGTCACCCTCATCGTTGAACGAAAAGTGTTTCATCCTGCAACGGCGGGAGTCATGAGTCAAATACTCCTGGACGCGCTGCGGCCGGCGCCACGGGAAAGCGTTCCCTGGAAAGAGAAGATCCGCCCCCTCTTTCTCAACCAGTGGAAGGCGAAATACGGGACCCTGCTCCTGGTTCTGGTTTTCTGGCTCCTTCTCGCAGGCCAGCAGGACTTTGAAGTGGCCTTTGCCGTGCCCCTAGAAGTGCGCAACGCTCCTGCCGCGATGAAGATCGCGGAGCCCCTGGATCCCAAAGTCCGCATCCGCGTCAGAGGACTCCGAAAGGACGCGAGTGTGTTGAGTGAAAAAAACGTGCACGCGGAACTCGATCTTTCCCCTGCGGCGACCGGGAGAAGGTCCTTTGCCCTTACCAGGGATCTTTTCATGCTCCCCAACGAGCGCGTGTACATTGTCAACATTGAACCGTCTCAGATCACTTTTAGGTTCCAAGAAACGCCATGAACAGAACTCCAATGCTCATGTCAGCTTTTTGAAATAGTCATAGAAAAGACCAGCCCGGGAGACTTGGCCGCCACTGGCGGCCTTGGAACGCAGGAAAAGGTCCCGGTCCTGTCCAGAGTGGTCGGTCCCCTGTAAACACTTTTGAACGATACAAAAAGGTTATGAGTCCCACTTCCTACGGAGGGAAGAAACGCCATGACAACACCCATCAGGACCCTGGATGTGAAGCCCCTGATCCCCGAGGCCATTCAGACCATCCACGAGCTTTCCCGAAATCTCTGGTTCGTTTGGAACTCGGACGCAGAGACCCTTTTCCGCAGCATGAATCCGGATCTCTGGGAAGAGACAAGGGAAAACCCTGTGGAGCTCCTTGTCCGGCTCAAACAGGGCGACCTCAAGAGCCTGGCCGGGGACGAGGGGTTCTGCGCGCACCTGGCCAGGGTCAAGCAGGACTTTGATCGATACATGTCGGAAAAGCCTGACTCTGCGGTGTTCGGGAGCGGAAAACAGCCTTTCCTTGTCGCCTATTTCACGGCAGAGTGCGGCGTTGCAGACTCTCTCCCCATCTATTCCGGAGGTCTGGGCATCCTTTCAGGCGATCATTTGAAATCCGCAAGCGACCTGAGGCTTCCTGTGGTGGGCATCTCCCTTGCCTATCAAAAGGGGTATTTCAGGCAATACCTCATCCAGGATGGGTGGCAGATGGAGAGCTACCCTGTCAACCAGTTCAACACCATGCCCATGCACCTCGTCAGGGACAGCCAGGGCAACCCCGTCACGATCTCTGTGGACCTCAAAGGCGAGACGGTCAGGGTGCAGGTGTGGCAGGTGAACATCGGGAGAACTTGCCTCTATCTTCTTGACACGAACATGAAGGAAAACTCCGAGTGGGCCAGAACCGTCACTTCCCAGCTCTACGGGGGGGACCGGGAGATGAGAATCCGCCAGGAGATCATCCTGGGGATCGGCGGTGTCAGGATGCTCAAAGCCATGGGTCTTCAGCCGGCCGTCTACCACATGAATGAAGGGCACTCCGCGTTTACGGCTTTTGAGCGGATCCGGGAGCTCAGAGAGGAGCGGGGCCTGAGCTTCAACGAAGCCATTGAGCTGGTGAGGGTCACCAGCGTGTTCACCACCCACACCCCTGTTCCTGCAGGCATCGACGCCTTTCACCCTGATCTGATGCGGGCCTACTTTGAAGCCCCGGCAAAGGCCATGGGAATCTCCATTCACGTGCTCCTGGGTTTCGGAAGACAGGATCCGAGGAACAAAGATGAGGAGTTCTCCATGGCGGTTCTTGCTCTCCGGCTCTCCAACTGGAACAATGCGGTCAGCCGTCTTCACGGCTATGTGAGCCGCAGAATGTGGCAGAAGATATGGCCAAGATCCCCTGAGTCCGACCTGCCCATTGTTCACGTCACCAACGGCGTTCACATCCCCTCCTACATTTCCAAAGGCATGGCCGAGCACTTCGACCGCTATCTCAGCCCCCGGTGGATTGAAGATCCGGACAATGTGAAGATATGGGAGAGGGTGGACAGAATCCCCGACTCGGAATTGTGGAGAACCCACGAAAGGGGAAGAGAAAGGCTCGTCGGGTTCACCCGGCTGAGGCTCAAGAAGCAACTGGCCAGACGGGGCGCTTCAGACAGGGAGCTCGCCCTTGCGGACGAGGTGCTCAACACCGAGACCCTCACCATCGGGTTTGCCCGAAGATTCGCCCCTTACAAGAGGGCCTATCTTGTTCTCAAGGATATTGCCAGGCTCGAAAAGATTCTGACCAACACGGAGCGGCCTGTGCAGATTATTTTTGCAGGCAAAGCCCATCCTCAAGATACGATGGGCAAGGACCTGATCAAACAGCTGATTCAGACAACGAACAGGGAGACGCTGAGACGGAACATGGTCTTCCTGGAGGACTATGACCTGGACATTGCCCGCGCCATGGTCCAGGGAGTGGACATCTGGCTCAACACGCCCCGGCGGCCCAACGAAGCCTGCGGGACAAGCGGGATGAAAGCGGTCGCCAACGGCGCCCTTCACTTCAGCGTGCTCGACGGCTGGTGGGACGAAGGCTATGACCGGGAAATCGGCTGGGCCATTGGAAACGGCGAGGAATATGAAGATCACGCTTTCCAGGATGAACTGGAAAGCCGCGCCCTCTATGATATCCTCGAAAAGGATATCACTCCCATCTTTTATGAGAGGGGCCCTGATGGGATCCCCAGACGATGGGTCGCCAAAATGAAATCATCCATGCACAAGCTCTGCCCCATGTTCAACACCCACCGCATGGTGTCGGAATACTGGGACCGCTTCTATCTCCCTGCGGCGGAACAGGGAGCCCAGCTCACGGAACACGATTGGGAGGACCTCAAGAAACTCGCCAAATGGCGAGAAAAGGTGATGTACAATTGGACCCATGTGGCCATCAAGGGGATTCGGCTGCCTGAAATCTCTGAAGCGGTTGTGGGGCAAGGGTACACGGTTGAGGCCGACATCTATCTCGGGGAACTGATGCCGGAAGACCTGCTCGTGGAAGTCTACTCGGGGAGAGTGGATCCGTCCAACCGTTATCTGGACAGGTTCACTCAGATCATGAAGCCCTCCGAAGCAGTCGGTGATCGCCTCTACAGGTACCACAGCGAAATCATGTTCGAAGAAGCGGGTCACTTTGGGGTCAATGTTCGAATCACGCCCAATCACCCCAACCCCGAGAGCCGCCACGCCATGGGCCTCGCGATCTGGGGACAAGCATAAAGACGGTACAAGGTGCACGGTTCAGGGTGCACGGCGTAAAACCACTGATTTTCTTTTTTGCTTTTCCCGTGCCTCTTGTACCCTGAACCGTGTACCTTGAACCTTGCACCGTTTTCTTGTTCATCTTCTTCCGTGCACCTTGTACCTTGAACCGTGCACCGTCTTCATGGAGTTTCTATGTCCGATTTCGATTCTGTTGATCTGAAATTCCTGCGGAAACGCTCCGCCCTCAAGTGGGGGCGCTGGAAAGACGATGTGATTTCCCTTTCAGTGGCGGATCTCGATTTCAAAGCTCCTGAGGAGATCAAAGAGGCCGTCATCAGGGCCGCGACAGAGGACCGGACGCCCTACGGGCCTTATGGGGGAGATCCCGATGTGCTGGAGGTGGTGTGCGACAAAATCCGTCGCATCAATCGAATATGGGCGACTCCCGACCATGTGCACATGATCCCCGGGACCATGTTCGCCATTTTCATGGCCTGCTATTACTTTCTGAAGCCAGGCGATGAGGCGGTCATTTGCCCGGGCCCCGTGTATCCCCCATTCATCCACAATGTCCTAAACGCCCAGGCCGTTCCTGTCTTCAACCCCTTGGACTTTCACAACCATCTGAGCCTTGATCTGGACGATCTCAAACGCCGCATCACCCCCCGCACCCGAATGCTCATGGTGTCGAACCCCCACAACCCAACGGGTAGGGTTTTCACTCGAAAGGAGCTCGAAGGTATCGCCGAGATTGCGGAGAAGCATGACCTGCTGATCTTCACCGACGAGCTCTACGAGGACATGCTCTTCGAAGGGGAACACCTGAGCATCGCCTCCCTCAGCGACGATCTGTTCCGCAGAACCTTGACCGTGTTCGGTTTCAGCAAGGCCTTTGGTATCCCGGGGTACCGCATCGCCTACATCGTAACGGGCGGGGAGTTTGCGGCACCTCTCAAGAAGCGAATTCACGACGTGATTGTCCACACGGATACACTCGCGCAGGCTGCTGCAAAGGCCGCACTCACGACCGGGAGCCAATGGATTTCCAAGCTCATGGCCCACCTCAAGGAGATGCGGGATTACGGGGTGGAGCGACTTACCAGGATCCCCGGGGTTTTCTGCCCGGTGCCTCAGGCGACGCCCTTCCTTTTCCCGGACATCTCGGGCTTGGGTATGACGGCAAAACAGCTCTCCGAGGTCCTCAAAGAAAAAGCGAAAGTGATTGTCATGGACGGGGCCGAGTTCGGCCCTCCCGGCGAAAGCTACATCCGCATCAACTTCGCCACCTCGCGGGAGGTCCTGAAGGAAGCCTTTGATCGCATAGAGAAAGCACTGAAGGAGCAGTAGCATGAGGTTCCAAAAGGTCCCTAGCAAGCGCCGGTATGTCACCCCCACCTACCCTCCCCCGTCAAGGGGGAGGAAATTATCGGCGTTCCGCGTTCTTCCCCTCCCTTGGCGGGAGGGGTAAGGGGAGGGGGAGCCGCGATCTCTGCGGTGAATTACTCAAGGAGGTGCCTTATGGATCCCAGAGTAGAGATTGTTGAAGGGGATATTACGAAGCAGCAGGTCGATGCGATTGTGAACGCAGCCAACACCTCCCTGCTGGGTGGGGGCGGCGTGGACGGCGCAATTCACAGAGCTGCCGGGCCAGAACTCTTGCAGGAAACGAGGACAATCGGAGGGTGCCCGACTGGGGAAGCCAGGGTGAGCAAAGGCTATCGTCTTCCCGCAAAATGGGTGATTCACACGGTAGGACCCATCTGGGGCGGGGGAAACAAGAACGAGGACAGCCTTCTTGCGAACTGTTACAGGAACTGCTTCAAAGCGGCAAAAAAGAAGGGGGTGAAAACCATGGCGTTCCCCTCCATCAGCACCGGCGCCTACGGCTTTCCCCTGGAACGGGCCACAGAGATCGCCTTAAAGGAAACCAAGAAATTCCTGGCCACGGACAAGACTGTGACAAAGGTCGTCTTTGTCTGCTTCGGCGAAAAAGTCCTCAACACCTACAAAGACACTGCCAAGAAAATACTTGGTGAATAGCACTGCCCACGCTTTCCCCTCCCCTCGTGGGAGGGGTTAGGGGAGGGGGAATTTGAACCCATCACTCCACCACTCCATTACTCCATTCCGCTTTGTTTTCCACCTTCGATACGCTCTCAAAGGCACAATCAGCGCAAAGAAGGGAATCATGTACATGGCCGCGACCGTGGGTTCGATGGGCGTGAAAAACTCAGAGCTGAAGACAATCACCAGCACATTGTTCATGATCCCCAGGCAAATGACCGCCGCCACCTGATCTTCAACCGGTCTTCCCCAGGAAAGAAGAATTCCCCCCACCAGGTACAAAGCGGCCAGAAGGAATGCCACCACCGTTGCCAGAACGATCGTCATGGGCTCTTGGTTAAAGAAATCGGAGTGCTTGGAAAAGATCCCCATGTTGGTGACGGCGAACAGGATCAGAGAAATGGGAAACTGATACTGCCTCAGCGTTTCCACCGCTCTCAAAGAAATCTTCCTCATGGTTTGCGCGAGCGCAACAGGAACAAAGATGACAATCAGCAGCAGGCGCATCATGGCCCAAACGGAAAGCTCCATGGACCGGCTGCAAAAGATGTCCACCATGGGGGGAAGGGTGAAGGGAACCAGCAAAGAGGAACACACCACCATGACCAGCACCAGCGGCGTGTTGGCCTGAAGCAGGGTTGAAATAAAAGGCGCCACAACACCGGTCGATATCCCGGTGAGGAGCAGTGCCGACAGGCTGTAGCCGGGCCAAAGGGCGCTAAAGACAAAGAAGACTGCCGCAGGCAAAAGGATCATCCTGATGAAAAGAAAGACGCCGATGACAACGCCTTTGCTGCGTAGGGTTTTAGATATGTCCGAAAGGCTGATCGAGAGAAAGCTCAGGAAGAGGAGAGCCATCATGCAGTAAAGGGGAAAAGCCTGAAAGATCTCCCCTGCCTTTGGATAAAAGATCCCTGCGAGCAACGAGGTGTAGATGACGATGAGCAGTATCAGGTCCCTTAATCGAAACATAATGTTTTGTACAGGAGCTAATCCTCCTCCTTCAAAAAAACCCGGTGGTATTCTTTTTCAGATAGATATTTCTTGAGGAGACCCCCCAGCAGGTCAAACAGGGTTTTCAGGTCTTCCTCCGACAGCCTCTCTCGGATCAGGGCCATGTGATCATCATCAGAGAATTTCTGCAGGTACCAGGTGAGAGTCCCCTCATCCGTCTCCCGGTCAAGCCCAAACCCGACAAGACCCTCATACTCATCGACAAACTGATGCTTGTGCTTCCCCATACTCTTTTTCGTGCTTTCTCACTTTCGCCCGCCCTGTCGCAGACCCTGAGCCCGGTCGAAGGGAGCGCGGCCAAGGATGTCTTCGTGGTTTTTCGTCTCTTTATTTGCCAGCCCTGACCGCAATAAGTTCTGCCACAATGCTCACTGCAATCTCTTCGGGAGTCTCTGCCCCAATGTCCAAGCCGATGGGCGCGTGGACTCGATCAAGGTCTGATTTCGTGAAGCCTTCTTCAAGGAGCTTCTCGTAAATCATCGCCTTTTTGCGCCGACTTCCGATCATACCGATGTACCTTGCCTTGGCCCTGAGGCATTGTTCGAGTACGGTCTTGTCATGGATGTGTCCCCTGGTGACAATGACAAGGTAGGAGGATTCGTCAACGGGGATTTTTCCAAGCACACCCTCAAAAGGAACTTGGTGGACCTTGTCGGCATCCGGGAATTTCGCTGGATCAGCGAATTCCGGACGATCGTCAATCACTTCCACCTTGAATCCCACCCGAGTGGCCAGAGGAATAATCTGAGCCGAGACATGCCCTCCACCAAAAATATAGAGGATGGGATCCGCAAGAATCGGTTCCACAAAGAGCTCAACGCTCCCTCCGAGGTCATCTTTGGAGATGACAAGGCGGGGTTCTCTTTGTTTAAGCAAAAGAGGCGTGTTTTTTTCGATCTCTTGTGCAGCTGCTTTCATGCCGGGCATAGTTCCTATGGGCTCCGCGCCTGACAAAAGGAAACGCCTCGGGACGCTACCTTTCTGCCACCGGTCCGTGTTGACCACGGTCACGAGAAGCCCCGATCCCCCTCGCTTCTGAATGTCCAGGAGTTTTCGGAAACCCTGGATCTGGCCCTGGTCTTCAGCAGAGAGCGGTTCGAGAAATATTTCCACGTCTCCCCCGCAGATCATGTCCGTTTCCGCCACATCCTTTCCCATGAGGTTGAGGCTCAATCTTATGGGTGCATGAGTTGCAAAAACCTTCTTGGCGGCCGCCAGCACTCGCGCTTCAAGCAGTCCGCCTCCTATGGTTCCCACATAGGACCCGTTTTCCAGGATGAGGAACTTGGTTCCCGCTCCTCTTGGACCGGATCCGGTCAGCCTGATGATGGTCGCGAGCACGGAGAACTCGCTCTTGCCCATCAGCTCCACAGCTTTTTCATAAACATCCTTCATGGTCTGTCCTTCTTGTCAGAAGTCTCAAAATCTCCCCTTTCCCCTCTTTACCAAAGAGGGGTATTCCCTCCCTTTGGTAAAGGGAGGTCAGGAGGGATTTGAAAAAATCTGATAAACCCCCTGCCTGACCGATCCCAAAATCACGCGGTCAATTTTGTTTGCCGGGTCGGCAAGAACAATATCCGCCAGTTCTTCGGCCTTTGTCTCTTCTTCGATCAGATCCCCCTTGTTCAGAAAAACAACCTTTCTTGCACTTCCAGGCGTCCCCTTGAACAGCCCTGCAGGGTGAAGGAAAGCCTTAGCCAGTGCGCTAGGTGTGAGAATGCCTCCAGGTTCAAGCCCCGTGATCTTTCTGACTTGCTCAACCCTGAAGGCGGTCGCCTCATCCAGCCGTGCGCTCATGGCCTCAAGCCCCATCATAGCCACAACCATCGTGACGGAGCTCGGAACGACTGGCTCATGCTCTGCCGGCGCCTTCAAAGGGTGCCCCGCCGAACCGTCTGCCTCGACAACCAGGCAATGAACATTCGAATCCTGAAAGATTTCATCTGCTAGAGACGCTCTGATCCCCTCAACTTTCTCTGAATCGAGGATGCTCCTCCCCACAAAGACGGTTCTTTCGCTGCTCAATCCTTCCGTTTTTTTCTTCTTCCAATCCGCAGCGTCTTCGACAAGAAGGATCTTTTCATATTCCAGTGCTTCCCTGTGCCACACCTTCGTGGTCGTAGACGCGAAGACTCGTTTGCGGTTGCGCCTAAGTTCATCGGTGAGCGCAAACATCAGAGTTGTCTTACCGCCTCCGCCGACAAGGGCAATGTGTTCGCGGGCACTTAGTGCTAGAGTGTCTATCAGGCTTTTGGTTTTCTTTTTCAATTCACGAGTCTATCTTGCCCATTGTAGGTTGTCCGTAGTCCGTTGTCAGTAGTTCGTTGCAGGTCGCTGGTTGCTTGTTGCAGGTCGCACGTTGCGCGTTGCTTGTGGGAGGTTGCCTCTCCCCGGCTGACCGTTCACGGTTCACCGGCAACTGATCACCGTCTTTTCTATTCTGTCTCCTGTATTCTGTCTTCTTACTTTTTTCTCAACACCCTCTTGTCGCCGATCCTCATCGTCAACTGCGTGATGTCGAAATACTCTAAAAGGGGAATAGTGTATTTCCTGGAAGCACCGGTCATGTCCTTGAACTGGGGTGTATCGATCTCCCCCTTTTCCTTGAGCACGGCCACCAGTCTCTCTTTCAGTTGCTCGATCACGTCTTTGTGAAAAAACAGGTCCTCTTTGACCTTGATCAGGATTCCGTCTTTGACCATGACCTGGAGCACGTCGGTGCCTGAGTGGCCTGGAAACTTCTCCAGCAATTCCTTGAAATAGGGGGGCTGGAGAGATCCCTTCAAATAAATCTCTTCGATCTGCTGCCGAACCTTCTCCTGATCCTGGGCAAGGGTCACACGGTGCTCCTTGAGCCGGATAACCTCCTTGTCCTGGACCACGATGCCTTCCTGTCCCAGCTGGGTGATCACAAAGTTGAACAATTTCGAATCCCCTGACGCGGCTGTCCTGGAACGAAGCTCTTCCTTGAGCAGCCCCGCTTTCAACGGGAAATCCTTGTGGTACTGATCGAGGATCGACAGGATCTGATCCCTGCCCTTCTTGAGATAATCGCCATGAACGAGAGTTCCCTTGTCTTTGTCGTACTGGATTAATTTTTTCTTTGCTTGAAGAGTTTTTATGATTTCGTCCAGTTTTTTCCTGCTCGCATTGGTCAGGAACGGCAGTTCTGACTGCTCCACTCCGTCAAAGCGGCTGGCAAGCACAAACTGCTCGGTAATCTCGCTCAGATCCCCGGAATTGAGAACCTTCAGCTCTGTGAGGGCTGCTTCTGAAAAGCGCTTCTTTTTCTGGGGAGCGGCGTTGAGGATCTCTCCTCCTGCTATGGCCCGCACCGGCGAGTAGCTCCTGAGCACATAACGGTCCCGGGCTAGCACCGCCACGGGTTCTTCGAGTCTTATTTCAGCGAAGCAAGTGTCTCCGGGATTGAGCTCATCTTTATCTAGAAGCACCACCGTCGAAATGATCTCCGAGGTGCCCGTGTGGAAACGCACTTTCGCTCTGTTCTTGATCTTTCTGGGCGCGCTCTTGAGATGGTGAAGGACCACATCCACGATTCGAGTGGGTCTGAGGGCATCTTTGGTGGCCACCACATCGCCCCGCTCGATCTGCTCTTTTTCAACTCCCTGCAAATTGATGGCAGTTCTCAGGCCGGCGCTCACCTCTTGGACTTCGCGATTGTGCACTTGGATTCCCCTGACGCGGCCCTCCAAGCTCTTGGGATAAAGGGTGACCTCGTCGCCTGTCCTGACGAGACCTGAAATCGTCGTCCCGGTGACCACCGTCCCGAACCCTTTCATCGTGAACACCCGGTCCACCGGGAGACGGAAAAATCCGCTCGCCTCCCTTTCTGGGATTTCTTTGACCATGCCGTCAAGCACCCCCACCAATTCCTTGATTCCTTGTCCTGTCAAGGATGAAACTGGAATGATGGGTGTGCCGGCAAGAAAGGTTTCAGAGAGGAAGGTGGACACGTCTTCCTTCACGAGTTCAAGCCATTCCTGATCCACCATGTCTATTTTTGTCAGAACAACAAGCCCCTTTTTCACCTTCAGGAGCTGGCAGATCTCCAAATGCTCTCGGGTCTGGGGCATCACACCCTCATCCGCAGCGATCACCAGCGCCACAAGATCCACGCCGGTCGCCCCGGCCACCATGTGCTTCACGAATTTCTCATGGCCAGGCACATCGACGATCCCTAGGATCTGGCCGCTCGGCAGTTGGAGGTGAGCGAATCCGAGCTCGATGGTGATGCCTCGCTCCTTTTCTTCTTTCAGCCGATCCGTATCAATGCCGGTCATGGCCTTGACAAGGGAAGTCTTCCCGTGATCGATGTGGCCAGCGGTTCCCAGAATGATTTGTTTCATGGCTCTACCTGTTTGGTTTCGTTTTTCCCAGCAGACTCTTTTACATAGAGTGAATCCCCAAGCCTGTCAAGGCGAATAAGGCCGAGTTCTGAACATGAAAGAACCTTTAACACTTCTGAATCTTTGCACAAAGCGCAAAAAAATTTTCTGTTGACCTCGGTCGATGCTTTTGCTAGAAGTTATATTCACATTTTGAGCGTTTAGCTCATCAATTTTCCCCGGTAGCTCAGTCGGTAGAGCGGGTGGCTGTGGAAGAAACTGCAGCTTCCACGAGAAATCGTGGTTGAAAAATCGGGTGAATTCAGGGAAGCCTGCCCTCCACGAGTTGTGGAGAATGGTAATCCTGAGCCAAGCCCTGAATAGTGGCTATTCAGGGAAGGTGCAGAGACTAGAGCTTCGGCTCGTACTCTTCGGGTAAAGCCCGGAGGGGAAGCGCCCGACACCCTCAGCCCAAATCATTGGGACGGGTGATGAGATAGTCCAAGCCTGGTAGAAATATCAGGGCACTTGTAACCACTTGGTCGGCAGTTCGAGTCTGTCCCGGGGAGCCAGAAATTAAGAAGGGGCCAATCTTTATGGCCCCTTCTTAATTTCTGATTCCTGGTTGCAGCAAGAACTGGTCGTGAGCTTGTCCTGAGCCCGCAGTTGAGCGGGCGAAGGAAGTCTGTCCCCCTCAAAATTTCTGATTCCTGGTTGCAGCAAGAACTGGTCGTGAGCTTGTCCTGAGCCCGC
>CAZOLJ010000007.1:45950-82134 GCA_964580575.1 uncultured Desulfobacteraceae bacterium
AATTTCTGATTCCTGGTTGCAGCAAGAACTGGTCGTGAGCTTGTCCTGAGCCCGCAGTTGAGCGGGCGAAGGAAGTCTGTCCCCCTCAAAATTTCTGATTCCTGGTTGCAGCAAGAACTGGTCGTGAGCTTGTCCTGAGCCGGCAGTTGGGCGGGCGAAGGAAGTCTGTCCGGAGCAAATAAGTTATGAACAATTGGTACGTTTACATCATCGACAAAGAAGGAAAGCTCTATGTAGGCGTTACTACGGATCTCGAAAACCGCATGCGTCAACACGGTGTGGCGAGACCGTTATACTTTGAAGGGCCAATGCCCAAAGCCGCTGCTCTCAAACGGGAAAGAACTCTAAAAGGCTGGCGGCGAGAGAAAAAAATGGCCTTAAGTAAAGAGTCCTCCTCGCAACAACAGTGAGCCCGCCCTTTTCCTTTTCTTTTCCCCTCTTGACAGCACCACAAGTTTGAGCCAATGTGCATTCATCCTTTTTTCGGTGAGAGGGCAAGATGAACATCAAGAATTTGAAAGACATCCCTCCCTGGGAATGGCCGACACATGCAGGCCAAATGCTCCTGGAGGTTCTCCAGGATAGTCAGATCTCAAACTCTGAGCGTCTCCTCGCCGCTGAACTGTCAGGGGATTCTGTGGTCATCAATGACGAACTGGCCGATGCCCTGCTCGCCATCCTTTCTAATCCTCGCGAACCCGATCCGCTTCGCGGCCAAGCCGCCATCTCGCTTGGGCCGGCCCTCGAATACGCTGATATTGACGGATTCGAGGACCCTGATGACGACGTGCCGATTACCGAGCCCCTGTTTCTCAAGATCCGGAGGACGCTTCAAAAGCTGTACATGGATGCCGAAACTCCGAAGGAAGTGAAGCGGCCGGTTCTGGAGGCGTCGGTGCGAGCGCCCGAGAAGTGGCACAAAAATGCTGTGGCCGCCGCCTACCGCAGCAAAGACGAAGACTGGAAGCTGACCGCAGTCTTCTGCATGCAGTTCCTTCGCGGATTCGACAAGCAGATCCTCGAATCCCTGAAGAGTCAGAACCCGGACATCCATTACCATGCGGTCTGCGCAGCAGGCAATTGGGAAATAGATGCGGCATGGCCGCACATGGCCGCACTTGTCGCTTCAGAGGAAACCGAAAAAGAGCTCCGTCTTTCAGCTATCGAGGCTGCGGCCTTTATCCGGCCCCAGAAAGCATCTGAGATTCTCAGTCCCTTGCTGCACTCAGACGATGAGGACATCGTCGCTACCGTACACGAATCCCTGGCCATGGCTGGCGGGTTAGACGAGGACGAAGAAGATGACGACGAAGGTCCCGTGACCGTCCATTGAGTCCAGTGAGCGCACGAGGTGATTTGATTGGACAAGAGAAGAAAAATCTGCCTCCCAAGCTACAGGCATGGATAGACGCTCGCAAACGCCACCATCTATCTCACGCCCAGGTTCAGATGGCTCGTGAGCTGGGCTTGAACCCCAAGAAGCTGCGACCTCAGGAGCACCTCATGATAAAATCGGACCAGCATGGGTCGCAGGAGTAGAGATTCTAAGAAGAATTGAAGAAGAACCTTTCCACTGGCCGGTCGGGCGGACAACCTTTCAGAAGATCACCTACTTTGCAACCGAGTGTGGCATACCTACCGGATTGAAATAGCAGCGGGGACGCTACGGCCCATATGCTCCGGCCCTCAAGGAGCGTATCACCGCACTGGTGAACAACGGCCTCGTGCGCGAAGAGAATTTGGGCCAAAGGTTCGCCATTCATGTCGGGCAGACCTTCCTCGTCGCACGAAGGGCCTATGAACAGCAGATAATAGGCTGGCAGCCGACCATTGACAAAGTCTTGGCTCTTTTGACAAGGGTCTTGGCGATTTCGATTTTGTAGGCATTCATGCTCAATCGAGTTTCTCCATGGCCAGACTCAGAAGCGGGATGAGGATGCACTTGAGCTCCTGGCCGCCGAAGCCTCTCACGATGCCAGAGGCATTGCGGTTCGTGCAGACGATGGTGGGGCTTCAGTGCCTCTTCCATATCGAAGACAGGAGGCAGCACCTTGCACTCCACATCGATGTGGCGAAGGGCCTCATCGGCGATCTCTTCGCTTACTGCGGCCGCGAGCGCCACGGCATCGCCTACGAACCTGACCTTCCGGTCGAGCACGCGCTTGCAACGGGGTGTGCCTTCCTTCCACTCCGGGACGAACTCCCGGCAGCTTTTCCGTTTTCTCTTTATTGACTCTCTTGATGAGGGCATGCGGGTGTGGCCTTCTCAAAACTTTCCCATAGAGCATGTCGGGGAGCTTGATGTCGTTGAGAAATTTCGCCCTTCCCGTGAGGATCTCCACCACTTCTTCTTCCTCTGGAGAAGGTTTTTCCCGGAGAAGCGCTTTCGCGCTCATAAGAATGCCTGGCGTGCAGAAGCCGCACTGAAAGGCCGTGTGGTCCATGAAGGCCTGCGGCAACGGATCGAGCCCTCCTGTCTTTGGATCGCCCAACCCTTCGATAGTCTTAACCCCCAGCCCATCGCACTCAACGGTGAGCGTCATACAGGAAAGCACCGCCTTTCCGTCGAGGATCACGGTACATCCCCCGCATGCCCCGTGGTCGCAGGACACCTTCGTGCCCGTGAGCCAGAGCGTTTCCCTGAGGGTGTGAGCGAGCGTATCCCAGGGTTTCACCTGACCGGGGGTCCGTTTCCGATTTCCAGATCCCAGGGCCTGCCGTTCACCTTCAGGGTGATCTTCGTTTGCTTCCCGGCCTTTTTCACAACGTCGTGTTCCCCTCTGTTCTCTTCACCTATTTGTCTGCGGATTGCTCACAGTTAACATTTCAGCCTCAAGATTTCCACGGTGAATATCGAGGAGAAAATGGGGAACGCTTTTCACGGCATAGGAAAGCCCGCGGCGTAGGCGGGTGTCTTGTCCTTCAGTCTATCTGCCTGAGTAGTACCTTTATTCTTTGTTTCTTTGTAATCCTTTGCTTTTAAGGGATCCTGTGCCATTATTTTAATAACACTGGAAACATTATTTCCATCCATCATGTTGGATTGATTACGGATTCCTTCGCAAAGTTCGAACATCTTCTCGCAGATCAGGCAGCATTGATAGCCGCAAAGCGCCCCGCCCTAACGGCCGCCCTGTCTGGCGATCTCGACCCTGTTGCCGCTTCCTTGTTTCAAGAAGAGGCCGAGGAGTGTCGCGACGATTATAGGAAACAAGGAAAGGAGGAATGAGAGATGCCTGCCTGGTACAAAGCATTCCTGATGTTTTTTTGCTTTTGGTGATCGTGGCCCTTCCCGGGACAGCGATATCGCGAGCGATCCCTTTCAAGACCATCGACAAAGGAGAGAGATCCTATTATCTCTACACAGGATTGTAGGTGTTGACCTGAAGCGTCACCTTGAGGAGGCTGGTCTTTTCCTTGGAGGCTCTCAGAATCTTGATGCGTTTGACGTGGAGCAGTTTTCCCGAGTATTCGATCCGGTAGAGGAAGGTCACCAGCTGCTCCATGTTCACGCCGTCAAGGCTGATCTCTATCCCTTCTGGCCTCAGTTTCCCCTCCCCTTCGGGAAACGTAACGGGCTTGATGTACTGGATCCGCTGGTCAATGCCGATCTCCCGGGTCACGGCCTCGAGATAAGAAAGAAGGGTGAAACTGCCGCGACCCTTGATCGCCTCCTGCACGTCAGCCCGGTCTCTCTGAAAGCTCTGCCACTTGCCCTTGATTTCGGAGATCCTCACCAGGTCCTGCTTTCTCTTGGCGATGTTCTTGGCAAGGAGTTCCTGCTTGGAAAGGGCCGGAGAGATCACGACCATGTAGAACAGAAGGGCAACGAGAACCAGTCCTCCGAAAAACACGTAGGTCATCTGTTTTCGGTCCAGCTTCATCAGTTCCTCTCCAGGGCAAAATTGAAGGTGACCGCGTTGTCCTTCTTGTCCATTCTCGCGCCCACGAGCTTGATGTTCTTGAACTGCCCTGCCTTGGTCAGCCGGCTGGTCAGCCTGTCCACGGCCTCGAAAGAGGCGGTCCGACCGTCCATGCGGATGTCCTTCCCTTCCACTGAGGCATTTTCGATCTGCACGTCCGGGTCTTCCGAGATGATCCTGGAAAGGGAGAGAAGAACCTCCAGGATCTTTTCCCTTCCTGCCGCTTCCTCGAGGCCCTGGTATTGGCTCATTTCCTCTGTGATTTTTTGCTCCAGTTGGGCCACTTCCTGGCCTCTGACGATCCGTTGAGCCGCATCAGGGAAAGCCCCGGTAAACACCTGCCTGATCTGGGCCTGGAGCCGGTTGTACTGCCTCTCCTGGTAGGAGGCTTTCTGATAGGCGTTCACGGTGAGAAGCACCGCCAGAAGCAGGAGTCCCGCGCCCATGAAAAGGAACATCTTCCTGAGGTTGAAATAGGTCTTGGGCACGAACTCCTCGCGCCTGAGGTCCAGAGATTTCTCGGGCGGATAAACGGCGCCGATCGCCAGCCCGAGCGGCACTCCCAATTTCGGCTGCAGCAGCGAGATGGTCTTGTCCTGCCTGTCTCTCATCTCGTCAAAAGGCCGCCACAACATGGTCTTGATCCCGGTGCGGGATCCAAGGGCCTGTGCTTTTTCCCCGGCGCCAGAAGACCCATTTCCGGTAAAGTAGATTTCTCCCACAGAGAGACCGGGCCGTTTCATCCTGTAAAAGCGGAAGGTGTCTGCGAGCTGGTCCCCGTTGTCCGGCACAATGCGAATGAAATCGAGTTTCTTCTTGTGGATGATCTGGACCACCAGGCTCTCTCCGTCCTGGTTGACGATGGCGATGGGCTGTTCGGACTCGCCGCCGTGTTTGTAGAGATACAGGGAGAAGAGGGCGATGTCGTCCAAGGTGACCGCGTCCGGCTCGACTCCAGCACCGCTAAGAAGGGCCAGGTGCTCTGTCAGGTATTTCTTTTCGACCCCGAAGGTGAGGATACCCCCGTCCGCGCCGGGATAAAGAAAGTCAACCAGCACGTCCTCTACAGGGCAGGGGAGATAGGGTTCCATCTGATACTTGATGATCTTCTCCACCTTCTTGGGGTGGGAGAGGGGCAGGGAGATCTCACGGATAAAAGCCTTGGAGCTTGGGAGGGAAGTGACGATCATCTCCCTCTTAAAACCCCCTTCCTGAAAAAGCCTCTTGAGCTCCACCTGAGAGCGCTCAGAATCAGCCACCTCTATAAAAAAGGCTCTGTCGATTTCCGGGCCCTTCAGGCCGACATAGAGCTGAACAGCCCCGATGAAGCCATCCTTCACCTGAAGGCCGACCACATACTTGGGTTTCAAAAAATCTTTGAGTGGGTTCATCATTAGAGGACTTGCCAGTAAATCAGTTTTGCTTTGTTTCCCTGTCTCTGGGCAATGGTTCGGATGCTGGCCACAGCCCCGTTGCAGTTGACATGGGCCTCGATAGAGAAAGCAGAGCTTTTGACCGTGATCCACTCCCCGATCTCGGCGAGGACTTCGTCGTCCATGCCAGGAACCTTTCTCAAGTCGTCGATGCTCTCAAAATCCTCCTCTTTCCGGTATTCCACGATGGCCGCAGCCAGAGCACTGTCCATGCTTTCGCCGAGGCTCTCCAAAACTTCCTTGGGGGCCGTATTGATGTTGATCTTCCCGTCCGAGTGGATTGTCAGGTAATCCATCAGCTTTTTACTCTTGTTTTCTCCGAAACGCTCGAACTCCCGCATGCCCCTGACCAGAAACACCTGGCCCACCGTAAGGAACGGGCCGTTGGCGCATTCGTAAGGTTCTTCAAGATTCTGGTAAAAGTATTCTTCAGCGCCATCCTGCCTTTCAATGTCATCCGCATCCAGCCAGTCCAGAACCGGGTTGAGACGCTCTTCTTTCACACCCAGAGCTCTGAAGAGCCTCCTCATCTGCGCTTCTCTCTTTTCGTCGATTTCGCCCTGGCTGTTCCTGAGCAGATTGATGTTGATCTTGCTGTTCTCATCCACCATGCCGCCGTAGAAAGAAACGCCCTCCTCGACTAGGTCTTCGCCCAGGGGAACGGATCCGAACTTTCGCCAGTCCTCGTTGAAGGTGTCCATCTCCAAATCTTCGTCCCTGGCCAGGAGCTCCAGGGCGATGTTGACCCCGGAGCGGGCGAGCTGATAAGCCCTGGTGCTGTCCTTCATGTAGCCCGCCAGGGTCAACTCCACTCCCGACTCACCGGAGAAAGCTAAGGCCAGCCCCGCGAGGGTGATGATGACGAGCAGCGTAAGCACCAGGGCCGTGCCGCGCTCCCCTCTGAGTTGTTTTCCCCAGATCTTCGAATTCTTGTGGCCTATGAATTGATCAGGACATCTTTTGGTCCTGCTTTTTCCACCCTCCCCTTTTTCCCCCCTCAAGGGAGGGGAAGGGGTAATTGAGGGGGGAGGGTCGGGGTGGGGGTGAAAAGAGCCTGTGAAAATCTCTTCCATGGAAATCAGCTATCTCTCCCTTATTCTTTCCGCCAGCTCCGGGTGGATGGTCGTGCTGAACACGTGCTCGCGATTGAGTTCATCCTTCAGGACCAGCCGGACCTTGATGAGCACCGGAAGCCCGGATGCGGGCATCCCTTCAAGGGTGTTCCACTTGTCCGATTCCTCGCCCCTGGAATCCTGGTAGGTGAGGCTGAACTCCAACACGTTTCTTGCCATTTCCTGGAGCGATCCGCCCTTGGTGAAGTCTTCATCCACGCTGGGGTCATCCCTCCTCAGAAGAACAAGGACCTTGTCTTCGGAATCTTCCTCGACCAGGTACCCGATTTCGCACAGATCGCTTGCCGGACCCTTTTCCGTCAAGGGCAGGTGGGCCACGGTGGTGAAGTCCATGCGATCCGCGCGCCTGCCGTCGATCTCGTGCTCTTCGCCCACCAGACCCAGCTTGATCTTATCCGAAGGAAGGCTCACCTGCATCAACGCTGACTGAAGATCCTTGGTCATCCGGTCCAGCACGATCCTGGCCGTCTGGTGGACCTCTCCGTTTTGCCTGGCGATCTGGATGGCCTCCACGTTCGTGGTGTAGGCGCTGTAGAGAGCCGCCATGATGATCACCAGAATCGCCATGGAGACCAGCACTTCCAGAAGGGTGAATCCCTTCATATCTTCTGTCGGTACAGATAGGTTTCGACCCATAGATCCCTGCGGGCTTTGTCTCTTTCGAGAATCACGGCCACCCTCACTTTGTAGAGGGTTTCCGTGTCCGGCATCTCGCTCACTTCCTGCTTGTATGTGTAGTCCGGATAGTCTTTGCCGAAATCCCCTGAGTTCGTCCCTTCTTCGATCTTCTCTTGGGCCTGGATCTGAGAAAGGCGCTCTTGCAAAAGGCAGGTCGCCGTGGTCATGAACTGCGCTTCAGACTGAAGGTCCAGGTTCTGCGCCTGCAGATGAAAGACGGCCACCAGGACCAGCGCGATGAGACCCAGGCAAATGATGATTTCAAGAAGAGTGAAGCCTTGATCCTTGCCTTTTCTGTTCAATATATCCTTCATGGGTTTTGATAAGACCTGTCACCGGGTTGATCTCAAGGGTATAGAACTTGCCGCCTTGATTTTTCAAATGGATCAGAGCGTGCTCCACACATCCGTTGGCAAAAAAGCGAACCTCTGCTTTTCCCTCCTGAACCTTGCCCAGCGAGTCCAGAACCACGTCTGCAAGAAATACGCCTGAAGGCAGATCCTTTTGCCTGGGAACCACCTCCTTTTCTTCCTCAAAAAGACTCTCCTCCGTCTTCCTAAGCTCCACCGGGATTTCCGGGTCCAGGGCATAGAAGGTGTTCTTCTCCATGTCCAGCACCAGAGTCTGCACTTTCCTGGTGTAGGCCGCCTCCCCTCGCAGTCTGCTCACCTCGCTCATGAGCATGCGAGTGGCCTGCCCCAGGTCACCGCCGGAGAGGACCCCCTCGATGGGAACGGCCACCAGGACAAAGAAGAGGCTGATGAGGAACAGAACAACGGCGAATTCAAACAGGGTAAACCCGACCAGTCTATTCCTTCTTGGTCGCCCAGTTGGTGACATCGGCATCCTCTCCTTCCCCCCCGTCCTCACCGTCCGCGCCGTAGGACCAGAGATCAAAATCCCTGTTCCGAATTCCGGGGCTAAGGTACAGGTAATCCCTGTCCCACGGATCCTTGGGAAGCACATCCTTTTCCAGGTACCCGCCCTCGCGCCACTTCGTAGGGATTTTACCCAGCGCAGGCTTTTCCACCAGGGCGCGAAGGCCCTGGTCCGTAGTCGGGTAAAAGGCGTTGTCCAGCTTGTAAAGCTTCAGGGCCGTCTCAAGGGCCTGGATGTCCATTTGCGCTTTCAGCTGTCTGGCTTCTCCGGGCCGGTCCATGAGCTTGACCGCTATGAGACTGGCCAGGATGCCCAGGATGGTGATGACAATGAGGATCTCGAGCAAGGTAAAGCCAAGGTCGTTTGCATAGGATCTAAGAATGGATTTCTTCATATCGCACACCTATGTACCCAGGAATGACACAATCGCGTATTGGAGTAATGGAGTGTTGGAGTGTTGGTTGTTCGGGTTACCCGTACTCCAATACTCCAGTACTCCAACACTCCACTCTCTTTAGATCATTCTAGCACCTTCCCTGAACTTTTCCTCTCCAAAAAATCGCTCACCCACAGGGTCAAACTATCTCGTCACTCTGATCCCCGACGTCATCTCAAATATCGGCAGCAAGATCGCCATGACAATGAAACCCACCACCACGCCCATGAACAAGATCACCACCGGCTCGATGATGGAGGTCAGCGAGGCGATGGTGGCCTCCACGTCGTCTTCATAGACTTCCGCAGCCTTGGCGAGCATTTCTTCCAATTCCCCGCTCTTTTCGCCGGCCCGCACCAGCTGCACCACCAGGGGAGGGAACCCTCCCTTCTGCCGCAAAGGGGTCGCAAAATCAGATCCTTCCCCCACGAGCTTTGTCGCTTCCTTGATGCCGTCCTCGAGGATCCGGTTGCCCATGGCAGGCCTGGAGATTTCCAGCGCATCCACCAGGGGAATCCCGCTCTTGAGCAGGATGGACAGGGTCCTCGTAAAGCGCGCAATCACCGCCTTGCGGTGAAGCCTCCCCAGAAGAGGGAAGCCCATTTTGATCCGGTCCCAGGCACGAGCGCCTGTTTCAGTTCTCACCAGGGCCGCTATCAGCCCTGCCAGGCCCACGGCTCCGAGCGCGAGGAGCCACCAATAATTGCTGATCACATAAGTCACGAAGATGAGCACCTGAGTGGACCAGGGAAGAGCCAGCTTCATGCCCTTGAAAATCCCGACCACCTTGGGCATCACAAAGGTCATGAGAAAAATCAGAATCACGCTGCTGATGAGAAGGAGAAAGATGGGATAGGTCATGGCCGACTCTATCCTCTTCTTAAGCTTGAGCCGGCGCTCGGAAAAATCCGCAAGCCGCCTCAGGATGATGTCCAGGGCCCCTCCGGTCTCGCCTGCTCTCACCATGTTGACGTGAATGTGGCTGAAGATACCGGGGTGTGCGGACATGGCCTGGGCCAGGGAATTGCCTTCCAGCACTCGTTCGCGGACCTGGGTGAAGATCTTTCGGAGCTTGGGTTCCTCGCTCTGGTCGATCACTCCGCTGAGGCTTTCCACAAGAGGAAGACCAGAAGAAATGAGGGTCGCCAGCTGCCTCAAGGCGGTGGTGACTTCAACCGGGTTAACCCGCTGCAGCTTGGCCAGAGGGGAGACGAACACTTCCGTGGAGGACTTTTTATCCTCTTCTTTGACTTCCCGAATCTCGGTGGGGTAAAGGAGGTCTTGGCTGAGCTTGAGCCTGGCTGCAGCAGGGCCGTCCGCCGTGATCAATCCGCGGGTTTTTTTGCCTTTGCTGTCCAGAGCTCTGTATTCAAAGACAGGCATTCTATTCTTGCGTTACTCGCAGCACCTCATTGAGCGTGGTCATCCCGGTCTTCACCTTCAGGAGCCCGTCTTCAAAGAGAGTGGCCATTCCGTTTCGCACTGCCCTGTCCTTCATCTTGACGGAATCGGCGCCGGAGGTGAGGAGGTGCCGGGTGTCGTTGTCCATCACGAGAAGCTCGAAGATGCCGGTCCTTCCCCGGTACCCGCTCTGCATGCACGCCTCGCATCCTCGGCCGTGATAGAACACCTGGTCCTTCGGAAGCCCGAGCTCTTCAAGGGTGGCCTCCTCCGGCTGGAACGGCTCTTTGCAATCCGGGCAGATCCTTCGCACGAGCCGCTGGGCCAGAACCGCCAGCAGGGACGACGCGATGAGAAAAGGCTCCACGCCCATGTCCACCAGGCGCGTGAGAGCGCCCGTCGCATCGTTCGTGTGAAGGGTGCTGAACACGAGGTGCCCGGTGAGGGAAGCCTGGATGGCGATCTCCACCGTCTCCAGATCGCGGATTTCACCCACCATGATGATGTCCGGGTCGTGCCTGAGGACGGAGCGGAGCCCCCTGGCAAAGGTGAGCTCGGTTTTGGGGTTCACCTGGATCTGGCCCACTCCTTTCAGTTCATACTCCACCGGGTCCTCGATGGTGATGATGTTCTTTTCCATGGAGTTGATCCGGTTGAGAGCGGCATAGAGGGTCGTGGTCTTGCCGCTTCCGGTGGGGCCGGTGACCAGAAGGATACCGGTGTTCTTGTTGATCAGCTTCTCGAAGATCTCCAGCCTCTTTGCCGCCATGCCCATCTCGGCCAGCCCGAGAATGGAAATGCTCTTGTCGAGGAGACGCAGCACGATCCTTTCGCCAAAGGCCATGGGGATTACGGAAATCCGGATGTCCACAGTCTTGTTGGCCACCTTGATTTTGATTCTTCCATCCTGGGGAAGCCTTTTTTCCGCAATGTCCAGGTTGGCCATGACCTTCAGCCGTGAAACAATGTGGGCCTGGAAGCGCTTGGGGAGCGAGAAAATCTCGTACAGGATTCCGTCGATTCGGAACCGGACCTTGATCTCTTTCTCGTAAGGTTCGATGTGGATGTCGCTCGCCTGCCGGCGCAGGGCCTGAGTCAGAACCACGTTGACGAGACGGATGATCGGAGCTTCGTTGGTCACATCCATGAGGTCCTGCAGGTCTTCGAGTTCAGTGAAGACCTGGTCATCGGACTGGTAGGACTCCAAATCCTGAACCATCTTCTCGGCTTCATCGCTGCTTTGATCAAAGAGCACGTTGATCGCCGAGTGGATCTCTCCGAGGGGACTCAGCACCATTCGGGTTCCCTTGAATCCGAAACGGCGCGCGAGGTCGTCGGCAGCCTGAAAATTCGCCGGGTCATTGATGGCTACGGTCAGAACCCCTTGTTCAGCGAAAAGAGGGACCAGCCCCATGCGCTTGAAATACTGGATGGGGATGTCCAGCTTGCCTTCAAAGCGGATGTCGTCCAAGAGTCTCTTCTTGACGGGAATGCCGAGCTGCTCCGCGTAATGAGCCAAGCGCTCCGCTTCCGTCATGTCCTGCATGAAGAGGACCGGCACAGAGGAACCAGCATCAGGGGGTGGAGGGGGTGGAGGATTCCGAACATTGCTCTTGAAAAGGTTTTTAAACATTTCTTTCTTTACGAGTGCAGGAGACAGTAGTCAGAATACAGAATGAAAGTTGCTTTTGTTCTGTCTCCTTTATTCTGTCTTCTTGTCTCCTCGATTCACTGCTTACTGCTGACGGTCTTCTGGTTTGTCGAATCCCCAATCACCCTCAAAGGCCTTTTTTCTGATGATTTCCTGCTCTTGCGCCTTCAGAGCCCTCTCGGCTTCCTTGTCCATATATCCTTTTTTCTGATCGTAGATTTTCTTGGCATCTTCCACGCCCCGGGCCACGCGAGGGGTCATGAACACCATGAGGTTTGTCTTGTCATCCCGATCGTTCGTGGTTTTGAAAAGCCAGCCAAAAGCAGGAATGTCACCCAAACAAGGAGTCGAAGTTTTTCCCCTGTCGAGCCTTGCCTCGATCAGACCCGCGATCACGGCCGTCTCCCCGTCCTTGACCGTGATGCTGGTTTTTGCCGTGCGGTAAGTCGTTGTAGGGGCTAGCACGGAGCCTTGCAGAGCCGTCTGAGAAATGACGGCTTTGACACTTTCTTCCACCTTGAGCCTGATAAAGCCGTCTTCATTGATCTGAGGCGTGACCTTGAGCGTCACGCCAACATCCTTGTATTGAAAGTTCTGGATGGGTCTGTCGGTCGTCTGGCTCGACTCGACCACCTGGGTGACAAAGGGGATGTTCTGGCCTACCTCGATGCTCGCCTCCTCGTTGTCGAGGGTGAGAATCTGAGGGGTGGAGATCACGTTGAAGTCGCTGTCTGTTTTCACCGCCCTTACAAAGGCCGCTATGGTGGGGAAGGTGATGGGCCCCAGGGTGATGCCCCTGCCGATGACGCCTGCCACGAAGCCGCCCGGAAGCCCGGTGAGAGTTCCCGTGTTGAAGGCGTCGGCGACAGGGCTGTTCGATCCTTGTGACCCGCCGAACCACACGCCCCCGGGTTGCCCGGCGCCAAACCCGCCATCGTACGTGTTGCCCACGCGCCATTCGACGCCCAGGTCCAGCGCCCTTGTTGCGGACACCTCCATGATCAGCGCTTCTACGTAGACCAGGGGTCGTGGCTCATCCAGCTTTCTGATGACTTCCTCAAGGATGTGATACTCCTCGGGTTCCGCGATGATCACCAGCGTATTGGTCGCCTTGTCGGCCGAGATCTGCACATCCTTGGAGACCGGCGCCGCCTTCGCTTTTTCATCCTTGGTGCCCTTGCCGGGAATCTCCATCAAAACCTTGGCCAGATTTTCAGCAACGGCATTCTGGAGCGAATAGAGGTGGATATTCTCTCTCGGCCGAACCTGTCTCTGATCCAGCTTATCGACCAGGAGTTTGATTTTGGCCATGGGGTTCGGGCCTGCCAGAACCACGAGGGAGTTGGTCCTTTCATCAGGAAGGATTTTCAGATCGGCCCTGACGAGCCCTGCCTGCTGCCCTGCACCTGCGGCAGCGCCTCTTCGCTCCTGAAACAGGGTCGCCACCTTTTTTGCCATGTCGTCCGCCTTGGCATACCTGAGCTGCGTGACCCAGATCTCTTCATCCCCCGGCACATCCAGCTCCGTAACGATCCGAACGATCCGGTTGATATTGGAGAGGGTGTCAATGACGATCATCGTGTTGGTTTCTGCATAGGGCACGAGAAGCCCTGTTTTTTCAACCAGCGAGGCAAGAAGCCTCGCAAGGTTCACGGCCTCGGCGTGCTTGAGAGGCACCAGCTGGGTGACGATCTTGTCTTCAGGGGTCCTCAGTTTTTTTTCCAGGAAGGTTTCCGTGGCTTTTGTCTTTGCCGCAGCCGCGGGCACGATCTTACTCACCTGGCCTGCTTCGATCACGGTGAATCCGTTCACCTCCAAGACGGAGAGAAGGACTCTGTAGACTTCGTCCACCGTGACCTTCTGAGGGGAAACGATGGTGACGGTTCCCTTGACATTGGGATCGATGAGGAAATTTTTTCCCGTGAGTTCGCTGATGAACTTGATGAACACCTGGAGGTCCACATCCTTGAAGTTCATCGTGATGTAGGCGGGCTTTGCCTTGGAATCATTGGGTTCAGTTTTTCCCGCTTTTTCCTGGCCGAGGGCCGGACGGATGCCAAGGCAGAGGACCAGCAGGAGCAGGAGAATGCCCAAGAGGTTCTGGTGTCTTTTGGTGTCGTGCCTCATTCTCTCATTCTTCCGTTACAACAGCTTCTTATTATACGCCCGTCTTTCCCACGCCCCTCCTCGGGGTAATGTTTCTCCTCTGGGGGGGAGTGGCCCCTTGAGAAGCCGGCCTCTGCTCCGCCGGCTTGACCGCCTCTGCGCCTGCCTTTTCCTCTGCAGAGCCCATTTCTGGGAGGGTCCGGCTCTCATCCACCATGAGAAGAGCCTCTTCCCTTCCATCCACATTCAGAATCACCCGGCCCTTCATGATCCTGAGAATCTGGGCTTCCATTACATAATCATTGGCGTAGTAGACTTCCTCTTTTCTCGATCCCTTGTCCAGGATAACAGCGTAGGAATCCTTCCCTTCTCCCACCGCCGTGCCTTTCAGCTCCAGATTCAGCTCCGTGACCTTGAGCTCTTCAGCCTGATCTTTTCCCGCTGTCTTAGCTGTCTCTTTGGTGGTGTGAAAAACATCCTTGGACGCGATCAGTGCATAATCTTCCAGCCGCCTGCCTTTAGAAGAAGCAAGGTCCTTAGGCATCGACATTTTGGATGGGACGATCAGGTCGGTGTCTCCGGCCCGCCCGCTCGATGCCCAGGTGGTGACCATAGAAACCCCTACCCAGATAATGAGACCTGAGAGGAGTACATTTCCGAGCAACAAGAATCGCTTGAGATTCATTTTCTTTAACTCTATCTAAGCCTGATTATTGTAAAGGTTTGTTTATAGGAAATCAAACCCCTTGTTTGAAAGACCCTGTTATTTTTGAGGAATTCGTTAATGGGTACCATATGTTGTAGACGCATCAGCGTTTGTCCACAAGATTGGCAGATCCATAACATTATAATGCTAACATGCGTCAAGTGTGATATTATTTTAAGAAATCTCATTACGCAGTTGCCAGCGCAAAGCAACTTGTAAGGCAGGTTACGGCTCACCATTCGCAGGGAAGAAGAATATGGTTCTGAAAACGATCAAAACGGGTTTTTGTGCCAGCCTAGTTGTTTCTTGTATTCTTGGCTTCTTCCTTTGTCAAGATGGTTTGTGTGCTGAGGCGGTGAGCGTCAAAGACGGCTTGCTCTCCGTGAACCTCAAAGAGACCTCCCTTCTGGACGTGGCAAGAGACATCGAGAAGCAGTCGGGTGTCTGGTTCAGGGGCGATGAAACCCTTTTCCAGGAAAAGATCTCCGTGACCTTTAACGCCCTTCCCCTGGAGGAAGGGTTGAAGAGAATCCTCACCAATCTGAACTACAGCCTCATGTTTGATAACAAGAACAAGGTCGCAGGCGTCATGGTCATGGGAGAGGGAAAGCCGGCCGGGGCTCAACCGGGTAGGCCCGGCGCGCAGCCCCCTAGGGTGGCCACGCCGCCGGCGTCCACGACCCGGCCCGCACCGACGGTGAGAAGCAGGCCTTCGACTTCCACGCCGCCTGCTGCGGTGCGTCGGCCGCCAAGAGCCTTACCCCAACCAACCCCGGGCGGGGCTGCAACCCAGCCACCCGGTTCCGCTGCAGCGCAGTCTGCACTCCCGGATGCCTTCAAAACCCAGGAAAGTGCTACAGCTCCAGGCGGGCCAGTTGCTTCCGACGGGCCTTTGCCTCCAGCGTTTAGAGTGATAGAGAATGCTCCGCCTCCGGGTGGAACTCCGCAGGGAACCGCAGCCAGCCCCGGCAACTCGAAACCTGCGACAGGTGACCCCTCCCCGGGGGACACGACGAAGAGCGACAGAACCCCCTAATTTCCGGGGCCTACGGTGAGTTTCTGTCCGACCTGGAGGGACTGATCCGCCCTCATGTTGTTCAACCCGCGAAGCTCTTCCACGCTCAGGTTGTAGCGGAGGGCAATGCGGTAGAGATTTTCCCCCGGAGCGACGGTGTGAACGCGTGTGTTGCCGGGTTTTGCAGGGGATCGGGGCGGAGGGGTGGGGGTTGGAGCGGCCGGCTGGCTGACTTCCGCCTTTTTCTTTCCTGAGGCCGCTTCTTCCTTGATCTGGTTGATGTCCTTTTCAAGATGGCTGAGCCGCTCGTTCAGGTTCCGTGTAAGGCTGTCCAGCTTTTCCTGGACCTGCGGAGTCTCCTTTCCTTTGCTTTCCAGTTTCGCCATCCTTTCCTCTAAAAGCCCCATCTTTTTGAGAAGAGGCTGAAGATCCACTTCAGGGCTTTTCTTCTCTCCTTGCGCCAAGAAGAAGAGCACCGCAAGCACCACGACCAAAACAATGACGCCTGTCAGCACCAGGGGCTTTCGGCTCTTTTGCCTCGGAACAAAGCCTCTCCTGCTCTGGCCCTCCTCATCCAAGATCGCCGCTTCTTCCGGAAGCTCTTCCTGCACGAGGTCCTGTTCAAAGCTTTCAATCGCTTTGGGCAGCGTGTCGTATATGGAGGTGAGTTTTTCGATGCCCAGGAGGGCCATGATGTTTTTCGGCACCTGGGCTAATTTGACGGGCTTGCCTTCCTCCTTGGCCCACTTGAAGAAGGAGATGAGCGTTGCAATACCCCTGCTGTTGATGGACTCGAGGTCCCTCATCATGAGGACAACGTTCCTCTTTCCCGTCTTCTTGACCTGCTCAAAACCTTCGTAGAGCTCCTCAATGGCAAAGGAGTCAATCCTTGCCGCCAAAGCCACGATCACGACATCCCTCTCCTCGGTAATGGTCATTCGGAGAGCCATATCCCTACGCCCTGTCTTTCAGAAGTTCTTGCCTAATCCTCAGTCCTCATCTATGGCCACTTTCGGAACATCACCATACCATGAATGACGCCGCTTATCATCATCAAGTGTAGAAAAAAACTCCCCAGACCATGGGCCTGGGGAGTTCTTTTGGATTGAATACAGCTGAATCGGGCCTACAGTTCCAGCCAGGAATCCGAGTAAAGGCTGTGGCCCAGGATCACCCTCGCGGTTTTCACATACCCCTGAAGTTCCTTGGAAAGGGAGCCAACATTCACAGACTCTCCGTCCATGACCTTGTGGATGAGCTCTACCACGTCCGGCCTCTTTCCCCGGGCAATGGCGATCAGCTTGTCGTCATAGGCATCTGCAATGCAGGAGTACATGCCCTTTCTTTCCAGCATGACCATGTAGGTTTGATTCAAAATACCCCTCAGATGGTCCGGCGGCCCATTGGAGATGTTGGACAGCCCGCACGTGGACTTGATGCCCGGGAACATGTCCGCCAGCATCTCCTGAAACGCCAGAAGGCTCACGAGCTGAGGCTGCTGGATATTCACCGGCGTGACGATTCCGTCCACAAAGATATCCTCGTTCGGAACCCCCGCCTCATTGGCCGCATAAATCAATTCCGCTGCAAGCGCCCCCCGCTCGTTCTCATCCCTCGGCAGCCCCTCGGGCCCCCACATGAGGGCAATCATGTTGGCCTTGTACTTGACGGCCAGGGGAATGAGTTTCTCGTACCGTTCAGGCCTGCACATGATGGAGTTGATAATCGCCTTTCCCTTGTGAATCGCCAGCCCGGCTTCCATGGCTTCGATGTTGGATGTATCCAGGCACAGGGGAGGCGTGTCTCCAATGGTATCCTGGACCGTCTTCACCACGAACTGCATGAGCTCGGGACCGCCTTTCCTGGCAGGCCCCAGGTTGATATCGATCCAGTCCACGCCCTTTTCCTTTTGCCTATTCGCTTCCTCAGCAATGGGGCCGGGATCTTTTTCCTTAAAGGCTTTTCCGATGATTCTGTTAATCACATTGAGATTTTCACCGATCAATAGCATGGCCTTTCCCCCTTTACTTCACCCGTTCTTTGAGAAATTTGGGTATCAAGGACGCATCCCTCGGGCCGATGATCACTTCCCACCCGGGCAGCTCCTCTTCCATATCCCCGCTGATCGAAGCCGCATAGCCGGGAATAATGAGCTTCTTGTGAGCGATCTTGTCTGCAATGCCGCTCTTTTTCACAAAAGAGGCCACCGCATCGCCGGAGAACTTCCCGGCCGCCCACGCCGTCATCACGGACAACCCTTCCGTGTCCATGATCAGGAGCCACGTGGGCACCCGGCTTCCCTCGATTTCACCGCTCACGATGAAGTAAGTCAAGGAGAAGTTCGTGGTGATGCACACAGGGGAGTTCTCGTTGGGTGCGCCGATCTCGTAAATCCCCTGGGTGACCGTCATCGGCCTCTGCGGGTCGGTGTAGATGTTCAGCCGTTCCAGAAGCAAGGGGAACAGGCTCTCTCCCTTGAAATCCGAGAGCACCACGATCCCTGCGTACTTTGCAATGAGCATGGCCGCCAGGACCGTTTCCATGTCCAGGTTCCCTGCCATCTCACATGGAAATGCAATGGTTGGAAAACCCAGAGAGCGGTTGCCTGTCTTGAGGGGCGACCTGCGGATCGCGACCTGATCCTGCAGCACCTGTTTCGGGTCCCTGGCCCCGGAATCCAGGACCAGGTCTTTCAATCCCATGCCCGTCAGCTTGTCGCTCAAAGCAATGAGGTTTTGAAGGTTGTCCGTTTTCACGGCCAGGGGCAGGCCCTTTTCTTTGGCCAGATTCCCCATGGCCTCCGCGTTCTGAGCCGTGGCCGCATAAAGCAGCGGTTTCTTGAAGGCACAAACCTCTACCGCCGCCTTCATGACATCCGCCTTGTCGGTCATAAGAACAAGATTGAACTCGCTTTGTTCCGCTATCTTCTTTGCCGCTGCGGCAAAGGCGGCGGCATTGCCGTTGACATCCTTTAGCGCCACGAGTTCGGGCCTCAGGTTCAGCCCCACCCTCTCATACTGGAACGCATTCCACTCCTTGAGCTTTCGGTCAAGAGCCCCGCCGTCCAAGTCGGATTTGACCAGCGCCGCAATCCCGGTGGGGTTGTAGAACGTTTTTTCGTGCCTGAACATGACCGTCTCGCCGCCGATCTTGAAGGCCCTCACCCCTGCGCCGATGGCCACCTGCCGGATGGGAGGGGCCGAGGCTTCGGACAGTTTCTCCTTGGCCTCTTCCGACACGTACGGGCAAGAGTCGAGCTCGGCCTTTGCAGCAGCCAGGTTCATGGCAAAGGCCAGGCAAGTGGGAACCCCGCATTCCCCGCAATTCGTCTTAGGCAAGAGTTTGAAAATCTGAATTCCCGTCAGTCCCATAGTTTTCTCCTATCGTTATTAACCCACAATGGATTCCATCGTCAGAGCCGGATGATCTTTTTCCTTGAGGAAGGGCATGATGTCCGCTTCCGTGATTCCCACCGTCTCATCCGCAATGCGGTCGATGAGGTCGGGCACGCCCAATTCCTTGCCTCTTCTCAGCAGCCGCTCCCGAAGCTCTTCTTTCAGTGACTTGGGCATCCAGACCAGACGGAGCAATCCGCCGTCGCCTACGATGAACTTCCGCTGGGTGATGTTGTACTTGGAGTGACCCACAAACCCGGGGGACGATTGGCCGCCGCCCATGACGCCGGCCAGAGTCGTGAACTTCATTCCGCAAGGGGTCTCTCCGGTGTAGTCTCGGTTCACGGTCATGATCCCGTTGCAACCCGGGATCACTGCGGCAATGCACTCGCAGCACCCGCAGGTGGTCATGGGATCAAGAACCAGGCTGTAGAAATTGTAGTGGTCAATCGTCTGGCGAGACGCCTTGAAGATGAAATCGTTCACGCCCTTCCACTGCCCCAGCTTGGGATCCAGGCACTCGCCTTTCAGCACCGGCTGGTTCGGACCTGTGGGATTGATCTCAAAAGAGGCCTTGCAGTCCATCCAGTTGTAGGCCCCGCACAACCCGGTTCGCTCAGGGCTGATGACACACACGTGGCTTGGCGCAAAGGACTGGCAGAGCGTGCAGGAGTAGTAAGTCTCCACCGCCTCGTCCGTCATCTTTTCCACGCGGTCGTCTCTGGTTTTGTATTCCCCCCTGGCCCTTGCCGTGAGCTTGTCCACTTCGTCTTTCCCCGTGTAGAGCGTCACCTGGATCTTGTCCAGAATGCTCCCGAAGTCCTGGTGGAGCTTGGCATGGAGAATGGTGCCGATGTGTTTGAGGGAGAAGCCTTTTTCCACGGCCTGCTCGCCCACACGGATCCAGGCGATATCCCTCTGCCCGATGTGCATGACGCCCTGGGCATAGTTGATGAGGTGGTGAATCTGCCGCTCCAGGATGGGCTCAAAATCAGGCTGCATCTTGCGGCCCGCCACCTGGACATAGATCCCAAGAGGCAACCGTGACCCTTTTTTCACGTCCTTGATGTCAGGGCCCACGAGTTCCACTTTCCCGTCTTCGATCTCGTTCATCTCAGCCATTTTGCAGAGCTCGGTGCACTGGGTCTTTCCACCGCCCGTCTCCAGATAGAGATCGTCTTTGCGAACCCGTTCCCCTTCGAAGGCCGGGCCATAGGCCAGCGGGATGTCCACCTTGCTCACGCTGACTTTGAGGCCTCGAATCTCGATGGACTTGGAAGGCATGTCATCGTGAAGGACGTTTGCCACCACGTGCTCGTAGGTGCAGACTCCGGTGGGGAGGATTTCAGGAATGTCCGTGTCGGAAATGGTCGGGAAACCCCAGTTGACGCAGCCGGCCGCATTGGCCGCCCATTCCGCGTTGACCTCTCCCAGGGCGTTAACAAAAGCAAACACGCGGTCCTTCTGGTACTTGAGCTGTTTCTTATAATCTCCGGGCTGAATGCCGCCGAAAGCCATGCCGGCTCGGTTCGCAAAACCCAGGGCAAACACCGCAGCCGAAATATCTGGACCAAAAGGAACGAGACGGGTGTTCCAGCCGATCTGCACCTTTTCCTGCACGAGCTGCTGGGCAAAAGTGGTTCCGTTCTGGTTGGCGGCCATGAAGACGTAGATGGTTTTGAGCTGGTATTCCTCGGCCATCTTCTTCGCAGTTTTGGAATCCGGGGCCGCGCCCACAATCGCCGCAAACCCGGGAGCCGTGCCGTCCACGAACTCGACGCCTCTCTTCCTCATGATCTTATCGTCCGCTGCGCCGAGCCACAGTTTTCCGTTGTCCAGATCCGGGTCTTCCACTTCCGGTTGGTAGAAGTTCGGATCTTCCACGTATCGAATCGCCTCCACGATCTCTTCGGCAAAGAGAGCTGCCATGCCTGCATCGAGGAGCGGGCCGAGATAAGGCACGTGACAGTCCTTCTTGACATGGGGCGGTAAAAGCTTTCGCGCAAACTCGAGGGGTTTTCTCGCAGAATCCAGATCCGTCACTTTCATTCCTGTGAGGGAATAAATGATGGGCAAGAAATAGGCCGTGTTGGGAAAGGCTATTTTCTGGGCTCCACCGAACGTTTCCAGGGCCTGCTTGTATTTTCCTTCCGCCTTCGAGACGATATTGTAAGCACCCTGGATCGCTGCAAACGCTACTAGTTTCGACATACCTTGTTTCCTCCCTTCTTAAGAGGTGTTGAAATGATTGTTTCTTATTCTTGAGCCCTAAGGGCTTTCACTCCATGATCGTATGAGACATAGATCTCAACCGCGCCTGTGGATCCGGTCGAGATTCTTGGCGAGCCGGTCCACAAGGGTTTCAGGCTCTTTGGCCAAGCGCTTTGCGGCCTTGTCTTCTTCTTTGGCCTTTTTCTCGGCAGCTGCCGCTTCTTTTTCCTGAGCCTTTTTTTCCTCCAGGGCCTGAAGCTGATCTTTGTCCTGAGCAACGGCCTTTTCCTTGGCCCTCCTTTCTCTCAGAGCCTGAAGCTCATCTTTCTCTTTGGCGGCAGCCTCGACCTTTTTCCTGGCCTCCGCTTCGGCTTGCGCTTTTGCATCTGCTTCAGCCTTTGCTTTGGCTTGGGCTTCGGCCTTTACCTTGTCTTCCGCTTCCTTCCTGGCTCTTGCCTCAGCTTCTGTTTTGGCCCTGGCTTCTGCTTCAGCTTTGGCCTTGGCCTCCGCCTCTGCTTTGGCTTTGGCATCCGGTTCCGCTTTGGCTCCCTCAGCCTTGGGCTTGAGCTCCACAACCTTTTCTGCAGGCTTGGCCGGCGCTTTGGGTTTTTCCTCTTTCTTGGGCGCTGCTTCAGCCTTGGCCGGTTTTTCTTTGCCCGGCGCTTCCTCTTTGCCCACCGCGGTTTGCGGTTGCGGTGAAATCGAAATCAGATCCGCTTCCTTGAGGGGAAGCTTCTTGGCGACGGGCTTGACATCCGTTGCAGCACCCCCTTTCACCATTCGGTCGATGAAAGAGCGAGCGAGCTTTACGCTTTCCGGGTGCCGCAGGATCACCACGTCCGAACCGGCCATGAGGTAGCAAGTGGCCGCAACGCTCTCCATCATGATCCCACGTTTCTCCGGGTCTCCAAGGGTCGGGGCGTCTTCAATGGATTGTCCGGCTTCCTTGCATTTCCAGATTTCATTGCCCACATTGGAGATCATGGGGATCTGGAGTTTGTCGTCTTCCTGGGTCAGGGCCGCCATCCGGATCCGTTCCATCACGGAGTAGGAATACTCCAAGCCGTAGCCGAGTCCGCCGGTGGTAGGATCAATGACGATCTTGTGGGTGGCAACGCCGAGGTTCCCGAGCAGAATGTTCAGTTGCTTGGCCAGATTGACGTCGATAGGAGAGGAGGCGACAATGACGTGCCCGTAAGCAAGCGCGCTGGCTCCCACACCCTTGTGGTTTCCTTCTTCCACCGGGGAGAGGGAAACATTCTTCCCTTGGCAGGTCTCGGAAATCAGCTTGAGCACTTCCTCGTCCTTCTGGTTGTTCGCAGTACCCCAGACGACCACAGGAACATCCACCGCATCGATCACTTTTTTTGCAACAGCAGCGGCCTCATCCGGCTTCCTGTCCATTCCGTTGGGATCGATGCTCTTCATTTGCAGGACAATGAGATCCGCGCCGTAGTCCTTGACACATTTCTTGGCCCACGCTTCGGGTTTGGAAATCACATCCTTGAACGGCTCTACTGCTGCAGCAGGCCAGTCTTTGGAAGGATCATAGTCCCAGATCTCCATGGCGATCTTGGGAGGGTTGGGCATTTTCCCTTCAAAGACATAGAACGGATAGGATTCCTCTCCTCCCAGGGTGAGGGTCCCTTCCCCTGTTCCGATGGTCGTGGTCCCTATCTTCCCAGAATAGGGTTGCTTTGGAAATTCAAAGGCCAATGTCGTTCCCTCCTTGTCTAATGAGAGTATCATTTGAAATCCGATGAACTCGGAAATCAGGAAAAAAACAATTAAAAAAACGGGCGCACAAAGATCATCCGTGCCCCCGGTTTGGATAAACACGAGCGCGCCACGATGATCTAAAAGACACCTGTTTTGTTGAGATGCAACGGAACTGGGCAAAAAAAGCTTAATCCCAACCGCCCTATGGGGGAAGAGAAAAATCCTCTCTAAAGAGGAAGTCTCACCATATTGAAGCGAAAATGGCTTGTCAAGAAGTTTTTGCCTGTAAATTGAAGGCTTTTCCTATACAAAAGATCTAGATTGGGTAGGTTGTAGAAGAGGACCACAACATCTTGTCTGTCAAAGAATCGCTTCAAAGATTTTGAATGCCTTTCCTAAGGCCTTGCTTTTCATTGTCAGCTGTGTGGTCGGCTTTCCACTCACATCGAATTCCCTGATCAGCGGGTCGTCAGGGATGATTCCGGAGAGCTCGAGCCCGAATTGCTTGACGCTCTTCTCGATATCCGCTTCCTGATTCTCTTTGGCCTGATTGACCACAAACGCCTTTTTCTTGATGTTCAGCGGCAGTTCTTGAGTAAGTTCGAGGATCCTGGCAGCGGCCTGAATTCCTCTCCGGCTCGGGTCGGAAACAATGAGGAGGAGATCGATGTTGTTGGTCGTGAGCCGGCTGATGTGCTCCATTCCTGCTTCATTGTCCACAACGATATAGGCGTAATTGTTGATGAGTCGATCCAGATAATTGGTGAGAAGCGTGTTGGCGGCACAATAACACCCGGGGCCCTCGGGCCTTCCCATAACCACAAGATCGTATCCCTTGGCTTCCACGAGAGCCTGTTCCAACTTCATTTCCATAAAGATATCTTTGGTCATTCCGGTGGCCACACCCTTCTTCATCTCCTCGCGGGCATCCCCGAGAGTCTCCTGTACCTCCAGCCCGAGGACTTCATTGAGGTTGGCATTCGCATCCGCGTCCACCGCGAGCACAGGCACCTTTCCTTTTTCTACAAGGTATTTAACCAGCAAACCCGCGACCGTTGTTTTACCTGTTCCGCCTTTTCCTGCCAGACCAATCGAGTAAGCCATGTTATCCTCCTAATCCTTATCATTTGGACTCACCCAAAACCGAACCTCTTCAGAGCGTGCCACCAAGTTCTTTCTCAGTATTTTATAGGGAGATTTTAGTTGCCATCCCTATAAGATTTTTCTAATATTCAGGCACCGTTAAACCAAGAAGACACCCCACCATGAGCCACAAGAAAGACATTTGGGTAGATGTATCCAAGGCTTTAGAATCTAAGATGAGTAAAGGGGAATTCAAGACCTGGTTCTCCCGCACTTCATTGAAGAGATTCGACCCTGAAATGGTGGTCCTTGGGGTGCCGAACAAATTCGTGGCGACCTGGCTAAATGATAACTACCTGATGGATATAAAAAAGTCATTTAAGAAAATCGCCAAGATCTCCCCGAGCATCCACTTCTCCTTTGATCATGGCGCAATGGAAAAAGAGCCCCGGGAGGTTGAAAAGTCGGAGGCTTACCTGAAGCGCAGGCTTAACCCTTCCATGACCTTTGAAAACTTCGTGACAGGCCTGTGCAACCGATTTGCCTGGTCCACAGCACAAGAAGTTGCGGAGAAAAGAACAGAAGAGTACAATTTGTTGTATTTTTATTGTATGAACGGATTAGGAAAGACTCACCTTCTTCACGCCATCGGGAACCATCGGCTCAAAAAGAATCCCCATTGCCGGTTGAGGTATCTTTCCTCCGACGCCTTTAGTTCTGATTTCACTTACTCCATCAAGAACGACAGGTTGGATGATTTTAGATCGGAGTTGTCAAACCTTGATCTTCTACTGTTCGATGACATTCACCATCTGTCCAATCGGGAAAAAACACAGGAGGAGTTTCTTTTTATTTTTAATGCCCTTTACAGTCAAAAAAAACAGATTGTCATTACCGGTGACAGTGCCCCCAATAAACTGAGAAACATCAACCTGGAGTTAAAATCTCGCCTCGGTTGGGGGTTATTGGCGGACATTGACGATCCGGACCAGACTCTGAAGATCTCCATCATCCAGAAAAAGGCTGTTGAGGATAATCTCAGTCTGGCTGAAGATGTAGTGTTTTTTCTTTCGAATTCGAGTACGGACATCAAAAACCTTATGAAAAATATGATCCGCGTTCAAACTTTCGCGTCCCTCAGCAGTGAACCTGTAACGATTTCTACAATCAGGACTTTGATGCGGGACAGGAATAGAAGTGAGATCAACCTTGAAGATATTATGACCACTACCGCCGGGTACTTTAATATTTCCATGAGTGACCTCCTCTCCAATAAGAAGAATCGAGTCTATTCTTATCCTCGACACCTGGCTATGTATCTGGTTAGGAAATTTACGAATCTTTCTTTTAAGGAAATTGGGGATTCCTTTAATCATAAAGATCACTCCACAGTGATCCACGCGCTCAGAAAAGTCGAAAAACAAAAGGATGAGAATAAAAACGTTCAGAAGGACTTAAGTAAGATTGAAAGCCTCTTAGGTTGACATTTTCACGACAAGGTTTTCAGTAAGAGAACAAAATGTCGGTGATAAAGCGATTGGAATAAAGGGAGTGCGCTACAAACTCCCTTAACCTTAGGAAAAGGATGCTTGTGCTGGAGTAGAAGATTTTTTGTGATTCTATCGACTTATTTCAGTTTTAAACAAACCAACACCCCTGATCGTGTATGATGATTAGAAGATCTTGGAGGTAATTATGGAAATAAGAATAGACAAAGATGAACTTTTGAAAGCGGTCGCCAGAGTACAAAGCATCATCGAGAAAAGAAGCAATATGCCTATTCTCTCCATGATTCTTCTTTCAGCCCAGGAAGCATCGATCCAGATCTCCGCGACGGATCTTGAGATCAGCTTGCAACAACGAATCCCGGCTGAAGTGGCTCAACCGGGAAGCGTGACGATTTCCGGACGAAAACTCTTTGAGATTTTAAAAGAGAGCAAGCATCCAAGTATTCATATTAAAGAAAAGGAGAATAATTGGGTTTTTATTTCTGATGAACGGGCAAAATACAATCTGGCAGCGCTCTCAGCCGAGGAATATCCGGTCTTTGTGGAGCCCGAGGATGTTCCTATGGGTCAACTGGACGGGAAGCTCCTGCGGGAAATGATCGACAAAACCATCTACTCCGTCACCCTCGAGGAAGCCGGATTCAAGCTTTCCGGAATCTTTACAGAGAAAGTCGTGCGTGAAGGAAAGACTTATCTCCGAATGGTTTCCACCGACGGCCACCGTCTGTCTCTGATCGACAAAGAGGTTACGGATATTGAAAAGATCAAACTGGACGGCGGAGTCATGATCCCTAAGAAGGGTATGGCGGAACTGAGTAAACTGGCGAGCGAAGGCGGAACCATTGAATTAGGTTTTAAGCAGAGCAACTGTGTTGCGAGGAAGGAGAATTCCTTAATTGTGATCCGGTTACTTGAAAGCAAGTTCCCTGACTACAGTGCGGTGATTCCTAAAAAAGTCAAAGGGGTGGTGAAGATCAAAAGGGAAGATCTCCTGGATGGAATGAAAAAGATGATCATTCTTGCTACAGAGACTTACAGAGGCGTGAAGGTGAGCCTCGACAAGGGCGGCCTGGAGTTGGTCTCCATCAACCCTGACCTGGGGGATGCTCAGGAGAAGTTGGAGGTGGAGTACAAGGGAGAGCGTCTGGAGGCAGGATTTAATCCCCGCTACTTCATTGACGTGCTTCAAAACATGGCCACGGAGGTTGTGGACCTTGGTTTTATCGACAATTCGAGTCCCTGCGTGATCAGAGGAAAAGACGACGAGGGGTTCCTCGGTTTGATTATGCCTATGAGGCTGTGAAATGGCGGATCGAAATTCAAGTTACGGCGCAGCGGACATAAAAGTTCTGGAAGGCCTGGCGGCGGTCCGGAAAAGGCCGGCCATGTACATTGGGAACACGGCCTTTGAAGGGTTGCACCATCTGGTTTACGAGGTGGTGGACAACAGTATTGACGAAGCGCTCGCGGAATACTGCAACTTCATCGATATTAAAATCCTTGGGGACAACAGCGTCGAGGTCTTTGACAACGGCCGAGGCATTCCCGTGGACATGCACGAAACCGAGCAGGTCCCCGCGCTCGAAGTGGTGATGACGAAGCTCCATGCGGGAGGAAAATTCGACAACAAGAGCTACAAGGTCTCCGGAGGACTGCACGGGGTAGGCGTCTCGGTGGTCAATGCCCTGGCGGAGTTTCTCGAAGTGGAAGTGTACCGGGATGGCAAGATTTACTTTCAGCGCTTTGAGAGGGGCGATAAAGCCACGGAACTGAAAGTCATCGGAGAGACTGCCAAGAAGGGCACGAAAGTCCGTTTCAAACCGGATCCTGACGTTTTTGAAATCTTGGAATTTGATTTTGATACCCTTTCCCGCCGAATGAGGGAGCTCGCTTTTCTGACCCGGGGTGTCAAGATACAGATCGCGGACGAGCGCACCGGTAAATCGAAAGAGTACGCCTACGAGGGAGGAATCAAGTCTTTTGTTCAGTATTTGAATAAGACCAAGGCGGTTCTTCATCCCGATCCGGTCTACATCAGCGGGGAGAAGAACAATGTGATGATGGAGGCATCCTTTCAGTACAACGACTCCTACAATGAAATCATTTGCGCCTTTGCGAACAACATCAACACCCGGGAGGGGGGAAGCCACCTGGTCGGATTCAAATCCGCCTTGACCAGAGGCATCAATCAGTACCTCGGGAACTCGCCCCTGGCCAAATCGTTCAAAGAAAAACTGACCGGAGACGACGTGAGAGAAGGCTTGACCGCTGTGGTGAGCGTCAAACTTCCCAACCCCCAATACGAAGGCCAGACCAAGAGCAAGCTCGGAAACAGTGAAGTCAAGGGGCTCATGGAGACCCTTATCAACGAAGGGCTGAGCGTGTTTTTTGAAGAAAACCCCTCTGTGGCCAAGGTTATTATTTCCAAGGTGATTGATGCGGCCAGGGCCCGGGAGGCGGCCCGGAAAGCCAAAGAGCTTGCCAGGCGAAAAGGGGTGCTTGCAGACTTCTCTCTGCCCGGAAAACTGGCTGACTGTCAGGAGCGAGACCCGGAAAGAAGCGAAGTGTTTATTGTGGAGGGGGATTCGGCCGGCGGCTCTGCCAAACAGGGAAGAGACAGAAGGTTTCAGGCCATTTTACCCCTCAAGGGAAAAATCCTCAATGTGGAGAAATCCCGGTTTGACAAGATGATGTCGAGCGACGAGATCAAGACCCTGATCGCTGCGCTTGGCACAGGAATCGGAGACAAGGAATACGACATTCAGCGCCTTCGGTACCACAAAGTCATCATCATGACAGATGCGGACGTGGATGGGGCCCATATTCGCACCCTCCTCCTGACCTTCTTTTTCCGTCAAATGCCGGAGCTTATCGAAAAGGGCCACCTCTACGTGGCCCAGCCGCCGCTCTACCGGGTGGCGGACGGAAAGAAAGAGCAGTATGTGAAGGACGAGGAGACCTTCAACGAGCTCATCATCAAAAGGATTGCCGAGAAAGAACGGCTCCTCGTGGCCAATAAGGATGATGTGTCAGGCCAGAAACTGAGCGTTTTTCTGAAGAATCTGATCCGATACTGTGACAATGTGAAAGAGCTCGATCGAAGAGGGTACAGCGAGCGATTCATCGAGTTTATTGCCTCCTGCGCCGTCAAAGACAAGGACTTCTACAAGACGAAGGAATCCATGGAAGGGTTCCTCCAGAGCCTGAGCGATGCCGGGTTTGACGTGCGGGACCTGCGCCTCGGGGAGAGCGGACACTACGAATTCGGTGTCTCCGACCCGAACAACGGAGGGCACCATTTCACGATCCAGTGGGACTTCTTTGTGTCCCCGCAGCTGAGGCGGGTGATGGAGATCGCGCGTCAGCTCAAGGACTACAGAGGTCGCGAGTTCAATCTCGGCGGAGAGGTGGATGGAAAAGTGATCTCCGATTGGCCCTCGCTGCTTGAAGAACTGATGAGCAGGGGGAAGAGCGGCCTGGGGATTCAGCGGTACAAGGGCCTTGGCGAAATGAATCCGGCCCAGCTCTGGGACACCACCATGGATCCGGAAAAAAGGAGTCTCCTTCGCGTACGGGTGGAAGACGTGGTGGAGGCGGACGAGATTTTCAATATCCTCATGGGCGACAAGGTGGAACCGAGGAGAGAGTTCATCTATAACAATGCTCTGGAAGTGAAGGAACTGGACATCTGATCCCTACTTAGATTTTGAGCGTAGAGCAGGGAGCATAGAGCCAAGAAGAAAAGCGAGTTGCCGAAGCGCTTTTGGTTTTATGCTCTCTGCTCTTATGGATTGTTTTAGGAGTGTTACGTATGAATGCCCATCCGGCGCTGGATATGGTCAATATTGAAGAGGAGATGAAAAAATCCTATCTCGAGTACTCCATGAGCGTCATTGTGGGAAGAGCGCTTCCCGATGTGCGCGACGGCCTCAAGCCGGTCCACCGCCGCGTGCTCTACGCCATGCACGACATGAAGAATTATTTCAACCGGCCTTACAAGAAATCGGCAAGGGTCGTCGGAGATGTGATCGGAAAATTCCATCCCCACGGCGATGCGGCGGTCTACGACGCCATTGTCCGGCTGGCTCAGGATTTTTCCATGAGATACCCCCTGGTGGACGGCCAGGGGAATTTTGGGTCTGTGGACGGAGACCCTCCTGCAGCCATGCGGTACACGGAAGTCCGGATGACCCGCCTGGCGCAGAATTTCCTGGATGACATCGACAAGGAGACCGTGGATTTCACCCCGAACTATGACGGATCGATCGAGGAGCCGGGTCTCCTTCCCACCTCCATTCCCAACCTCTTGGTGAACGGATCCTCCGGTATTGCCGTCGGCATGGCCACCAACATCCCTCCCCACAACCTCACCGAGGTGACGCTGGCGGTGGAAAGGGTGATTGATGATCCGGAAGTCGGTATCAAAGACCTGATGAGGATTGTTCCCGGGCCGGATTTTCCGACCGCCGGGTTCATCCTGGCCACCGCGGGCATCAAGGAGGCCTATGAGACGGGCAAGGGCATCATCAAAGTCAGGGCCAGGGCGTTCATTGAGAAAGTCGGGCAAAACAGGGAGAGGATCATTGTCTCTGAGATTCCTTTCATGGTGAACAAGGCCAAGCTCCTGGAGCGGATCGCAGAGCTGGTCAAAGAGAAAAAGGTGGAGGGAATATCGGACCTCCGGGATGAATCGGACCGGGACGGGATGAGGGTCGCTGTGGATGTCAAGCGGGAAGGAAACGCCCTGGTGATCATGAACCGGCTGTACAAGTACACCCAGATGGAGGTTTCCTTCGGGATCATCTTTCTGGCCATTGTCAAAGGCCGGCCCCAGGTGCTCAATCTCAAGGAGATGCTGGTTCTGTTCGTCGAACACCGGCGGGAGATCATTGTCAGAAGAACGATTTATGATCTCAGGAAGGCGGAAGAAAGAGCCCACATCCTGGAAGGCTTGAAAAAGGCCCTGGACGCGCTGGACGAGATTATCGAGGCCATCCGGTCTTCCGCAGATCCCAAAGAGGCGAAATCGCGCCTCATGGCGGGTTTTTCTCTCACCGAGGTGCAAGCCCAGGCCATCCTGGAAATGAGGCTTCAGCGGCTCACCGGGCTTGAAAGAGAGAAAATCCACGCCGAATACCAGGAGCTCCTGAAAAACATCTCCAAGTACAAGGCGATCCTGGCCAATCCTGCCATGGTGCTTCAAATCATCAAGGACGAGATGAAGCAAATCCGGGAGAGCTTTGGAGACGAGCGCCGAACCGAGATCCTGCACGAGGCCGGGCAGATTGATGTAGAAGACCTCATTGCCGAAGAGGACATGGTGGTCACCATCAGCCACGAAGGCTACATCAAGAGAAACCCCATCAGTCTCTACAGAGCCCAGCGACGAGGAGGCAAGGGGCTCACGGGCGCAAGACCCAAGGAAGAGGACTTTGTGGAAATGCTCTTTGTGGCTTCTTCGCACGATTACCTGCTTTTCTTCACCAACCAGGGCCGTGTGTACTGGAAAAAGGTTCATGAGGTTCCGGAAGCAGGCCGCATGTCGCGGGGTAAAGCGATCGTCAACCTTCTTGATCTTCAAAAGGGAGAACGGGTGGCGACCACGCTCGCCGTGAGGACCTTTGGAGAGAACAAATACGTGGTCATGGCGACCAAAGAAGGGCTCGTGAAGAAGACGGAGCTCACCGCCTATGCCAACCCGAGAACAGGAGGCATTGTCGCCATCAAGATCAACGAGGAAGACGAGCTCATCGGAGTCAGAGTCTCGACCGGGTCCCAGGATATCTTTCTCACCACCCGGCAAGGAAAGTCGATCCGCTTCCATGAAGATGAAATCCGTGAAATGGGTCGTGTGGCGGCGGGCAATATCGGCATTCGAATGGAGTCCGGCGACCAGGTGGTAGGAATGGATGTACTGGATGAGGGCGCCACCATTCTCACGGTCACGGAGAACGGTTTTGGAAAGAGGACGCGCACGGAGGAATACAGGGTCCAGGGAAGAGGAGGCAAGGGCATCCTCACCATCAAAACCACCCAGAGAAACGGCCTTGTGGTTTACGCGTGTCAGGTGACGGATCCGGATGAGCTCATGATCATCACCGAACAGGGCAAGATCATCCGGCTGAAGGTGGCGGATATATCCGTCATCGGCCGGAACACGCAGGGCGTCAAGCTGATCGACCTGGCAGAAGGCGAAAAAGTCGTGGCCGTGGCCAAGGTGATTGAAGACTAGGAAATGCCAGTAAGCAGTAGGGAGTAAGCAGTAAGCAGCGATTCACGGTGTTTATGCTGCCCACTTCCTACGGCATACGGCTTACTTACCGGCCGGAGACAAAAAATCCTCGGACAGGCCAGCAGGCTCTACGGGTAGGGGATGTTCGAGAACAGGAAACACCAGAGTGGATGAGCTTATTCAGCCTGATCTTTTGAAGCAGCGTTTGGCCGGTTCTATCTTTTCGTCCCATATCCATTATCAATCCTCAATAGATTCCACCAATGCCCTGGCCAAGACGCTGGCGGGTCAAGGGGCTCCGGAAGGCACACTCGTCGTCACCGAAGAGCAGACCGCAGGCCGCGGGAGAAGAGGCAAATCCTGGACTTCCCCTGCAGGAGCCAATTTGCTTTTTTCCGTGCTCCTGAGACCCCCCATGGAAGGAGAGAGGGTCTTTGTGCTCACCATGGTCCTGGGCGTGGCAGGGCTCAAAGCCGTCAAGAAGGTTGCGGCCGTAGAAGCAATGATCAAGTGGCCGAACGATCTCTATGTGGGGCCGAAAAAACTTGCAGGCGTACTGACGGAATTTGCCGTGAGAGGAAAGCAGGTTGACTGGGTCGTGCCGGGCATGGGAATCAACGTGGGCTGGCATCCCGATGTGCCGGAGGGAGGCGGGGCGGGGGCCACAAGCCTCTTGGAGGAGACAGGACAAAGGGTTTCCAGGAATGAGTTGCTCATAGAGCTCCTGACGGTTTTTGAGAGCCTTTACAAGGAGGTTGTGGCCGGCAACATGAAGACGCTCCATGAGGAGTGGAATCGGAACTGCCTTGTCTTAGGAAAGGCCGTGGTGGTTGCCTCCGAAAAGGAACGGGTCGAAGGGAAGGCTTTGCGCATTGACGAGTTCGGGGCTCTCATCATTGAAGACGCTGAAGGGAATCAACGGAGAATCCTCACGGACGACGTGTCCTTGCGCCTTGCGGTCTCCTAAGATATCCTGCCAGAAATCTAACCGAAATCTTACCTAAACCCAATACAAACCAAACCGCGCGGCCCTGCATTGGTTCAATAAAATCAGCTTTTTTCGATCATGTCGATGCACCTGGAATTGCGGGTGAGGAGAAGAGCAAGCTAACGTGATGCCAAAAAGGTTCCAATTCTTTTCAATCTCCGAAACTCGTCCCCACGCGCCGCGCACATTCAACCCAGGAGTGATTCAGAGGGACCGTTTTGATCTTGCCGACGACATCCTCAAGCGCCACAGGCACGGCTTTGTCCCCGCGGGCAGCCAGCATGAATCCAGAGGCTTCCTCCTGAATCAAGGTCGCACACGCGGATCCCAGCCGAGTGGCCAGGATGCGATCTTCGGCAGAGGGAGTTCCGCCCCGCTGCTGGTATCCGAGGATAGTCACACGCGATTCCAAACGCGTGAGCGTCTCCAGGTCTTTAGCCAGCTTTAGCGTATGGGCACCATGCACCAGTTCGCGCCATACCGGCCTTATCTTGGACTTCTGGCGACTCATTTTCTTGGCCGCTTTGTTTTTATCGCTTTTTTCCAACGCGGCAGCCTCGGCCAGCGACATGGCACCTTCGGCAACAGCAATGATGCTGAAATGCTTTCCATGATGGCTTCGATCAAGAATTGCCTTCGCGATCTTCTCGACATCATAGGGAATCTCAGGAATGAGGATCACATCGGCGCCTCCCGCAACTCCGGCGCCCAGCGCCAACCAACCCGCCTTATGCCCCATGGTCTCAACCAAGATCATACGATGATGACTGTGGGCCGTGCTGTGAAGACGGTCAATGGCTTCAGTCGCTATACCGAGAGCCGTACCGAAACCGAAGGAAACGTCTGTCAAGACGACATCGTTATCGATCGTCTTAGGGAGAGTAATAATTTTCAAACCCTTTTGCAGCAAACGGTAGGCATTCTTCTGCGTGCCTCCTCCGCCGATACAGACCAGTACGTCAAGATGGTTCCGATGATAGTTCTCGACAATTGCATCCGTCATGTCCATCAACTTGCCGCCCACTTGCATTCGGTGCGGTTTGTCACGGCTGGTTCCAAGGATGGTGCCTCCAAGAGTCAGAATGCCGGACAGAGTCTGTCCATCCAACTCCATTGTCCGGTTTTCCATCAGGCCGCGGAAGCCGTCCCGGACACCGATGACTTCCATACCATAACGGTCTTGAGCAGCCTTGCCGATTCCTCTGATTACCGCATTCAGGCCGGGGCTGTCACCTCCTGCGGTTAGAACTCCCACATGCTTTCTCATTGGGATTCCTCTGTGATGGGATTGTGGTAAAAACTCCTTTTTACGGGCACGGAATCTACCGGATTTCGCTTTGTGTGTCAACGTTACCCTCATCCCGTTCCGCCGGCATGGGTCAATTGAGGGCGGTTTCTTTCTCTAGGTTGTAGCGGATCATTTCCGCCACATCAGGCTCATCTTAGACGATCAGAATCGTTTCAGGCATAAGGGTTTCTCGAAGGCTTTCTCAGTCTCAGCGGCAACCAAATGCAGAATAAGGCCGTTGTGTTAGAAAGGGATTAGAATCTTAGGCCGTAACTTCTCTGCGACTTGCGGAGAAGTTGGAGGTCAGAGGTTGGAGGCAAGAACGGTTTTGCCTCAAACCTCAAGCGAAGCGATCCTCAAGCCTCAAACAGCAGGCCAGATTTTGGTTGCGGCCAAAGGCCTGCATTGGGGATTTGTTAAGGGTTGGTCATGATCGGTCCGTTGCAATCCTAATGAGAATCTAACACAAACCCAATACAAACCAAACGCTCAGGACTCAGAGTATGGAAAAAAAAGATTAATGAATGAAGGAGAAAACAAATGGCATCAGAGCGAATGGTAGAGCAATTGGATTCTGTGTTTGATATCAGAATCCGCAAGGCATTGAACCTGCCGGAGAGCGTTTCAACCAGAGTCCGGTTGACCTACAGCAAGCCGGAAAACAGAACAACCTTTAAGGTGCTCAGCACAAAAACAACAGAGGACATGAAACGAAGAATTACAGCTTGGTTGGACGACCACATTCACGTGGATGATCTCGTATGCCGTCTCGGATCCGAAGAGATCGACATGGATACCTTGCCAAAAGCCTCCAACGCGTGACATCGGCCTTCGTCCGCAACCGCACCGCACCATCCATTTATTCCTTACCCCCACTCCCCTCCACAGATTCAGCGCTCTCCATGTAATTCTCAAGCGCCGCCTCGCGGAACGCTTGGAGACCCCCGCGCAGAGAGTCTTGCATCGAAGGGCTTTTCACGCCGTAGCGCATATAGCGAATAAACCCTTTCAAAACATCCGCATAGCATTCGCAGGCTTCAGGGGCGACAAGCCTCTTGGTTTTTGAACGGTATTTGAGACGTTCCGCTTCGGTCGCTTCCTTGTCCGCCAGGTAAATGACGTCCAGGTAGCCTCGGTCTTTCACGCTCTCAATAAATTCATCAAAGTCACAGGACTGGGAAATCATCTGAGCCTCCTTAACAGCATCTTTAACCGATCCGGAAGACATTCCAAGGTCCAATAGCCTTTCATTCATAGCACGGAAGGGGTGGAAAGGGGTGTTAGGTTTGTGTTAGATTTGTGTTAGTCTGGCCGTCGGCGTTTCTCTAGGCAAGTAATTAAAGATGTTCTCGACTCCCCGAAGGCGAATTGTTACCATTCGGCCTCTTTCGTCCGATCATGATTTTTCCCGCGGGGCGGGTTTTTTTGAGGAGGTGGACCATGAGACTCGTCGGCATTCCAACCGGAACCCAACTGGTCACAGGGCTGGCGATCGGTGCGGCCGTTGTTTTGATTGCGCCTGTCGTTCTGCCGGTCGTCGCCGGTATGGCGAAATCTCTCGCCAAGGCAGGCATCAAAGGCGGACTCATCCTTTTTGAAAAAGGAAAGGTGGCGGTTGCGGAGGCCCAGGAGACGATCGAGGACCTCACTGCTGAAGCAAAAGCGGAACTTGCTGAGGAACAAGAGGCGGAAGCCGCTCCAAGAAAGAAGAAAGCAGTAGCTGCGGCTGCAAAGTAGGAGCTTGCGACCCGATGCTCCCCAAGGCAAGTATCAGCCACCAGAGTTCGAAAAGACTGAGGATCAAAATCCCTTCTCAAAAGGGAGACTGGGATTATTTTCAGGGACTTGGTGAGAAACTCGTCAAGTACCAGGACTTCGATGTTCTTCAGTTGAATCCAGTGACAGGAAGCGTGCTCTTCCTCGATGAGCGGCTGGAGGTGTCCGACATTGAGGCCTATGCAAGAGAAAACGGCCTCTTTGATCTCAAGCGCACGGGTGTTTCTGTTGTCCCCTTGTCTCGCAGAATTGCCGAACCTCTCAGCGGCACAAGCTCTTTTTTAAACCGCACGACAGGAGGCTTTCTGGATCTGCCCGGCGCGGCTTTCCTGCTTCTCCTCGGCGTCGGACTTTACGAGATCGTGCGCGGGAACTTCAGATCCCCCCCCTGGTACACGGCTTTCTGGTATGCCTTCGGCGTGTTCACCAAATCTCTAGTGGATATCGCCTCCAAGAAAGAAGAAGCCCGCTAGGCCATGGAAGATCCTCAAGGCACGGATGTCCGTTCATGGCGACCCGTAGGTTTCTGCTGCTCGAAAACTCATGATTCATCCTGTCCATGCTAAGGTCCCTGGAAGAGGGAGATTCAGGGTTAAGGGGCTCTATAACTCCAAGTCTCTTAA
>CAZOLJ010000008.1:0-81874 GCA_964580575.1 uncultured Desulfobacteraceae bacterium
TGAAATTGTGGAAGTCGCGTCCTGCAGCCCCCATGATGAGAACTTTTTCAACCATCGCTCACCTCAGTGCTATTCCCTATGTCTTTTGCGGAACGCTGATTGCGGACTGTGCGAATCCGGGAAAATCCCTTTCCCGATGAGCAGCCTCTCACTTTAGACCCTTTAGCCTCAGGCCTGTAGGGGCTACGGCCCCGAGGGACACTTCTTCTCAGAGTTTTTCCTTCTTGTACTGATGAATGAGTCCCAGGTATTCCTTGTATCCCTCCCTGGTCCACCAGAGTTGTTCGGTTGTGGGCTGACCTTTGATCTTCCCGGGGACACCGACCACAAAAGAGTGCTCGGGAATCTTCACTCCTTGGCCGACAAGGCAGCAGGCGCCGATCACGCAGTTGCTGCCGATTTCCGAATCATGGAGGAGGGTGGCGTTCATGCCGATAAGGACATAATCTCCGATCTTTCGGCAGTTGAGAACAGCACCGTGCCCGATGATCACCCTGTCCCCGATGAACACATCGCCCACCGGAGCAGAGGGCGTGCCGGAGTGAATGACACCGTTGTCTTCGACCGCGGTGTTGCGGCCGATCGTGATTTTGCCGAAGTCCGCTCGAATGACCGCTCCGGGCCACACACTGGACTCTTCGCCGATCTCTACGTCCCCGATGACGTAGGCGGCTTCACTGACAAAAGCGGATTCCGCAATTCTGGGAGTCTTTCCATTAAAGCTTCGGACCATTGTCTTCTCCTCACTAGGTCAAGTGTTTTCTGAGCTTGATCTTCATTTCCGTTCCGTACTCTTCTATGGTGTAATCTTTGAAATCAGTGCGAGCAATCCATTCTTCCACCTGTTCCCGGGTGTAAGTGCGCGGCGGATTCAACCGGGCAAAGAGAGGCAGGACGCGATCCATGATCCGCTCGAAAGAGCTGAAGGACGCCTTCCACTCAGCCATATCCACCTGAGAGCAGACCCTCGCAGGGTCGTAGATCCACGCTTCCTGTCCCGGCTTGAGCACCCTCCAGCATTCCCGAATCGTCCTCACGGGATCCCTGAGAACGTGAAGCATGCCGGTACTGATGACCCTGTCGAAGGTCTCCGCTCCGAACCTCAGGTTGGCTGCGTTCCCCACTTCAAAATGGACCCTGGCCGCGCATCCGGCTCGGATTGCATTGGCTCTGGCCATGCGAATGAAAACACGGCTCAAATCGACCCCGATGATTCTGACATGAGGAGACCGCTTCACCACCTCAATGGGGAGGTAGCCGGGGCCTGTCCCAAGGTCAAGGAGAAGACCTTGATGGAGAGAGGAAAGGATTTCCTCGGCCACCTGACTGTAATAAGTCTTGATGACGAGTTTTGAGGCTTTTTCATAAAGAGAAGCCAGCGGGCCGGGAATCCTCTCAATGGTGTACCGCCTCTTCAAATTTCCCCTTGCTGTATGATTCCGTGAAGATAGTGGAAGGAGCTTAGCAGAATCAGGAGGGGTAGACAAGCGCAAGACAAGGCCCCTCACCCCGCCCCAAGTTGGGGAGAGGGGAAGGGTGAGGGGGAACGCCCAGATGTCAAGAGAAACACTCCCTTTGGATTAGCCCAAAGAAAGGATGAGCTCCAAGGTGACATCCTGGCGCCCCGGGTCCGCATGGAATCGTACGGTCTTCAGGATCTCCTGAATGCAGCGCGAAAGATCTTCAGGGACCGCAGACCCTTTTTCGACCCGCACTTCCTTCACCCGGCCGTCAGGACCCGTGAACAGGGCAAAGACCCCTTCGCCTTTGAGGAAGGGCTTTTCAATCCCTGTTCTTTTGACACAACGGTTGATCGCTTCCAGTTCCTTCATGACGGTGCTACGGACCAAGGTTTCGGTCAAATCTCCGTTCACCTCGATCTCTTTGATCCGGAGGGTCTTTTGGTCGCGCTCCTCTTCGGCAGTTTTTGATTCATCGACAGCCGCCTCCTGCTTGTCAGCACCATTCTTGCGGTACTGTCTGTTTGCCTTCACGAAGCCGAAGGCAGCGCTTGCGGGTGCAGCCAGCTTGGCTCCCTCCCCTACAGCGTAATTGGAAACACCCTGAGGCAAGGGAAGCGGTTGCTTGACCGTCACGGCATGGCCGTCGACAAGGCGAACCTGGGAATCAATGGCCACGAAAGACGTGTAGGCGGTTAGGAGATTGTAAGTCAGCCCGAGGCTTGTCACTTCTTTCACACCCTTTCCTCATTCGGGCGGAGCAGGTTGTAGTCGGAGAGCAGGCTGATTCGGTGGCGCGCCCAGAGGTATCGCAATGCCGAGTTGCTCTCCAGAGGGTTCTCCTTCTCGACCTGAACCTTGGCGTCATAAGGCTGAATTCCGCTGAGACCGGTGACGCGAATGCTTCCGCTCGGGTTTCCTCGCCATTTCCCGAAAACCGTGATCGGTCTATCGGCCAGAACATCGGGAATGGATGGCGGTTCCACGTCATAGGCCTCGAAACGCTGGAAGTCTACCTTGACCCGAGTCAGAACCGGCGAAAGGATGAGCTGCCGGAATTTCTTTGCCTTTTCCGGAGCCTCCTCCGCGCTGGCGTTCGATCAAGGTCAGGGCCCGCTGAATATTATCGGGAGATGCTGCCAGGGACTCTTCAGACATCAAGGAGGAGCCCCCGGCAAAGAGAAGGACATTGAACTTGTCGCCGGTCCTTAAATGACCGATCAGGTCTTTGAGAAGTTTCTTGGACATGTCCAATGGAAAACCGTGCTTGGAGCCGGATACGTCCACAATGAAAACGTACTCTCTTGGAAGGATTTCTCTGTCAGCCGGTTTCTTGGGAGGCTGGAGCATGAGAAGAAAGAAATTCTCTTCAGCGCCTTTGTAGAGAAGGAGCCCGGTTTCAATGCGGCCTCCGGCAAGGCGGTATTTCAAAATGAAATCCCGGTTGGCTCCTCTCTTTTCAGAGGGGTCCAGCGTAATGGAGGCAGAAGTCGGCCCGTCATATTTCACTGTCACCTTGTGGGAAGAACAAGTGATGTTTTGGACAGGCATGCCTGCAGCCAGATCCAGTTTCATGTCGAAGGGAGCAGCAGGTAATTCCCCCTGTTGGAGATAGGGGTTCGCCAGCCAGTTGTCGTGTGCCTGGGTTTCGTGATTCGAATAACGAGGTCCAACCACGGTGGGGTAAATGAATTCATAGACCGCATCCGTCGGCACCAGGAGTTCCGTGACCTCTATCTCCACGTGGATCACGTCGCCGGGAAGGAGTTTCGCCACATTCATCTGAAACACATTGGGCCTTTGCTGCTCAAGGAGCGACGCACTCTTGCCGGACTGTTTGGCTTCCTCATACTCGCGGCGCGCCTCTTCCCGCTTTGCGATCTTGGCAATGAGAGTTCGCCTCCAATCGTCATTTTCATGCTGTAGACAGCGGCCCTTGTGGAAGCCGGGAAGATGTAGATCGCCTCGGTCGGTCTCTTTCCCTCGTTCTTGTAGACCTGCGTCACCGCTACATCGGCACTGACGCCGGAGATGCGCACGTGAGCGGATGTGGATTTGAGGGGAAGTTGGTCAAGATCCGGGTCATCGCTTTTCACGAAGAAGTAGGGAGACAGGGTTTTGTCTTCGCCAGGTTCGGGCTGCGCAAACGCCCCTACGCTCCGCATGAGCAAGCCCGCCAGGATGAGGAATGCCCAGAGTACTGTTCTTTTTTTCATTGCCTTTGTCCTCCTTTTTGCTTTGTCCTGCTTTCTTAGACAAAGAGGAGGCACAAAAATTTCCCAGGGAGATCTCCAAGGCCATTTCCCTTGATCGCAATGCCTGCCTTCCACCAGTGCAGTCATTCCACCGAAACCAAATTCGAATTCCGAAATCCAAAACTCGAAACAAATTCAAAGCACGAATACTCAAATGTTCAAAACAGAAACCGAGCTTCCCACGGTTTTGGTCATTTGAATTTGGATCATTGGGTATTGTTTCGGAGCTTCGTGCTTCGGATTTCGAATTCTCAGCTTTATTGCAAATTGCAGAGTAATCGCATTCCAAAGTGCTAAATAAGTATGCCGTGCTCCCACCCCACCTTGACGACCTCGATCATTTCCGGACGGCTGTTGCCCAAGCCGAAACGGGTGTCCGCGACCGTGATGTGATTGAGAGGTGGGCTGATAGGCTTGCGTGCCCCAAAAAAGGTGTCCCTCTTTTTTTGAATGATGGTTGCCCCTGTCGCATCGGCAGAGACCGGGTCTGTGCTGACGATGAGGCCGCAGTAGTTCCAGAGGTGTTCTTTGCTGAAGCTGTGAGGCCCTACTCCGTGGAACTGGGGCGTGAGCATGACCAGGATATTGAGACGCGTCTTGCCCTTCACCTGAGGGAAGTGCCAGAGGGCTCCCAGGTTCTCGCAGGCATTGTCATGGTAATCCGAAGGTCTTGGCGTGAACATGATGTAGTTTTTGAGGAGAGTGCCGAGCCCTGACCAGGAGTGCGTTCTCATGGGCCGCGCATTGATGAGAGCGGTGGCACGCTGGAACACCGGGTTCGAGAGAACCCCCCTGTCATCGGCTGACACGTTTTCCTTCTTGACGCCCACCTGGAGGAGACGACCCTGGATAGCCGCTTCAAGGCTGCGAGGTGTCGGAAGGTAGTGCCACACGTTGCTCTTGATGCCGACCACGTCTTCGGGCTTCACCAGTTGCTGCCATGCGGTAATCGGGTCCGGAGTTCCGAGGAGGGTCGTCAATGCCTGATCCAGCATCTGCTCGATCACTTCAGCCTGTATGCTGCCTGATGCGGCGATGACATCTTTGTTGCGTATCAGGATGACTCGGCTTTTTCCTACGGCCTCGGCCGACCCTGTCCGGGCGAATCCTAAGAGGCCACCTGCGGCAGCCGCTGCGCCTATTCTAAGGAAATCCCGTCTGGTGATGATGGTTTTCATAGAGTGAAAGCTCGCATTGTTGTAACCCTTGACTTCAGGCGAAGAGTTCAGTTTGCAATCTAGGCACAAAGATGCAGAGGGACAAAGGCACAAAGCAGAAAAACCGTTGTTTTCTTCATCCCTTTGTGCCTCACGTTCACTTGTCCTTGCCAATCAATCCCGCAAGGAGGTCTTTTGTGATCTCCCGTGAATCCGCTTCGAGGACGACGGCAACAAAGGGGCCTTTGGCTGAGACGCCGCACCACTTCTTGTTTTCCAGCTTGGCTATGCCTGAGGCATCGGCATCGGGCAGATACTGCTCCAAATAGCCTGAATGAGCTTCCTTGGCCTTTTCCACATCGGGATAAATGACCAGCAGGATCTGGGCTGCTCCCTCCTTGAGTTGATAAGTCGCGAGAACCGCTTCAGTCCTGCCCCCTAGACGGAGGATATTCTCCGTGGATATAAAGTAGTGCCGGTTCAGCACAGGATGGTCGTGAAAATACCGGACGCTCGCTGCTTGAAGCCCTTTCCTGGGCAGCCTGGAAAGGATCTGAGGTTTCGGTCCTTCTTTTTTGATCGAAGAGGCGACTTTTCCGGCAAGCTCAAGCAGGGCTCGCTTGGCCGCCTCTGTTTCCTCATCCGCATAAAGGGAGACGAAGAAACGGTCTTTCCAGAAGCCGAGCCACCCGGAACGATAGACGGCGCCCTGTCCTATGGGGAGTTCATCTCCATCCGGGTCATGGGTGAAGACTCCGAACGCATCATAGGAAGAGGCCATTTCAAAAAGATCAAGGATAATGGCAGGACCCTCGGGGGCGACGTAGCGGCGGCTAAGGCAGCGCTGCATATTGTAAGCCCTGTACACTTCGCCGGCTCCGTCAAGGTAATCAAAAATCGTCCGACTGTCATAGAACTGATCTTCTTCCGCCTTTGTCCAGTTTAGAACTTTTTCAGGGAGGACATTCTGCAATTCCTCGAGAGAACCTGCATTGCTCATGGGGATCATAAAAAAACCCATCCAGAGGGTTACGAATAGGAGTGCCGGAATCTTTCTCGCCATGCTCAACACTTGCCACCTTTGTGGTGCGGGCAGAATTCAGAAGAGCCGGGAACATAGTCTCCGCAGGCCCTGGGCCTTGTTTCATGGATGGTGCAGATTCCCAGGGGCCCGTCCCAAGTGAAGAAGGGGCATCCCTGGAGCAGGTGGCCGTCGTCCTGCGACACGAGACGATCTCCGGCCCACATGCCATGCTCTTTTTCCAGGATATGGAGAATATCGGTTCTCCCTTCACGAGTCCAGCGCTTTTTGTCCTCTTCTGTGACATAAGCGATCAGGTCCGTGAGACAACACTTGCCGCAACGCATGCAGGTGAGGCCTGTTGGATGGTCCATGACTCAGAGATCTTCCCTGTGTCCACCGTAATCCGAGAATTCAATGCCCGTCCGCCCCTCACCCTTCCCCTCTCCTCCACGCTGGGGGAGAGGGCGGGGTGAGGGGGTGCCGTCCAGTGGAGAAGGATTTATTGCGTTCTTATTCGATAGAATAGGCCTTCTCTTGTCAGAATTCAAATTATCGAAAGAGACGAAGAATTTTCATTTTCTCTATTGGATTGGTATGATGGCCGCACTTCTGAGGGAAGAGGAGGTAGACGAGCGATGGATTCACAAGTTTACAAGGACATGCTGGATGTCATGACAAAACGCGGCGGGTCTTATGCGGGATTGGATATCCCTGAGTTCTACGCCCTGGTTCAGGAACTGTTTGCTCCTGAAGAGGCTGAACTCAACAATGCCCTGCCTCGAAATCCGGTCACCGCAGCCGAGATCGCAAAAGAGAAGGGAAAGAGCGAAGCGGGAGTGGCGGCATTGCTCGAAGGGATGGCGAACAAAGGATTGTGCGTCGCTTTTCGCTCGGAAGGAAAGACCTATTACCAGGCTGCCCCCTTTATGCCGGGCATATTCGAGTTTCAGTTCATGGGGGGGCGGGCCACGGATAGAGAGAAGAAGATTGCCGGACTCCTCCATGCCTACAAGAAGGCCTATAATGCGGTCAAGGGGGAGCAGCGGATTTCTTTTCCCATGACCCGCGTCATTTCCGTGGATCGAAAGATCTTTGTGAAGAACGCCGTGCATACCTATGACCAGGTGGCGACCTACATCAACAAGTATGACCCCGTCTGTGTGGGCACCTGTTTCTGTCGCCACGAAGCAAAGCTCAGAGGAGAGGATCTCCATGGCATGCCCGTCGAGACATGCATGTGGTTTGGGGAACGAGCCGAGTTTGCCGCTGAGCGGCTGGGCGGACGGCGAGTGTCGAAAGAGGAAGCCATGAAGATCCTGGACAGAGCCGAGGAAGCAGGCCTTGTCCACATGAGCCGGAATACCACCGAAGAAATTGATTTCCTGTGCAATTGCGACCGATGGCATTGCGGGGTGATCCAATTGGTCCTCAAACAACCCAAGCCCGGCCTTGTCTTCAATTCGGGTTTTCGACCGAACTTCGACCCGGAACGGTGCACGGGCTGTGAGATCTGCGTGGATCGCTGCCCCCCAGCCGCATTGAAGATGGGGGAAAAGAACGTGCCGGTCGTGAACTTGGACCGATGCTTCGGGTGTGCCATGTGTGCTGCGGGGTGTGAGCAGGAGGCGGTCGCCATGGAACCCAAGCCCGGGTTCCCCGAACCTCCCGAAACCATGAAGGACCTGGTGACGGCTATCAAGGCGAGCACGGCGCGCCCATAACCTGCGACCAAATAAGTCTCTCACGCCGCACAGGAGACTCGGGCTTTGCGCCGAGACGAGGGGGATCTCAGCCTGGCGTGGAAATCGAGAATGGCCTGGATGTACTCTGCAGGACGCTCGTCGTAGGTGTTGTGGCCGCAGTTGGGCAGCACCATAAGTTCCCCATAGAGGAGGTGCTTATAGAATGCCACGCCCTGCTCCACGTCAAAGATAAAACTCCGGTCCGGGTAAACGACTAGGCTCGGGCACATCACGGAGCGAAGCGTGTTCCTCAGGTCAAAATAGTCTTTTCCGTAAGCCCCTCCGAACAGGCGGAACTGGTTGAAGAGCGGTTCCGCGTTCTTCTCTCCATGCCAGTCCAAGAACTTCTCTTGCATGTCCGAGTCCAGCTCTGAGAAGGTCTTTGTGAACTTCATCGCGTTCAGTTCCGTCATCGGAATTTCGCTGAAACACTGGGTGCTGGAAGTCACCAGGCTCCTGATTTGATCCGGGAACGCCGCCGCATATTCAGCGGCAACCACGCCGCCTTCACACTGTCCCACCAGGTGGCAAGGCCCGATTTCGAGTTGGGCTTTCAGTTCGGCAAGCCCTCGGACGCTGTCGGGCCGGAATTCGTCACTGACATAGAAAGCAAGATAGTGATCGCCTCCCTCAGACCGGCCGTACCCTCTCCTGTCATAGAGAACAACTCGGTACCCGGCCTTCACCAGAGCCGGCCAGATGTCCTTCCACATCTTGGTGCAGCCGAAACCGTGGTGGAGAAGAATCAGGGTTTCCCCTTCGCCGTGTGTTTCGTAGTGAATGTCCAGGTTGTTGATCTTGACGTAAGGCATGTGAACCTCGTTGAATACAGGCACAAAGTGACAGAGGCACAAAGGCACAAAGCAGAAAAACCGTTATTGCTTTGTCCCTTTGTGCCTATGTACCTTTGTCACTCTGTCCCTCATTTACTCCATCACATGAATGTTTTTCTTCCTGCACATGTCCTTGAGGACTTTAGGCCAGACCGTGACGCTCACTTCCCCGAGATGCGCTTTCTTGAGGAGAAGCATCAGGGTGCGGGACTGGCCGATGCCTCCACCGATGCTGAGAGGGATTTCATTCTTGACGATCGCCTGGTGATACGGGAGCTTGAGCCAATCGAGTTGGCCCGTGATTTTCAGCTGCTCTTTGAGGGTTTCAGCGTTCACACGGATGCCGCCCGACATGAGCTCGTGGCGCCGCTTGGTCACCGGATTCCAGACCAGGATGTCCCCGTTGAGGCCGTGTATGGGTTTGCCCTTTTCTGAAACCGTTTCCGTCACCCAGTCATCGTAGTCAGCCGCGCGCATCTCGTGGGGATACCCGTCCTGCAGGGTCCATCCGATTCCGATAATGAAGAGGGCCGGGTATTTTTGTATGATCCTGGTCTCGCGCTGCTTGCGCGGGAGGTCCGGGTACATGTCCAGGATCTCCTCGGCATGGAGGAAGGTGATCTCTTCAGGAAGGTCGGGAGTTTTGTCGGATTTGAGCTGCGGAAAACGCTGCTGCAGGTGAATCTCCGCGCCCTTGATCACTTTCCAGATCTTTCTGACCGTGTCCTTCAACGTGTCCAGGTTGCGCTGTTCCGCGGTGATGGCCTTTTCCCAATCCCACTGATCTACATAAGCGCTGTGGTCATGATCCAGGAAGTAGTCTTTTCGCACGGCCCGCATGTCCGTGCAGAGCCCTTCACCGACCGCCATCCCGAATTGCTTCAGGGCCATTCTTTTCCATTTGGTGGCTGCCTGAACCACCTGGGCGTCAACCGGATGCTTGTCGTAGTCATTGGAAATGTGAAACTGGATCGGGGTCCGCGAACCGTCGCGGTCCAGCATGTCATTGACGCCGGTTTCCACGTCCACAATGAGAGGGACCGTGACCATCATCAGATTGAGTTCTTTGCAGAGATTCTCCTCGATATAGTTCTTTGCGGCGAAGACGGCTTTCTGAGTTTCTTTGGGGGTGAGCAAAGAGGAGTAATCCTGCGGCAGGATTTTCTCGAGTTCATCGTAATTTCCAATGCCGGGTCCGACGAGGTCGGCCTTCTTGTCGCAGGAAGGGTTGGCCATGCGTTTTGCTCCTTCTTTAATAGTATTTCATGTTATGATTCAGCAGAGATTTAAAAGTTGGCCGATTCTAATGGGTTTCATTGACCCAGTCAACAGGATCCTTCTGCTTCAAGATCTTCTTAGCAGCCACTTCCGTCTTCGTGGGAATTCCACGGTTGACAGAACACCGTCTCTCTTTTTATACTCACCTGAGAAAGATCAGGGCTTCAGGATCCACGATTCAAGAAAGGCAGTAGGACGTGCACAAGGATTCTATTCTTGAAATCATCGCTCAAGGCGCGTGGAACGGGGGGACGGTCCAGGACAACTCTATCTACGAGAACAAAGGGATGTTCTTCAAAGGGGATATCCCGGTCAATGACAAATCGATTCAGGACCGGATGGGCGTCAAGACCCGGGTCGTCGCGCCGGAAGATGAGCGAATCGGCGTGAGGTCCATGGAGGCCCTTCTTGAAGAAAACTCTGTTGACCCGTCAAAAATCAGGCTGGTCATCGGCGCAACCAATGTGGGAGAAGACAAATACGATCCGGGGCCACTGATAGAAATTCCCTACGAGCTCGTTCGAAAAGCCTGCCCGGAGGCCATGGTTTTTGACCTCTACGCCGGGTGTCCCGGCTTCAACGTGTCCGTGGAGGTCGCTTTTGTGCTCTCTGTTTCAGGAGTGTTGAGGGCAGGAGACATCACGGTCATTGTGGGAGCGGAAAACATCCACCGGGCCAGAGCGTTCAAACCCCTCGACACGTCAAACATCATTTTCGGAGATGATTCTCTTGCCACGGCTCTTCAAACCACGGCCAATAGCAGAACCGCAGGCCGCTATTCCTGTGAGCGTGGGCAGAGCTTCCCCTTTAGCGATGATTTCGTCACGGATATTGCTCAGGCCCTCGTCCAACTGAGTGGAAATCATCACCTCGACGGCATCATCGTAGACAATCGACTCGGACAACTCCTCCACAGAGTCCCTGCCACCGCAGCCAAGGTGCAGCACCGTTTCGTTGAGCTCCTGCACCCTGATGAGTACTCCAAGGGCACTTTCAATCGCTTTGGAGATGCTCTTGCTTTCTATGAAACGAAGGTGAAGTCCTTCGCCTTTGACATCATGAGCCTTTCCGAAGGACCCGGCTTGCTCGAAACGATTGCCAGAGCCTATGTGGAAACCGGAAAATGCCGTGTGGTGGCCTCCGTGTTTCTATCCCGCAAGGGCGTCGACGTGGCGTTACACCTCGGCGAAGGCTATACCCCGGCCAAGCCTTCCCACGGAATCGTGGATACCCACACCAGAACGCACGGATGTTTTGCGGATTATATTCACGCCTTCATTGAAAACGGGGACCTCTTCGGTGACATGAACGGCAAGGGAGTATTCCTGTATGCTACACGTGGAGCCAAGCCCCACCTGGAGAATCTCCTTTCGAGGAACAGCCTGAGCCTTAACGACCTGGATCTCCTGATCGAGCACCAGGCTAATTTCGCGATGCTCCCCATGACCCTGGAGAGGCTGATGAATAACGGCGGGGACCCGCGAGATATCAAGCGGGCGGTCACGGACTATCTCGCGAACCGAATGCTTACCAATATCCACAGAAGAGGGAATTGCTCCGTTGTTTCCATGCAGAGGCTGCCCTATGACCTGCAGCGGGGGGCTCTGGAAGAGGACATCGTCCAGGGGTTTCCGGTCAACAAAAACCTCGAGAAGCTGAAATCGTCAAAGATCATCCTCAGTGACTCCGTAGGAGCGGGCATGTGCCGGAGCTCGTTCCTTCAGAGACTGTGAAGAAGGAGTAGCAAGAATTCCTCGGGATGCATGGCTCGGCCTTACAAAGACTCGCAAGCAGAATCTTAGCGCGTAACTTCTCTGCGACTTGCGGAGAAGTTGGAGGTTGGAGGTCAGAGGTTGGAGGCAAGAACGGTTTTGCCTCAAACCTCAAGCGAAGCGATCCTCAAGCCTCAAACAGCAGACCAGATTTTGGTTGCGGCCAAAGGCGTGCATTGGGCATTCGATGATTTAGTGAGGCGGCTGACTCGTGAGAGGCAGGTCGTACTTTTTCATCTTCTTATAAAGGAGAGAGCGGTGAATGCCTAGGGCCCGCGCCGCTCGTGCCTTGTTGTAATTGACGGACTGGAGGGCATAAAGGATGGCTTCCCTTTCCGCCGTGGTATGAACACGTCGCAAGGAAGCATTGTTGGAGAGACTCGTTCCACGGTGTGCCCCATGGAGATAAGGGGGAAGATCGCAGGGGTAAATCGTATCTCTTTCCAGGTAAGAGACGACCCGCTCGAGCACATTGGAGATCTCACGCACGTTTCCAGGCCAGTCATAGGTCGTGAAAATTTCTTGAGCTTGGGGACCAAGGGAAATTCTCTGAAGTCCTGAATCATGGGCAATGCGTTTCAGAAGATGCTCAACAGTAGGGAGGATGTCTTCCCTTCGTTCACGGAGCGGGGGGATGTGCAGGGTGATGACGTTGAGACGGTAAAACAGATCCTTGCGGAAACGGTTCTCCTCGAGCATGTCTTCAAGATCATGGTTTGTCGCGGCCAGCAATCGGAAATCGGTTTTGATCAGCGACGTCCCTCCGACTCTTTCAAACTCCTTTTCCTCCAGCACACGAAGCAGCTTTGGTTGCATCTCAATGGGCAGATCACCGATTTCGTCCAGGAACACGGAGCCAAAATTGGCCAATTCAAATTTCCCCGGTTTCCCTGTGGAACTGGCGCCGGTGAACGCTCCTTTTTCATAGCCGAAGAGCTCGGATTCAAAAAGGTCCGGCGGTATGGCCGCACAGTTGACCCGCACAAAAGGATAAAGCCTCCTGGAACTCGCGTGATGAATGGCCTGGGCCAGAAGCTCTTTGCCGGTGCCCGACTCCCCGGTGATGACCACCGGGAGACTCGTTGCCGCGGCCCTGAGGGCTTGTCTTTTAATGCCGCGGATCGCCGAACTCTCCCCCACCATGCTGTCCACCGTGTATCGCGTGGAGCGAAGAGAGAGCAGTTCCTTTTCATAAAGGCTCAGTTTGGATTCAAGGAAAGACACTTTCTCGGCCAACTTGCTCGCTGTGCTGGCGCTGTCGAACAAGACCAACCCGAGAACGGCGATGATCTTTCCATTTTCCTTGATGGGCACGCGGTGGGTCAGGAAAGCCCTCTCTTTGAATTGATGGGGATAGTTGACTTCAGCTTGTCCGGTTTTCGCGACGATGTGAAGCCGCGAATTCACTCCGAGTTCCGAGGCGTGCTTGCCGATTTCCGCGCCAGGGTCGATGTTGAGGAATCGGGCATAGGTGTCGTTGATGTAGACGATGTACCCTTCGTGATCCGAGACGATCACTCCCACCTGCATGTTGTCCAGGAGTTTCCTGAAAAAGCCTCTTTGCTTGATCAAAGCCTGAATCCGGTCGCCCCTTCTCTGCACTGATGCCATGGCGCCCTCCGTCTCCATAAAGGGACATGTCTCTTGTTTGAGACACTATAGAGGTGTTTTTTGGAAATGGCAATAGCCATTCTGGGTGAAAGAAGTATCGATGGAACCAGTGGAAATAACTAGGGTTAATTTGGAGAGAAAGATTTGCAGCCTTCCTGGCACTGATTTCGCAATACCGTGAAGTGGATTGCACGAAGAGCTGTTGGCAAAGGATAAGGCGATCCAGTTCTTGAGAGGAAAAAGCGATGATCACGACTGACTATCTTGTCATCGCCATGTTCGCCGCCTTCATTGGGTTCATGCTCACGGGCTATCCCATCGCCTTATGTCTCTCAGGCACAGCCATTCTTTTTACGGCGGTAGGGTACCTTTCGGACTTGTATCTGGGGACGGCTACCGGCGTTGATTTCAACTACTTCGGCATTGCGGTGACTCGCATCTTCAACACCATGTCCAACTGGGTGCTGGTCTCCCTGCCCATGTTCATTTACATGGGGCTCATGCTGGACCGTTCTGGGATGGCGGAGAAGCTGATGATGTCCTCTCAGGAGTTGTTCGGAAAGGTGAGGGGAGGTCTTGCCGTCACCGTCACCCTCATCGGCGTAGTCATGGCGGCATCCACGGGAATCGTGGGGGCGTCGGTGGTTCTCCTGGGTCTCTTGACCGTGCCGGCCATGCTCAACCAGGGATACAACAAGAGAATGGCGGTGGGCACGGTTGCCGCAGCCGGTACCCTGGGAATCCTTATCCCTCCGAGCATCATGCTGGTCGTGATGGGGGATCAAGTCGGGGTTTCGGTGGGAGATCTCTTCACGGGAGCTTTTATCCCCGGGATTATTCTGGCGCCGCTCTACACCATGTATATCCTGACGGTCAGTTACCTTAAGCCGGAAGTGGCGCCTTTGGCCAAGGGCAGGCGCCCGGTTTCCTGGAAAGTCCTTGGGGATGTGATCAAGAGCATCCTGCCGCCGGCGGTTCTCATTCTCTCCGTTCTCGGATCCATTTTCATGGGCATTGCGACGGTGACCGAGGCCAGCGGGGTCGGAGCCCTGGTGGCCACCTTGCTGGCGTATGTGAACAGAAAGCTCAATCTCAAGGTGCTCAAGGATGTGCTCACCATCACCTTCAACACCAATGCCTATATTTTCGGTATCCTCATCGGGGCGACCTGCTTTGCCCTTGTCCTTCGAGGGCTTGGAGGAGATGAGTTCATCGCCCGCATCCTCAAAGGGCTGCCTTTTGGACCCTACGGAATTCTCTTCTTTATTGTTTTCTGCGTCTTCTTGTTGGATTTTTTTCTGGACTGGATAGAAATCTGTTTCATTATTTTGCCATTGATTGCTCCCGTGGTCGCTGACCTGGATTTTGTGGTGGAGGGGTATGGGGTGGTCAATGAGCCGAAGATGGTTTGGTTCCTGTTGGTTCTTGCGGTAACCCTTCAAACCTCTTTCTTGACGCCTCCTGTGGGTTTTTCCCTCTTCTATCTCAAGGGGATTGTGCCGAAGGAGGTGACCTTGGCGGACATTTATGTGGGAATCATTCCCCTTTCACTCCTGCAGCTCATTGGCGTCATTGTGATCGCCGTCTGGCCTTCCTTGGTGACGTGGCTCCCGGCCATGGTTTACAGGTAAAGAGAGGGGATTGTCTTTATCATTCCGAGAAGCTAAACTGCGGACAAAAGAGAAACGTTTTGTTTTGGTAACCCTCGAGGAGGGGTGGAATGCCAAAGCGAAGAAAACTGGGAAGGGGGGTGGCCATTGTCGGCGCGGGCATGTCCAAGTTCGGCATGTTCAAGGACAGGGACTCCAAGGATTTTTTTTCAGAAGCCTTTCGGGAGATGCTGGGGTCGGTCGACAAAGGGCTCGACCCCAAAGAGATTGATGCGCTCTATGTGGGAAATTTTTCGAATGACTTCTTCGCCCACCAGTCGCATTGGGGGCCGATTCTCTCAGATATCATCGGTCATGCCCCCAAGCCTGCAACGAGGACGGAGGGTGCATGCGCGTCGAGTGCGTTGGCTTTCCGGGAGGGAGTGTTTGCCATTGCCTCGGGGTTCTACGATATGGTGCTCGTGGGCGGCGTGGAGGATATGTCCAAGCGAACCACGGAGGAGGTGGCTGAAGGCCTTGCCCTGGCCACGGTGCCCTATGAAGGAAGGGTGGGGTTCACGTTCCCCGGCGTCTTCGGAGCTGTGGCCAGCGCGTATTTCGCCAAGTACGGGGCCCATCGAGAGCACCTCATGAACGTGACCATTAAGAGCCACAACAACGCGCCGCTCAATCCCAAAGCCCAGTTTCCCATGACCATTCGCGACATGATGAACTCCAAAATGGAAAGCCTCCGCAAGCGGGGGCAGCCTGTCCCTGATTGGAAAGAGGAAAAGGATTTTCTGAGGGATCCGGCAGCGAACCCCGTAGTGGCTTGGCCCATGCACCTCTTTGACTGCTGCCCCATAAGCGACGGAGCCAGTTGCCTGCTGCTGGTTGCCGAAGAAATCGCAAGGAACTTCACCGATGACCCCATCCATGTTGCCGGTATCGGCCAGGGAAGCGGCAGGGGGTTCCACGCCAGCCCCGACATGACCACGTTCGAAGCGACCTGCTATGCGGCCGAGGAGGCTTACGGAATGTCGGGGCTGACACCGAAGGATGTCCAGTTTGCCGAGGTGCATGACTGCTTTTCCATTGCAGAAATCGTTCACATCGAAGACCTTGGATTTTTCAAGCCCGGTGAAGGGTACAAGGCGGTCGCAGCGGGGGCGACAAGGCTGGACGGGCCCAAGCCGATCAATACGTCCGGAGGGCTGAAATGCAAAGGCCACCCGGTGGGCGCCACAGGGACCTCACAACTCTATGAGGTGTGGACTCAGCTCAGAGGAAAGGCGGGCAAGAGGCAGGTTCCCCTAAGGGACCTGTCCATCGGCGGTGCTCACAATTTAGGCGGCACGGGCGGCACCTGAACTTTTACGATTCTTGAAAGGAGGTGAGCGCCATGGAGCAAAGGCCTTTCAATGATCACTCTTACAATGTGTTCCTGCAGCAAGAGAAACTGATGGGATCTCGATGCAAAGCCTGCGGGGTCCGGTATGTTCCCCCACGGCCCCTGTGTCCCCGGTGTTCTGCTTCGGATATGGAGTGGCTTGAGATGAAGGGCAAAGGAGAACTGGTGGCTTTCACGTGCATCACGATTGCCCCTCCTTTCATGATGGCTCAAGGTTATGATCGGAAACATCCCTACTGTTCGGGGGTCGTGGAGTTGGAGGAGGGAGGGCGGGTGGATGCCCGGATCGAGGGCGTGGACCCGAACCGGCCGCAGGATATCCGGGTGGGAATGCCCATGAAGTCGAAATTCCTGCATCGCCGGGACACTCCAGAGCCTGAAACCTACCTGGCCTTCGAACCGGCCTAGGGGCGGAGAGGACCGTGATGCAAGAGAGCAGACTGAAAGGGAAGCGTATCCTGATTGTGGACGATGAACCGGATGTCCTGGACACCCTGGCGGAAATGCTGCGCATGTGCGCGGTGAGCAAGGTCTCCGGTTTCAAGGAGGCCGAGGAACTTCTGGAGAGCCGACCCTTTGACATCGCCATTCTGGACATCATGGGCGTGAACGGCTACCAACTGCTGGATATCGCAAAAAAGAGGAAGGTCATCCCCGTCATGCTGACCGCGCATGCCTTGAGCGTTGAAGACACGGTCAAGTCTTTCACAAAAGGCGCTGCCTCCTTTCTTCCTAAAGATGAGATGCACAAGATCGTCCTTTTCCTGAACGACATCCTGGAAGCGGAGGAAAAGGGCAGGGACTTCTGGTGGCGATGGCTGCAGCGGTTTGACTCCTATTATGAAAAGAAGTTCGGACCTGAGTGGAAAAACAAGGATAAAGAGTTCTGGGACCGCTTCAACTTTCCGACTTGAAGCATTGTTTGCAAGTCACTGATCTCGAAGACGGAGCCAGGGTAGAAAGCGGCGGAGACGATGAGACTTGAGGATCGGGTGGCATTAGTTACTGGAGGAGCGGCCGGCATCGGACTGGCGACTGCGGAGCGATTTGCCGAAGAGGGCGCCAAGGTGGTGATCGGCGATGTGAACCAGGAGGCCGGTGAGGCTGTGATCAATCGTCTTGGCGCGGATTCAAGCTTTCACAGAGTCGATGTGCGGGACAGAAAAGCGGTGGGAGATTGGATTCAAGAGGTCCTTTCAAGATATGGCCGCGTCGACGTGCTTGTGAACAACGCCGGCATTCTGCGGGACAGTATGCTCGTGAAAATGAAGGACGGTGAGCTCATCAAGCAAATGAGCGAAGCGGACTTCGACTTGGTCATCGCCGTTAATTTGAAAGGAGTTTTCAACTGCGCTCAGGCCGTTGCCCCGATCATGATGAGACAGAAGGGTGGGGTCATCCTGAACGCCACCTCCATCACAGGCCTGGATGGAAATGTGGGCCAGACCAACTACATCGCTACCAAATCCGGAGTGATCGGCATGACAAAGGTCTGGGCCAGAGAACTCGGCCGCTATAACATCCGTGTCAATGCCGTGGCGCCCGGCTTCACGGAGACGGAGATCCTGCACTCCATGCCCGCTCCGATCCTGGAAGGGATGCGGGCCCGTGCGCCTCTTGGCCGCCTTGGCCAGCCGCGTGAGATTGCCAATGCCTATCTCTTCCTGGCATCGGATGAAGCCAGCTTTATCACCGGCACCGTCCTGCGCGTGGATGGAGGGATTGTGATTGGCACTTGACGAGCCTGAGCCCTCGGCTCCCTGCCCCTCAACCCGCTCTTCGCATCAGAATCAGATACTCGCACTTGTAGAGGCCCTCGACGAAATGGCGGATGATCTCGCTCTCATCATCGGCCAGGGAAGGGGAGGTCATGAGGTGCCTCAGCCGGTCGTTCCACCTTGAGGACGCACCTGCAGGGGCTGTGTGCGGGATAAAGGGCATTGAAGACCGTGAGTTCCCACCCCAGAGAGTCTTCACCGGATTTGTAGTAATGTGCAGTGGAGTTGGGCTTGGTCACGACGAAAAGAGGATTCCTGTGCTAAGCTTTCATTCTCAGAGCTCCAGGCAGAACTTTGAAATGGAACTCCTTTGCCTCCCATGCCGCATCACCGTCTGTCTGCATGGGTAAGGGTCTTTCCAAGACCACGGACACCTGTTCGCCTGTTCGATAGAATCCCACGCGGTTGCCTACCGTCAAAGAGGTCACCCCTCCGACAAGGGATGATATCGCTCCCGTGTGGAGAACACGAACGTGCAATCTTCCATCGTCGAGCCGGGCACCGGGCATCACCTTGAGACCATAGCCGTAGTAGGGCTGTTTCATGATCATGAGGCTGAGCAAAGAACCTGTTTCGAGGGAGCGCCCATTCATGGCGATGCGGGCCTTAACGCCCCTAAAGTCCCTGCAATAGGCTACCAGAAACGCTCTCAGATAAGCCTTGAAACCGGAAGTGCCCCGGGCTTTGTATTCGTCCCTCTTTTGAATGACGACGCCTTCCAACCCGACGGATACCATAAAGGCCAGCCTAGTTTCGTCGCACCGGATAAGGTCAAAGTCATGGATTTGGCACCTTCTGATCCGCGCCGCCACCTCTGCAATGCTCCCGCGGATGTGCAGGGCATAACGCATGGCATTTCCGCTTCCGAGTGGAATATACGCGATGGGCCTCTCCTTGGTGTCGATCGCGTTGATGACGTCGGAAAGGCTTCCGTCACCCCCGGCCACGACGAGAACGTCGCATGTTCCGGCAAGATCCCGGGCACAGGTCAGAAACTCTTGTTTTGAAGTTGTGTCGAGTCCGTAGACCCCGGCTTGCAGGATCCGGGCTGCTTGGGCAAGCAACTCTCGCCTCCTGGGAACGCTGAGGTTCCCGGAAGCAGGGTTGGTGATAATCGAGTAGCGCATGGAGTTATAACCCGTCGCAGCGGATGCCGGCCAGGGCTTCCTCGATGCCTTCGTCAAGGAACTGGGCCAAAAGGCGAATAGGGTAGTCCACGCTGCAAGCCCTGCAGCGAAGCAACACTTCCCGTCAGGTCTTCTTGAGACGGAGATTGGCTCCGCACTTTGGACAGGCGATGTCTGTTTTCCTCATGATGTTTTGCGTTTCATCCCCCTCCAACAGCCCCTCCCATCAAGGGAGGGGAGAGGTGCAGGGACACTGTGAGAGATCTTATTTCCCTGCGCCCAGGTTCAATTTGCAGGCCACCATCCCGTCCGTCAGATCCTTCGAAGCCGCCGGTTCCAGGGTCGAAAGTCTTGACGCTTCAAGCCCTGCCGGGCCGGTCAACTCCAACCGGATGGCCTCGGCCCTCTGGCGAGCCGTCTCGGCCAGCCTGGCCTCTCCAAGGGGTTCTGTTTCGAGGAGCTTGTCGTAGATCCTTTGATAGAGGTCCGGACCGGCATCGCCTTGGCCGGCTGCAGCTTCAGCCTTTTGCTCGCCTGATGATTTCTCAGCGGGTTTCTCGAACGATTTCTTGAGCTCGGCCAGGGCATCAGGTGAAAACCTTTTGCTGTAGATCATCTCCATGGCCTTCTGTGATTTCAGATCGGAGAAGTCCATCGGCCCCGGGTCCTCTTCAGGCTTCAGCTGGATGCCTGCCTGGATGGCAATCTCCCACCTGAGACTCAGGGACTTCATCGCCTCAGCGTCGGCTTTCGCATTGAAAGATCCTTGAACCTCCAGCTTCAAGTTGGGACGCTGTTTCAGGGCACCGGCCAGCTGTTTGAGTTTTTCCCGTTCCGGGGGTGGAAGCGTGATGCTGCCCGGCTCAAAGCCTACCGAGTCGAGGTTCTCCGAATCAACGCCGATCAGTCTTCCAATGATTGCAAAAGGGGCTGTGATGATCTTGGTGAAGAGATTGACAATAGCCTTCAAGATGACCTGCCCGAAACTGAATTGCGGGTTGTCGAGGTCGCCGCTCACAGGCAGTCCAAGGTCGATTCTTCCATCCGCGTCTTTCAGGAGTGCGAGTGCCAGGTCAAGAGGCAGGTTCATGGCGCCGGGGCTTTCTACCTTTTCCCCCAGAGTAAGTTGGTCCATGATGATGCGGTGGTCCCCAAGCAGTTTGCTCTCCTTGATTTTGTATTGCACGTCAACGGAAAGCTTGCCCGAAGCGATCCTGTAGCCGGCAAACCTTGCGGAATAGGGAGTCAGGGAAGTCATCTCCACGTTGCGGAACACCAGTTTGACCTCTGTGTTGGCTCTAGGGTTAAAGGGATTCAAGGCTCCATCGATCTTGGCCAGACCGTACTCGTCCACGCGGCCGTCAAGCTTCATTCCCGCAAGGCTCTTGCTGTCTGTAGAAAGCCCTGAGATCACTCCCTTGAGTTCGTGAATGAGGGCGGAAAACTGCGGCCGCAGGAGCAGGTCGGCAAACTGGAGCCTTCCTTTCTCAAGGAGGACCCTTCGAATCTTGATGGGAGGCAGTTTTTCATCTTTTGCCGGCTTTTGCTGATCAGAGGAGGCCTCGGTCCCTTGCTTGAGGACTTCCTTGATATTGATGGTCCCGTCTTCATTGATAATGAGCTTTGTGCCCAGTTCGATCAGCCGGACCTCCTGGATGTCCACCCGCATGGGCGACAAGGCGAACTTGATCCCGTCGTTCTGAAGCCTGCTCCAAGCCACCAGAGTCTCACCGGTGTGGACTTCCTTGATGTGAAATTGGGAGATGGTCGCATTGCCGTCAAAGGTCAGGTCATTGCTGCCGCCCTTGAGGGCGTACGTCACCTTTCCGTTCGCAGAGACTGTACCGGAGGCAAGGGTGATTGCCGGGAAGGAAAGAAAATAGGATTGAAGGGCAGGAAGAGACAGGTCCGACACCTTGACACTGGCTTCGAGGGAAGGGGTGAGGGAAAGGATGTCGCCCGTGACAAAAAACTCTCCCCCCTGTCTCAGGGCAGATTGAAATTCAAACTGAAAAGGATTCTTCTCCGGATAGTGAAAACCGGTGAGCTTGAAATGCAGTCTTTCGAGGTCAAGCTGGGTCGGGTTCGGGAAGCGGCGATCCGTGACCTGGGCCCCGAATTCGCTGACCTCGACAGTGCCGACTCCAAGCTGCCAGGCCGGCTCATTGGGGGCGCTCTGTTGGGTCTGCTCCTGCGCAGAGGGGATCTTCGTCTCCATCAGTCTGAGCCAGTCTATCGTGCCCTTCTCGTCCAAGGAGGCCTTGGCCGTGCCTCCGCGGACATTCACCTCTTCGACAGAAATTTTTCTCTCCAGGAGATTAAGGCTTGCGCCCGATGTCTCGATCGTGCCGACCTGGAGCATCGGCTCTGTCTGGCTGTCCGGCCGGAGAGCGATGTCGTAGAATTCTGCCGACAGGCCCTCCACGACGGCTTGCATCGTTTGGGCTGACATCTCCAGAGAAGCGGAGAGGCTGACCTGAATTCTTCCCAGGCTGACATTGACCGGGTCAAGGCGGCTTTCGTCCGCAAAGTCAACGCCCACCTCTTTCACCTCCACCCGTTGTAAGGCCGCCCGCCACGGTGGCTCGAATGAGGAGTCTTCTTTAGGCATATCCTGGTCGGCGCTCTCCTTGGGCGCAATGAACAGGTCTAGCCAGTTGATCCGACCGTTCTCGTTCAAGGATGCAGAGATCTTTCCCTTTGAAACGTCCATGTGGCCGATGACCAGTTCTCTCTTGTCCAGGTTGAAACGACCCTCTTTTACGTCCACCTCGGCCATTTGAAGTAGGGTTCCTGCTTTGTCGCGCGCCTCAAGGGAAAGGTCGTAAACCTTGAAATGCAAGCCTTCAATGCCGAGGTGGGGTTGCTCTTGGGTGAGGGCAAAACGGTAACGGAGTTCAAGATCAAAAGAGCCCTCAGGCTTCTTGACCAGGAGTTGGTCCCGGATGAACTGCCACACCGTGGCCACCCTGATTTTTTCGAAGGAGAGAGTTCCTTCGGACCAAACCGGGTGGAGCGACACCTCACCACGCCAGCGAAGAGTGCTCCCATCCGGCATCGTGGCTGCGATGGTATACGGCCCGCGTCGTTCGGGGATCGTGGTCAGTTCGTTGATCTCCAGGTTGAGAGGTTGGAGGGTGACCTTTGCCGGGGTAGTCACCCGATGGTCCGAAACATCGACGGAGCCGGACTGGACCAGGAACTGCCGCAAGATCATGCGAGTGGGAGGGGATTCCTCTTGCGGCTTTTGCCCTTCTTCGCCGACTGCCGCCGCAGCCAGTTCTAAGAGGTTCAGCTTCCCGTCCTTTCTCATAAGGACGTTGACACGGGGTTCGTCAAGGCGGATGAGGGCAAAGGTAGAAGCCCGGTTTTTCAGGCTGGAGAACAACTCGAAATTGGTGAACAGTTCCTTGAACCGCAGAATGGGCGTGGCGTCGTCCTGTTCTTTCAAATCGAGATTTCGAATGGAAAGCGTGAAGGTATAAGGATTGGTGGCCACCTCCTCGATGGTGAGCTGGCGGTTCAGGCTCTGGGTGACATATTTGATCGCCTGCTGTTTGATCACATAAGGGACGAGAAAGAATCCGACCGCGGTGTAGAGAAGGAGGGCCCCTGCGACGATGAGAAAGATTTTGCTCCGAACAATCCTGCGAAAAATCTCTTTTGCTCTACCAGACCCTAGGTTCGTGTCCATTCTTTCCCCTCCCTCCATCGGCAAAGGCGATGTTTCCTTGGGCCGACAGGTGAGTCCCGCATCAATTCTTTTCCCAAAACCGCCTGATTTTTCGAGAGTATAGAGTTGGCGCCCTCTACTGTCAAGGCATGCATCCATGGCATTGCCGCCGTCCATTCATAGACGATCTCGTGGAGTTAAAGCCCCCTGTTAGTATGTGAGCAATCACTATCATGAAGAATATAACAATTTGATATAACTTATAAATTCAGCACAAAAAACTAATTGACACACGAGAATTCCGGAGTATATTAATAGTTAACGATTGCTCAGTAAGTAATCGTTAGCCTTTGGAGCGGCGCCAGGGAAAGGGTAAGAAAATTCTCCGAGAGGCTTTCGAAGAGACGAAAATCACTTACAAAGGAGAATGGAAATGGAATCTAAGAATGAAAACACAGAGGGCAAGGGAAAACTCGGGACTTATGTGCGTTGGTTTTTCGTGGGAGCTTTTGGTCTGATCATCCTATTTACGGTGATCATGGCGGCATACAGAAAGTTCGGGGGCTAGCGAAGGGCAACCTCTCCTCTGCAACTCTCAGCGCACGCTGATAGAGTCCCTGTAAACCTTCCACAGTTCGGAATATTTTTCGGTTAGATCGAACTTGTAGCCGCTCAGAGCCCAGATATTGACAAGACCCTGGATCATTCCGAAAAGAAGCAGTGCAGCGGCTTCGAGGTTGATGTCTTCCCTGATGAGACCGGCCCGAACTCCGTCGGCGAGGAGCAGCTTCAGCCGGTCAACATAGATCTGGATATTGTCTGAGACTTTCTTGTTCAGTGACTTGTCGCCGAAACTGATGATCTCCGCCAGCACCAGGAAGGAGAGCCCTCGTCTTTGCTCGATCCTGGAAAGGTGCGATCTCAGGATTTCATCGAGGATGTCCACGGAAGTGAAGCCCACGCTTCCAGCCATGTCGATGTCGTGGAGCAACCCGTCCGCCACACTGTCCGCCAGAAAGGATAAGATCTCCGTTTTGCTCTTGAAGTGGCGATAGATCGCGGCTTCCGAGATTCCAACCTCCTTGGCCATATTCCTCACGGTCACGTGCTCACTGCCGGCCCTCATGATCAGTTTCCTAGCCGCATCCATGATCTGCTTCTTTCTGATGCTGGTGCTCTTGTGTCCTTGTGCCACGATCCCCTCCCTGTCAAAAGACTGAACCATCCCAAGCCCTGTTCCGAAGAAGCCCGCCCTTGTGCTCGAAATGCGGCCCATTATAGCAACCAACTCTCAAAAGTCTATCTCTAATCCTTCTTGCCCCAGGTTTCTTCAAGGAACCGGTCTCTCCCAGAACCCCAGCGGTAATATTTGTATCGAATCGGATTCTTGATGTAGTAGTCCTGGTGATAATCCTCTGCGCTGTAGAATGTCATGGCCGGACGGATTTCCGTGACAATCGGCTTTCCGAACTTTCGAGATTCCTGCAAGCGGTTTCTGGATTCCAGCGCCTGTCGTCTTTGTTCCTCGTTGTGGTAGAAGATGGCAGTTCGGTACTGGGATCCGATGTCCACGAACTGACCGCTGTTCTGAGTAGGATCGATGTTCTTCCAGAAAACGTCGAGCAGTTGAGCGTAAGAGACTTTTGCAGGATCATAGGTCACCTCAAGGGCCTCCAGATGCCCTGTTTTTCCTGCGGACACTTGCTCGTAGGTCGGATCCTTTTCCGCCCCCCCCGTGTACCCGGAGGTAGAGGATATTACGCCGTCCAGTTTGTCAAAAGGCGGCTCCATACACCAGAAGCAGCCACCCGCAAAAGTTGCTTTCTCGAATCTCTGTTCGGAAACATTCCCCTTTGTTGAATCGCCTGAAGCGCTTGTTGCAATCATAACTATCATCCCCAAAGTCAAAACAAATGATTTCAGCATGACCATCCCCTCCTTCTGCCTTTCCCCATCCTGAGGAAGAAGAAGTTGTCATCACAGTAAGCACGATTCATAGAAAATCAGCAAAGCAGAATTTCTTTGACGATCCTGATGACTCACAGGTATATGAAAATCCGTACAGAGGAAAAGGGAGGAGGGTTTACGTTGGAAGCGGCACTGAAGAAGTTTCTTGAACCTCAAAGCGTCGCAGTCATCGGAGCCTCGGCCACGGCCGGCAAAGGTGGGAACGATATCATCAGGAATATTCAAAGCAATGATTTCCGCGGGAACCTCTATCTCGTGAACCCCAGGGGAGGAGAGATCCTGGGGGTCAGGGTTTTCAAATCCATCGCTGATCTTCCTGCGGGCATTGACCTTGCCGTGCTCGTCCTGCCTGCCTCAGCCAGCATCCAGGCGTTGAAAGAGTGCGCCGAAAAGGGAATGAAAGCGGCGGTAATGGTGGCAGGAGGTTTCGCCGAAGTCGATGACCAGGGAGAAGAACTCCAGGAGGAAATTCTCAAAGTCGTCCGGGAGACGGGAATGCGTGTTCTGGGGCCGAACACGTCGGGACTTCTCTCCATGCCGCAACATGTTGCAGCCAGTTTTTTCCCCCTCGGGAAGGTCCCTCGTGGAAACATCTCCTACATTGCTCAAACAGGGAACTTCGCTACCCACAGCATGCGCTACATCATGTCATCGGAAAACTACGGCGTGGCGCGAGTGATCGGGCTGGGAAACAAAACGGATGTGGAGGAGAGTGAGGCCCTCGAGTATCTGGGGGAGGATCCTGAGACAAAGGCCATATTGCTCTACCTGGAAAGCTTCAAGAGACCCAGGCGTTTCCTGGAGGTTGCTCGAAAAGTGACGCGTCATAAACCGGTCCTGTTGCTCAAAGGAGGAAGCACGGAGAAGGGAGCCAAGGCCGCCGTCACTCACACGGCAGCCATGGCCGCGGACGATCGCCTAGTGAGCGGGGCCCTGCGCCAGGCCGGGGTGGTCCGCATGTCTAAATACTCCGACCTTGTTCTGGCTGCAAAGGCTCTTGCCCTCATGCCTCTCCCCAAGGGAAGAGGCGTGGGGGTGCTCGCTCCCTCAGGGGCCATGGCCGTTTGTATGACGGACCTCTGTGAGCGGAACCTGCAACTCCGAGTCCCGGACCTGACGGAGCCATCGCGGAGCCGCCTTCAGACCATCAGCCCAACCTTCATTCGAATGAGAAACCCTGTGGACATCTGGCCGAGCGCCACCCTCCACGGTGCAGAAACCGCCTATCGTGAAGGAATGGAGACCGTGCTGATGGACTCCCATATCGACGCGGTGGTCTCCATCCTCATGCTCACGGATGAAACCGGAGCGCCACCACTGGATTTTGTAGTGGATCTATCGCGCCGCTTTCCGCAAAAGCCGATCTACGTGAGTTGCAGCGGACAAAAGAAACATATGGAAGCGGCCAAGGCTTTTCTCGAGCCAAGAGGGGTTCCCACTTTTTGGTTTGCCGAAGAGGCGCTGGAAGCGCTGAGCTTTGCCATACAGTGCCGGGAAGCCATGGAGCGAAAGGGGAGGCCAGGTCATGAGGGCTGATCCTTTTGGAGAAACGCTGATGAGATCCGAGCAAAGGATCATGAAAAGGCTGACGAGTCCTGGCAGAATACAGGAGTTTCTTGACGAGACAAGCTACTCCACGGAGGACATCTATCGCTGTCCCTTCCGCGTTCTGCGCGAGCGCAGGGCTCACTGCTTTGACGGCGCGGTTTTCGCAGCAGCGGCGCTGCGGAAACTCGGTTTCCCTCCTCTGGTCCTGGAACTCGTTCCCAATGAAAGGGATGACGACCACCTGATTGCTCTTTACAAGCTCGAGGGCTTGTGGGGAGCGGTGGCCAAGTCCAATTTTGTGGGTCTTCGGTTTAGGGAGCCCCTGTTCCGGAACCTGAGAGAGTTGGTCCTTTCCTATTTTGAACAGTTCTTCAATGTGGCCGGCGAAAAGACACTCCGGGCCTACACCCTGCCGCTGGACCTGGCGCGCTTTGACGCGCTGGGATGGAGCTCGCAGGATGGGCCTATGGATCTCATTGCAGAAGCGCTCGATAAGAAACGCAGAGTTTCCATCATCACGGACAAGGCGGTGCGGCAACTGTCCCTGGCGGACGAGCGATCGCGCAAAGCCGGCTTGCTCGGAGCGGATGAAGCAGGGCTTTTCACCCCCTCCCCTCCGTCTTCCCCCTTGCTTTCGAAAGGCAAGGGGTGAATCTTTCCCTGAGCTCACGAGCTTCTGAGTGCACACAACGGAGACCGGGGATAAAATCGGTCACGCTATAGCATTTTCGAAAAACGAGATTAATATTCTTGTCCAGGCAATGACCATGAAACAGAGAAAGCGATTGATGAGAGCCGCAATCAATGGAGATAGGTTTCAGTGAGATTCTTTCTCTTCATCACCACGTTCACTTCGATTTATGCCAGCATGCACGTTTATGCGTTCCTCAAACTGCGCAGAGCCGTGGCCCTGAGCGGTATCGCCACCGCTCTGATTGCAGTCCTCATGATCCTCATGATCCTGACACCGATCATCGTCAGGGTCGTGGAATCGGCTGAGTTTGAAAGGACGGCGAAGGTTTTCGCCTATGGGGGATACACCTGGATGGGCCTCCTGTTTCTGTTCTTCGCGGCCTCTTTCACGCTCGACGTGTGGCGCTTCCTGGTTTATGCGGCCGAAGGCCTGCTGAAGGCGAGTCTAGACGTCGTCAGATTCTCAGCTCGTCAGGCGTTCTTCCTCCCTCTCTTTGCCTCCGTGATCGCGGCAGGGTACGGACTCTTCGAGGCCATGAACATCCGGACGGAGATTCTTGTGCTCAAGTCTCCAAAAATCACCAGACCGATTCGAATCGCCCAGATCTCGGATGTGCACCTGGGCCTTCTGGTCCGTGAGCCCAGGCTGTCGAGGATCCTGGAGAAAGTTACGGCCGCTTCCCCAGATATCTTCGTTTCCACCGGCGACTTGGTGGACGGTCAGACAGACAGCCTGAACGGGGTGGGTATTTTGCTGAGAGACGTCAAAGCCCCTCTGGGAAAATATGCTATCACCGGCAATCATGAGTTCTATGCAGGTCTGGATCGGTCCCTGGAATTCATGAAGCAGGCCGGATTCCATGTGCTCCGGGGACAAGGGACGAGCGTGGCAGGATTGATCACTATCGCCGGTGTCGATGACCCCGTGGTGAGAGGTTACGGCCCATCGAGGGAAGTGCCGGAAAGAGAAATCCTTTCCGGACTTCCTAAAGACAAATTCACTCTCTTTCTGAAACACAGGCCTGACGTGGAAAAAAGCTCGGTAGGTCTTTTCGATTTGCAGCTCTCAGGTCATGCCCACAAGGGCCAGATTTTTCCTTGGACCCTCATCGTCCGTCTCGTTCACCCACAACTTGCCGGACTCTATGACCTGCCCTCGGGATCGTCGCTTTACGTGAGCAGAGGCTCGGGAACATGGGGCCCACCCATCCGGTTTCTTGCACCGCCCGAGGTGACGGTCATCGACCTGGTGCCGGGAGCCCCGATGTGAAAGAAAGGGCACCCTCCTCCAGACGGGCGGCGCTCCGGTGCCGTCCGGGCAACGGCCTGTTTCCCATTGACAGGCAAGCCCAAATCGTCCATATTTCGTTTCACTCGCCTTCGCCAGATGCCCCGTGCTCCGGAACGGGGGAGGCATGGCGAGAGGGGACTGCGGCGCAGTTCCGCTGGTCGTTTCCCCTGATGCCCGCGCTCCCGCGCGGGGAGCTTCACTGGAAGTGAGGCCACGATGGCAAACGAGATCCTCAACCGCTTTGATTTAGCCGGAAGAACAGCCGCCGTCACCGGCGGGGGCGGCGATCTTTGCGGCCATATGGTCGAGGTCCTCGGCGCCATGGGCGTGAAAGTGGCTGTGATCGATGTCCGCCTGGACAAGGCCGAAGCCCGTGCCCAATCCGTGTCCAGAGCCGGCGGGGTCGCCGAGGCGTATCGATGTGATATCCTGAATGCGGACCAGCTCAGGGGCTGTTACGATGGGGTCTGTCGCCGGTGGGGGCCGCCGGATTTTCTAATCAATGGCGCCGGGGGCAACGACCCGCGGGGAAGCACCTCGGACGAATTCCACGAGCCTAAGAAACCTCCGGAACCGGATGGAAAATCTTTCTTCGATCTCGACCCCGCCGGGTTCCGCCAGGTGTTCGATCTCAACTTCCTGGGCACCTTTCTGGTGACCCAGGTTTTTTCCAAGGGAATGGTGACAAAGGGCAAGGGGGCTATTGTCAACATCTCTTCCATGAGCGCCTTCACGCCGCTCACCAAGGTGGCGGCCTACTCGGCTGCCAAGGCTTCCGTAAGCAACTTCACGCGCTGGCTGGCGGTTCATTTTTCCCGCACCGGGGTGCGGGTCAATGCCCTTGCCCCGGGGTTTTTCATGACCGAACAGCTGAAATTTCTGCACATCGATCGGAACACAGGTGAACTGCTGCCGCGTGCGCAAAAGGTGATCGCCCACACCCCCATGGGCCGCTACGGGGAGCCGGACGATCTGATCGGCACTCTCCTCTGGCTGCTGTCGGATGCGTCGAGTTACGTGACCGGAGTCGTGGTGCCCGTAGACGGAGGGTTTTCCTCTTATTCGATTTGACACTTTTCCGTGCAAATAGGCCAAGGATGCAGATGGGCTTTTTTCAGCAGCCTGTTAATCTCCAGCGAGGAATGCGGAGTGGCCAGCGTAACTCTGAAAAACGTGGTGAAGCAGTTCAAGTCCGTTATCGCGGTCGACAATCTCAGCATCGAGATCCAGGACCGGGAGTTCGCCGTGCTGGTGGGGCCTTCCGGGTGCGGCAAGACCACGGCGCTCAGAATGATTGCGGGTCTCGAGTCCGTCTCGTCAGGGGAGATCTATATAGGAGACCGGCTTGTCAACGACGTCGAGCCCAAGGACCGCGACATCGCCATGGTGTTTCAGAACTACGCCCTTTACCCCCACATGAACGTCCGCGAGAACCTCGGCTTCGGGCTGAAGATGCGCAAGTTCTCGAAGGAGGAGATTGTTCAGCGCGTGCAGGAGGCGGCCGACATCCTGGGCATCCACGAGCTGCTGGACCGCAGGCCCAAGCAGCTCTCGGGCGGCCAGCGGCAGCGCGTGGCGGTCGGCCGGGCCATCGTGCGCAAGCCCAAGGTGTTCCTCTTCGACGAGCCGCTGTCCAACCTGGACGCGAAGCTGCGGGTGGCCATGCGGGCCGAGATCAGCAAGCTCCACCGCCGCCTGGGGGCGACCATCATCTACGTCACCCACGACCAGGTGGAGGCCATGACCATGGCCAGCCGGATCTTCATCATGAACAAGGGCAGCCTGCAGCAGTCCGGAGAGCCGCTGGAGGTCTACAAGCACCCGGTCAACCAGTTCGTTGCCGGGTTCATCGGCTCCCCGGCCATGAATTTCATCGATGCAACACTCGTTTGTGAAGAGGATCGGTATTTCATTGACGCCGGCGCTTTCACGGTGAGATTACCCGAGGCGTTTCATCCCCATCTCGAAAAGGCTGCCGGCCAACCGGTCATCTTTGGCGTGCGGCCCGAGGACATGGCGGCGCAGGAGCCCACAGCAGGGGGAGGCAATGGCAACACGCTCACCGCGCGTGCAGATGTGGTGGAAACCCTGGGGGCGGAGATGTTTGTGTATCTGACCTGCGGACCCCATTCCATTGTTGCCCGCATGGAATCCCCGGAACGGCCGTTGGCAGTGGGACAGACGCTTGAAGTCGAGCTGAAAATGCTAAAAACTCATCTATTCGACCGGGAAACATCGCGGACCATTGTCTGAAGACTGTTCAACTGGAGACTCGATCAACAACTGAAACCCATTTAGGAGGGAGGTATCCCATGAGAAAGATTGCATTCTTTATGTTGATGGCTTTGCTGTGCGCAGTGACGGTGTCTGGAACTGCCCTGGCCCAGGTGGACTGGAAGCAGTTTCAGGGAACTGAGATTCGGTTCCTGATGAACAAACACCCCTTCACGACCTTCATTGAACCCAAGATCCCCGAGTTCGAGAAGCTGACCGGCATCAAGGTCGTCTTCGAGGTCTTTCCCGAGGATCAATACCGCAACAAACGCACCATCGAGCTCAATGCCGGCGGCAAGCTGGACGGCTACATGATCATGCCCGGACAGGACGATCTGTACTACTCGAAGGCAGGCTGGCTGCAGCCCCTGGACGACTACATCAAGGACCCCAAGTTGACTGACGCCGCCTGGGACCCCAAAGACTTTTTCAAGAGCTTCACTCAAGCGTCGACGGTGGCCGGCAAGCAGATCGGCGTTGTCATCAACGCCGAAACTTCACTGCTGTCCTACCGCAAGGACCTGTTCGACCAGTTCAAGGTCAAGGTCCCCGCGACCATGAAGGAACTGGAGGAGACCGCCAAGTTCTTCCACGGCAAGGAGGTTGATGGCAAGAAAATGGTGGGCATCACCCTGCGCGGAAAGGGCGCTGCCGCAACCTCCCAGTGGGTGGACTTCCTCTACAGCTTCGGCGGGTCCTGGACCAACGCCCAGGGCAAGTCGAACCTCGCCTCTGCCCAGAGCATCGCGGCCTTCAAGTTCTACGGCGACCTTCTGAGGAATTACGGGCCCGAGGGCGGCACCATGCTGCACTGGGCCGAAAGCACCTCCGTCTTCATGGAGGGCAAGGCCGCCATGATTTATGACGCCAACGTGTTCAAATCCCTGTACGAGAATCCCAAGGAATCGAAGGTTGCCGGCAAGGTCGGGTACGCCGTGATTCCGGCGGGCCCAGCAGGAAGCGTACCCCATGTTTCCAACTGGAGCCTGTCCATCAACAAGAACAGCGCCCCGGCACGGCAGAAGGCGGCCTGGTTGTTTATCCAGTGGGCCACCAACAAACCAAACGCCCTGGGTGCACTGCTGGCCGGGGTCCCGGCAGGTCGGGCCTCGGCCTGGGATTCCGCAGAATACAAGGCTGGGGACAAGCAGCCGGACTGGACGGCCTCTACGAAGAAGTCTTTTGAGCTCGGCAACCCCCAGTGGAACCCGCCCGTCATCAACGTGCCAGAGATCCGCGACATTACCGGTCAGGTGATCGTGGACGCCATCCAAGGCAAGGACGTGGCTGAGTCGGCGAAGAAGGCCGCCGAGCTGATGGACAAGAAGATGGAGATCTAAACTCTTGCCGACGGATTTGATGGTTAACCGTTAAGGCCCTTACCACTCCCTCTCCCCCAAGCTGGGGGAGAGGGGAAGGGTGAACCTATCGACCCTCTGTCGGCATTTTCGCCTATTACAGAACCACGACCATGAGCAACACTCTTACCACCGTCAGCCGCTTTGTGGATCGACGTCAGTCGCTGGTTTATCCGGCGCCGGCGGTGATCGTGCTGTTTCTGATCGTGGTGCTTCCCATCGCCTTCAACCTGTATCTCGCTTTCACCAAGTGGACCGTCGGACTGGGTCAGCCGCGCTTCATCGGCCTCGACAACTTCATCGAACTGATCTCGGACGAGCGTGTCCTGAACGGGATCAAGGTGATGGTTTATTTCAGCGGGCTGAGCCTTTTCCTCGAACTGGCGCTGGGGCTTCTCATCGCGTTGTACTTCAATCGCGAATTCAGGGGCAGCGAGGCTGTCCAGGCCATCTATATCTTCCCCTTTGCCGCGACCCCGGTGGCTGTCGCGCTGATCTGGCGGGTCATGCTGAATCCCGAGATCGGGGTGCTGAACTACCTGCTGCGCAGCATCGGGCTGCCGGGCAGCCTGTGGGTGAGCGGCGAGCATACCGCCGTCCTTTCGCTGGTGATGGTGGATGTGTGGAAGTGGACTCCCATGATCACCCTCATCGTGCTGGCGGGGCTCAAATCCCTGCCGCCGGACCCCTACGAGGCCGCCCGCATCGACGGGGCAACCGCGCTGCAGATCTTCTGGTACATCACTCTGCCCCTGATCCGGCCGGTGCTGATCGCGGCCCTGATGCTCCGTTCGCTGGACAACCTCAAGGAATTCGACATGATCTACACCATCACCCAAGGGGGCCCTGGCATCGCCTCAGAAACCCTGTACCTTTATTCCTATCAGGTCGGGTTCGGCTTCTTCAAAGCCGGCTACGGCTCAGCTCTCATGGTGGTGGTGTTTATGATCGTGCTGGTCTTCAACGTGATCATGAACCGGATGCGGCTCAGCGCTCTGGACCGCTGACGGTAATGGCGTGCGAGAGACGATGACGAAGCGAGCTGCCGTCAAGACCTTCCGAACCACGCTCTTCTATGCGGGCGCTGCGGGCCTGTGCGTGCCGCCGCTGTTTGTCTTCGCCTGGATGATCATGACCGGACTCAAAACCGGCGTGCAGAACATCGCTTACCCGCCGGAGTTCCTTTTCACGCCCACACTAGAAAACTTCAAGGCGGTGTTTGAGCAGCACAATTTTTTCCGTTACCTGATGAACAGTCTCATCATTGCCACCCTGTCCACGGGGCTCTCTCTGGTGCTGGGGCTGCCGGCGGCCTATTCCATCGCCAAGTACCGGCAGAGCAAGATCGGCATCATCATCCTGCTCGCCCGCATGACTCCTTTTGTGAGCTACCTGCTGCCCTGGTACATCATTTTCCGATACCTGAAGCTCATCGACACCTACACGGCGCTGACCCTGACCCACCTGATCATCACGCTGCCCATGGTGGCCTGGCTCATGGTGGCCTTTTTTGAAAGCGTGCCGGCCGAGCTGGAAGATGCGGCTATGATCGACGGATGCTCGCGGCTGAAAACCTTTCTCATCATCGTTCTGCCCCTGGTGCGAAACGGTATCGCGACCTCGGCCATCATGTCGTTCATCTTCTCCTGGAACCAGTTTCTTTTCTCGCTGATTCTCTCCGGCCCTCAGACCAAGACCGTGCCGGTGGCCGTCTACAACTTTATCTCCTACGGCAAGATCGACTGGGCCGGCATCGGCGCCGCCGCCACCCTCATCGTCCTTCCGGTTTCGGTGTTTGCCTTCTTCGTGCGCAAGACCATTGTGCAGGGGCTCACGATGGGGGCTTTGAAGGACTAGCGGGTAGCTGAAAAACGCGCGCTTTTAGGCGAGGATTTAGCTATGGTTTCTACGCTTGACGCAGGCACAAAGTTGCAAAGGCACAAAGGCACAAAGCAGAAAAACCGTTCCGCTCTGTACCTTTGCCCCTCTGTGCCTTTGTCCCTCAAGGTGTTGGCCTCAGCCGACAGTGGCTGACTTCGTATGATCGACCTCTCAGTAAACTCAAACGTAATCCGTGACGTGAGCCTCGTGATCTTCGACAAGGACGGGACCCTGATCGAGCTCTACCCCTACTGGTCGCAGATGGTGGAGCTGCGCGCCAGGATCGTCTGCGAAACGTTGGGATTGGGCACGGAACATGAAGCAGGCCTTCGGTGGGCGCTGGGTGTGGATGAGAAAGCCGGACGTCTCCGGCAGGACGGGCCTGTGGGCCTCAAGAAGCGCGAGATCGTCCTCAAATCAGCCACGGATTATCTTGACGGGATCGGCCTCAGAGACACCTTGGCGATCTGCGAACAGGCCTTCGATCGTGCTGACGAGATCTCGATTGGTAATCCAGGCCAATTCATCCGGCCCATCCAGGGCGCGGTGTCCCTGATGAGTGCGCTTCGGGATCGCGGTTGCCGCATTGCGTTGGCTACAGTGGACATCGGGCGACGAGCCCGTCTGGCCATGGAGTTTATGGGCGTCATCGACAAGCTTGACCTGATCATCGGTGGAGAAGAGGTGGCCCGCGGAAAACCTGATCCCGAGATGATCCACATCATCCTCGACCGCTTGGGGATCGGCAGCTCAAAGGCCGTCATGGTCGGGGACGCGCTCAGCGATGTGCAAATGGGAATCAACGCCGGCCTCAAGGCATCCATCGGCGTGCTCACGGGGTTTGCCGCCGAAGATCAGTTCCGGATCCTCACCCCTTTCATTGCCCGGGATGTGTCGGAGCTCAGCGTACGCCGTTCTTTCCCCTCCCCTGGTGGGAGGGGATAAAGGGGAGGGGGCAACAAACGGAAACTTCGCTATTGCGATTGAACTTACAGTTCGTACAATGAATCGAAAAAGGAGAAATACATTGAAGTACAAAAGCCCGCTTCACCAAACCGTATCCACCACGCCGACCGAATTCTGGAACGACTCCTGCTCGGTGCCGGAGCTGATGTACGCCATCGAGCACGGCGCTACCGGAGCCACATCGAACCCTTTCATCGTCTATACCGTGCTCAAGGCGGCGCTGGCCGAGTGGAAGGATCGTATCCGGCAGGTCATTCTCGATCACCCCACGTGGGATGAGGAGCAGATCGCCCAGCAGGTGTACGAGGAGGTCGGAGTGCGCGGTTCCAAGGTGCTCCTGCCCGTGTTCGAGGCGCGGAAAGGCCTGCGGGGCCGGCTGTCGATCCAGACCAACCCGCAGTGGTACCGGGACGCCGAGCGTCTGGTGCGGCAGGCGATCTACTTCCACGGTTTGGCACCCAATATTCAGGTGAAGCTTCCTGCCACGAAGGGGGGTGTCGCGGCTGTGGAAGAGGCAACCTACCGCGGCGTGAACATCAACGCCACGGTGAGCTTCACCGTGCCCCAGGCCATCGCCGTCGCCGAGGCGGTGGAGCGCGGCCTGAACCGCCGTGCAAAGGAGGGCAAGCCCATTGCGGACATGACCCCGGTCTGCACGATTATGATCGGCCGGCTGGATGACTGGCTGCAGGTCGTCGCCCAGCGCGACACGATCGTGGTGGATCCCGGCGCGCTCCACTGGGCGGGGATTGCTGTGATCAAGAAAGCCTACGAAATCTACCGCCAGAAAGGCTACCGGGCGCGTTTGCTCGCCGCGGCCTACAGGCACCCCATGCACTGGTCGGAGCTCATCGGCGGCGATCTCAGCATGACCATCCCCTACGAGTGGCAGCTCCAGTTCAATGGGTCCGACGTGCCGGTCATCGAGCGGATGCAGAACCCTGTACCCAAGGAGTACTTCCACCTCCTTTATGAGAACTTCGCGGACTTCCGCCGCGCCTACGAGCCGGACGGCATGAGGGTGGAAGAGTTCGACAGTTATGGGGCGACCGTGCGCACCCTTCGTGCATTCATGGCCTCGTGGCACGATCTCGTGAACCTCATGCGTGACTTCATGCTCCCCAATCCTGACGTGAAGTAACCGGGCGCCTCGCGCGAGCAAATCCCCACACGGTCATCAAAGGCGGTGGACACACTCCCATCACCAAATGATAACGTAGGAAGACGAACACTCGCGACCTTTGGACTGGCTTTGTCATTTGACACTCAGGGTGCGGATACCCTATACTCCGTCCCACCGCAAGCAGGTTCTTATCACATTCGTCTCACCATTCCCTCACCTATGGGAGGCAGGTATGGCAAAAGACATCTACCAAGAGCTTCGAAAACAGTTGGACATGTATTCACTCGGTTTTCCAGCCACCGAGTCAGGCATCGAATTGAAGATCCTCAAAAAACTCTTCAGAAAAGATGATGTTGAGCTGTTTTTAGTGATGACGCAAAGGCTCGAAACACCGGAACAGATAGCCAAAAGAGCCGATAAACCGGCTGAGGAGATTGCCGCCAGGCTTGAAGATATGACGGAAAGGGGACTACTGTTCAGGCTGAGGCGCGGAAACTCATCAAAATATGCTGCCATCCCTTTTGTCCACGGGCTTTTTGAGTTCCAGCTTAAGAGCCTGGACCGCGAACTCGCTGAGATGGTGGAACAGTATCACAAGGATGGATTCTCTCATAATTTCCATAAAATTGGCGGTATGTTTCTTCGAACCATACCGGTACATAAGTCGGTTGCTGTCACACATCACGTGGCCATATACGATGACGCGGTTGAGATTCTCAAATCTAAGGATAATATTGTTGTGGCGGAATGCATATGCAGAACGAGGAAGAAGGTTCTGGGCAGCGGGTGTGATAAAAGGATAGAAGCCTGTTTCATGTTCGGGTCCATGGGGCAGTTGTATATGGATAGGGGAATGGGCCGCCAGGTTGATCTTGACGAAGCCCTATCCATCTTAAAAGAAGCACAGGAAAGCGGTCTCGTTACTCAGCCTGGCACTGCCCAGAATCCTGCAGGAATGTGCAATTGCTGCGGAGACTGTTGTGGCGTGCTAATCTCCATCAAGGATCATCCCAGGCCAGCTGAATTGGTGTGTTCGAACTACTTTGCCATGGTAGATCGAGAGCTGTGCGCCGGTTGTGAGACCTGTCTGGAGCGCTGCCAGATGGACGCCATTGAAATGGATGAAGATAACATAGCAGTGGTTAACAGAGACAGGTGTATCGGATGCGGTCTGTGTGTAATAACCTGTTCAGCAGAGGCAATGGGCTTAGTCCCTAAGCCGGAAAAAGAGCATATGACACCACCTGCAACCAGCGCGGAACAGATGATGATTATGGCCAAAAACCGGGGGCTGTTGTGAAAATCGCGACAGGCCATCAGCGGAAAAATGGAGACGTGAGAAATGGGATTGGTGCAGAAGTTTCTTGACCTGAAGCGAGGAGGCCCAGTCGGGGTATTTTTTGTTTGTAGGTGACCTCTTTTCAAACCTGTCGCCAGCATGGGGGACATCCATTTGTAAATTAGTAACTTGAGAAAACCGAGATCCTACCGAAAGAATTGTTATTTGACCCGCGAATCTCCATTAGATCGAGGAGGTGTGAGAAACGAAGACGTTACACGGACGTGTCCATGGCGTTCTCCGCTTTCACTTCCGAGTCTCCGGGCTTCCCCAGCAGTTGCGCCAGCAGATGGAAGAAGATCACCGCCACGGCAAGGGGCACCGCCACGGTCACAAAAGCCGTGGGGATGCCCAGGGCCTCGGTGGTTCGTTGCCAGGTCCGGAGAAGAAACTTGTCACTGTGGTAGAGAATAGGCCCCAGAAAGGCCACTGTAGCGATGGCACGCAGGATCCGCGCCCCTGAGAGCCACAGGGGGTTCCCCTTGGTGGGCGGCGGCACCAGAAAGGGATCCGACCCTTCCTTGAAAGCCACGGTGGCTCCCAGAAGGCCGCCCCACACCATGCAGTAACGGGCCACTTCTTCGGTCCACACCGGTGCGTTGTGAAGAAGGTACCGGGTCACCACCTGGAAAATGACGAGAATCAGCAGGGCGATGAAAAAACCCGTGGCCACCCACTGACAGCCCAGGTCGAGGCAGTCGCTGCTGTGAGCGAGGATCCTGCGCATCCCATCCTCCTACCGGTTCGCATCCGAGGCCTTGATGAAGGCTGCCGCGACGTCGGCGCCTACAACTTTTTCATAGGTCGGCCGGACGAGTTTTGCAAACTGGGCTCTCTGATCGGCTGTGGTGCGGACGACTTTTGTGCCCGCCTTTTCGAGGTCTTCCAGCCCGGTTTTGTCGATCTGGATCTGCCACGCCCGGTTGGCCGCAGTGGCTTTCGCAGCAGCCTCATCCACGATCTTCTTCTGGTCCGGTTTGAGCTTCTTGTACCAATCCTCCGAGCAGATGGCCAGCCGGAGAGGCGGTGAATACCGAAGATCCGAGTAGTACTTGAGCACTTCCGTGTGCTTGAAGAGCAGGGGCACGACGGCCGGGTTCAGATACCCGTCCGCGATACCGGTCTGGAGCGCGTTGTAGATCTCGGCCCAGGGCACGATCACTGTGTTGGCCCCCCAGGCCTCGAGGTATTGAGCCTGGGCCTTGTCCATGGCGCGAATCCGGAGTCCCTTGAGGTCCTCAGGCGTGTTGACCGGCTTCTTGGTGTTCGAGAGGCCCCCGAATCCGCCTACGGCCACCATGGAGAGGACCCTCACGCCCTTCTTGGTGGATCCGTCGTTCACCTTCTTGAACAGATCGGTTTTCTGCAGGGTTCGATCCAGGTGCTCCATGGAGTCGAAAACAAAGAAGAGATTGAAGCCGAAGATGCTCGGCTCCAGCTGGCCTGCTTTGGCCAGGTCGGACATGCTGACTTCCAGGAGACCCTGGCTCACCTGATCCAGCTTCTCTTCCTCAGCGCCGAGCGCATCCCGAGGGAACTCCTTGACGGCCATTCCGTTGGCCTTGAGGTGGTCCCCAAACGCCTTGGCCCAGACGTAGGTGCCGCTTTTCTCCAAATCAGGCGGCGAATCCAGCGCGATCTTGACCTCTGCGGCCGGGCAAACCCCGGCCAAAGCCAGCACACCATAAAGAGCAAGACAAATACCGAGCATTTTTCTCATGACAACGTACCTCCGCAAAGATATCTCCCCTCCCAAGAGGGGGTTTCAATAACCAAAGTAACGCGGGATCACCAGCGAGATCTCGGGAACCAGGATCAGCACCAGCAGAACAAGGGTCTCCACGACAAGAAACGGCATCACCGCTCCGCACAGCCTCCAGAAATCTTCTCCGGTGATAGCCGACACCACCACCAGCGACCCGCCCACAGGAGGGCTCGCCAGCCCCAGAGTCATGTTGAGGCACAGCACGATTCCCAGGTGAATGGGATCCACGCCCTGGGCCACGCAGGTCGGCCCGAGCAGGGGCACGAGGAGGGCCAGACACATGGGCGGCTCCATGATGGTCCCTGCGATGACAAACAGGAGGTTCACCATGAGAAGGAGCCACATCCCGGAAAGCTCGAATCGTGTCACCAGGGAGGCCAGGGCCTGGGGCCACTCCTGCAAGGCGCCGATCCACGCGGCGCAGGCTGCCGCAGCCATGACCATGAAGATGCTCCCGCTCAGAACCGCTGTGCGTTTCATGCTGATGACGACCACCCGCACATTGACCCCGCCGTAAAACGCACCTGCCGCGATAGAGGCCACCACAGCCAGAGCGGCCGCCTCGGTAGGCGTGACCACGCCCACAACAATCCCGCCCACGATGATCACAGGCAACATGAGGGCTGGCCCGGCCCGAAACAAGGTGGGGAAGAAGGGCGGTACAATCTCGTGCCGTCCGCCGGGATGATGATGGCGGCGCGCAAAATACCAGTTGGCGATCAAGAGGGAAACTCCCAGCAGGAACCCGGGAAGAATCCCTGCAGCCAGAAGGCCACCGATAGACACCTGCATCAGGGCGCCGTAGAAAATCAGAATGATGCTCGGAGGGATAATGGGGCCGATGATGGAGCCCGCCACGGTGATGGCTGCTGCGTACGACCTGGGATAGCCCTTCTGCAGCATGGCCGGAACCAGGGTGTTGCTCAGGGCCGCCGCATCGGCCACGGCCGACCCGGAGATCCCCGCAAAGAAGATGCTCGTCAGCACGTTCACGTAGCCCAAACCGCCTCGAAGACGGCCCACGAGGCTCATGGCAAAATCCACCAGGGCCTTGGTCACCCCGGTTCGATTCATGACCTCCCCGGTGGTGATGAAGAGACACATGGCCATGAGGGCGAACACATCGATCTGGGAGAAGACCCTCTGGGGCAGGACCGCGAGGTAGCGCACCTTGTCCGTGGCCACGAATCCGAGGACACTCGATGCCCCGACAACGTAGGCCAGGGGTGCCCCTGCAACCATAAAGAGGATGCTCAGAATGAGGATCGCCCAGACCAAGTCGAATTTCTCCTTAGGGTGAGGGCCGCGGGAGCACTCCCGCCGGACTCGCCCCTGTGTGAACGCCGTCGCGCACCACAAACATCCCGCGGACGAGCACGTGAGGGATGCCCTCAGGGTATTGGTGCGGTGAGACATAGGTGGCCTTGTCAGCCACACGCTCCGGATCAAAGAGCGTCAGGTCCGCCCAATGGCCTTTTTTCACCAGACCTCGGTCCCGGAGGCCCAGCTTTCGGGCCGGGAAACCCGTCATCTTCCAGACCGCTTCCTCCAGGGAAATCACCTTCTCCTCCCGGACGTAGTGCCCCAGGATCCGCGGGAAGGTGCCGTAGTTGCGGGGATGGGGTAACCCTTCAGACATGGAACTCGACAGGGCGTAGCCCATGCCGTCGGTGCCGATCATCATGGCCGGGTGACGAAGCTCCCTCAGCCGGTTCTCCTCGGACATCATGAAGGTGATCATGGCGGCGCGCAGGCCGGTTTCGAGGAGTGCGTCAAAGAGCCACTCGTGGGGGCTCTTGCCTTGGTCCCGGGCCAGTTCCGCCACGTAGCGGCCCTGGTATTCAGCCTTGCCCGGAGCAAAGCTGATGAGCACCTGGTTCCACTCCATGTCTTTGGCAAATCCCTCCGACTGCATGGACACGGCCATCTTTTCCCTCACCCCGGGATCTGCCAGTCGCTTTGCGACCGCCTCTTTTCCGCCCTCGTGGGCCCACTGGGGGAGGAGGGCCGATAGGGCAGTGCTGCCTGCCAGATAAGGGTAAAGGTCGGAGGTCACGTCCAACCCCTCAGTCCTGGCCTCATCGATGAGGGCCAAGGCACGCTCCACCGTGTCCCAGTTCTTGCGGCCTGCCACCTTGAAGTGGCTGATCTGCACTGCCGCCCCCGACTCCCTGCCGATTCGAATCGCCTCGGATATGGCGGTCAGCAGGGTGTCCGCCTCTCCCCGGATGTGGCTGAAGTAGATTCCTCCGCGATCTCCCACGGGACGGGCGATGGCGGCGATTTCGTCGGTTTGGGTGAAGGATCCCGGCGGATAGATCAGGCCGGTGCTGAGGCCGAAGGCCCCCTCGTCCATGGCCTGCGCCACTTCTGCTGTCATTCGGCTGCGCTGCTCCGGGTTTGCCGGCCCAGGACCGAAACCCACGACCGCGGCCCGCACGGTTCCCTGGCCGACCAGGGGAACGACGTTCAGGGCGGTGCCGGTCCGCGATAGGTCCTCGAGATACGTTTTGAAGCCGGTCCATCGCTCCCACGGCAACGGTTTGCCGGCCCGGCCAATGGAGGCCTCCATCATTCGGATCGCCTGTTCGCGGGTCTCTTCCAGGAGGGGCGCCGGGGAGAAGCCGCACTGGCCCACCACGGCCGTGGTGATCCCCTGGTGCACGAGGCTTTCGGCCGTGGGGCACACAGGGAGGGAGAAGTCCGCATGGGAATGCATGTCGATGAAGCCTGGGGCTACGACCAGGCCTGTGGCGTCAATGATCGTCAACGCCCCGGCAGCGGGCAGGAGGCCCAATTCCGCAATGCGGCCGCCCTCTGTGGCCACATCCGCCCGGAATCCCGCAGCTCCTGAGCCATCGACGACCAACCCGTTTCTGATCAGGATTTCGAACATCTCACACCGCCAATTTCTAGTTGGTCTACCCTCACCGCGGCCTTACCTCCAGTGTCAGAACTCCATCCTATTCGAACGTTCACCCTGAGGTATCGAAGGGTAAACGCAGTTCTTTCCGAAGCCATCAACCTTGTACACGTCAAATCCAGGGATGCCGTATCTCCCTATCATTATTCGGAAGTCGCGCCTGGGGGAGGGGATAAGAACTCTCTTCAGACGCGGCGGAGTATAGGGGAACTCATCGTTGAGTGTCAACAACAGAAAAGGCTTACCGGGACCTGAGCCCTCTCGCATATTGTAACGAGCGGCCTTCCTATCTGGTTCTTGTAGGGTTTTACTGATAACCTACGGCGGTTGACGGATCACCGGTTTTCCAGATTTTCACTTTAGGCACTTCTTCTTTGACACCCAACCCCAAATCGCCTATCGTTCCTCACGTTAGGACCAGGTTTTTGTCGCGGAAAATCGCTATGGCTTCCGCAGCTGAAATTTCAACCCCAGGAGGAGGAGCTATGAAGAAAGCTTGTTCTGTGATGCTGATTGCTGTCCTTTCGGTAATGTTTTTTTTCACTGCCGGCCCGGTGTTGGCGGATTCAAAGAAGATCACCGCTGCGATCGATGAGGCGAGCAAGAACTGCAGGGGAGTCTCCCAACAGATTTGGGAGTTCAAGGAGACAGGACTGCAGGAGTTCAAGAGCTCGGCGCTTCTGAAGGAGGAGCTCGCGAAGCTTGGCTACAAGGTGACGGGCGATTTGAAGGTTCCCGATGACCTGGTGAAGGACGGCATCTCCAAGACCGCTTTCAAGGCCGAGATGGCCGGTAAGGGCCCCGGACCCACGGTGACCCTCATGCTGGAGTACGATGCGCTGGCCATCGGCCACGCTTGCGGCCACAACCTGATCGCCACTTCAGGGCTCATGGCGGCGGCGGGTCTGGCCAAAGTCATGAAGGACACTCCCGGCAGGGTCTTTGTCATCGGCACGCCTGACGAGGAGCGCGGCTCACTGGGCGCAGGAAAGGTGGCATTGCTCGAAGGCGGGCATTTCGAAGGCTCAGACGTCGTGTTTATTACCCACGGGGCAGACCGCTGGAGCATGGACCAGCGCCTGCTGGCAATGAAGCGGGCTAACTTCACGTTCAAGGGCAAGTCGGCACACGCCGCCGCAGCACCCCACAAGGGAATCAACGCGCTGCGAGGTGTCATGCTCACTTTCAACTGCGTTGACCAGCTGCGCGAGCACCTGCGCCAGGATGTCCGCATCCACGGCATCGTTGCGAAGGGCGGCGGCCCGGTGAACATCGTGCCGGAGCTGGCCCAGGCTGAATTTGCCTGCCGTGCTCTCGACACCGCCACCATGGAGGATGCTTACGCGAAGATCGTCAGGTGCGCCAAGGCCGGGGAGCTGGGCACCGGCACCACCTTGGAATTCAAGGAACCCCGCGTCGCTCTGAAAGCAGCGGTCGCCGTACCGCCCTTGCTCGACGTGGTCCAGGCCAACTTGAAAGGCCTCGGTATCGCGGCCAGCGAGTTCAAGGACTTCGATGAACTGGCCTCCTCTGATCTTGGGATGGTGGGCGCCAGCTACCCCACGGTCAACGTCTGGTTCAAGATCGCCCCCGAAGGCACAGCGCTTCACTCCGAGGCCTTGCGCGAGGCAGCCAACTCCGACGAAGGATGGAAAGCGACTGTCCTTGTGGGTAAGGCTGTGGCGCTGTCCGCTTATGAAATGCTGACCAAGCCGGATAGACTCAAGGCCGTTCAGGAAAGCTTCAAAGCGGCGAAAGCCAAGGAAGGGAAATAAGAAAAAAACTTCGGGGGCTCAGGGATTCGAAAAAGCCACGAACCTCTGATAACTGCTAACTGATCACTGGCTCTAACGAACAACTCCCGGCTACCGAGATCCTGTGTTCACGGGGAACCCTTATGGAACTGAGTTCGCGTTTTGTCGGCACACCGCTGAAGGACTACCATACGGAGATCACCTGGCGTCAGACCATGAACTTTGCGGCGGCAGTGGACGACAACAACGATTCTTACATGGATGATGAGCGGGAGGGAGGGATTATTGCGCCTCCCATGTTCAGCGTCGCCGTGACATGGCGCATCCTTGAGCGGATATGGGAGTACATTGAAGCAAAGGACTTTCCCATGGAAATCCTGGTGACACAGGTCCATCATACGGAAGCCCTCGAATTTCATCGCGCCTTAAGGCCCGGCGACCGGCTGACGGTAAAGGGGCAGGTTGCGGCCATTCTCCCGCACAGGGCCGGCACAAGGGTCGTCATGCGTTTTGACGCTATGGACCAAGCCCGTGAGCCGGTTTTCACGGAGCACATCGGTGCCCTGATGCGCGGCGTGAAATGCACCGATGACGGATTGTGTGCGAACCCACTCCCCGAGGGGCCCCTCCCTGAGGAGAGCGAAGAACCCCTCTGGGAAAGCCGGATTCCCATAGACCCTTTGCGTCCCTACATCTATGACGGCTGCACGGACATTGTGTTTCCCATTCACACGTCAAGAGCCTTTGCCCGTCAGGTGGGGTTGCCGGGCAACATCCTGCAAGGCACGGCCACACTCGCCTTTGCCGTGCGTGAGCTCATCAACAGGGAGGCCGGAGGGAACCCGCTCGCACTCAAGTCCCTCTTCTGCCGTTTCACCGGCATGGTGTTACCGGGAACCGTGATCAGGGTACAACTGGTAGGCAAAAGCGGAAAGCATGACGCTACGGACCTGCACTTCATCGTGCTCAATCAGGAAGGGCAAAGAGCCATTAGCGGCGGCTACGCTCTGCTGAAAAAGGATTCATCCGTTCACCTGTAGACCTTGAAAAGAGGAGGGTTTATGGACACGACGTCTCAGCACATCCGGTTGCCGCGTCTCAACGATTACATCAAGCACTGGGCCGATAAGACTCCGGATAAACCGGCCATGATCCAGCATGAAGACGGGAAAACCGTCACTTACAAAAAATTCCTCTCCCTCATCGATTTCTTTGCGCTCAGGCTGCTGGATATGGGCATCAAGAAGGGGGATCGCGTCGCCACCATGCTCGTGCTCATCCCGGAACACATGATGCTCATGTACGCCTGTTTCAAGATCGGGGCGATCCTGGCTCCCTTGGATTTGCGCCTCAAGGAGGAGGAGGTGGTCAGGGACCTTAACAAGATTGGGCCCAAGGCCTTTTTCTTCCTGGGCAAGACACCGGTGCGTGATTTCCGTGAAGTAGGGAGAGGTGTCAAGGAAAAGTGCCCTTCCGTTGAACACCTGGTGCAGTTTACGCCTGATCCCAAACCCGGTGATCTCCTGGAGGGCGCCATCGCGATCACGGAGATGATGGAGAAAAAGAAACTTGTCTTCCTGAAGCTCAAGGATCTCTTCACCCGGCAGCTTGAAAGGGCCTATGGGGCCGTCGAGCCCCGCACACCGGCCCTGATCATCTATACGACCGGCACGACCGGTGAGCCCAAGCCGGCGCTTCTCTGCCATGAGAACATTATTGTCCAGAACGAAATCCTTGCCCGTGGCATGGGGACCGAGAGGGGAGGCAGTTTCCGCCTTCTGATCAACCTTCCTCCCAGTCATGTGGGTTGTGTGACCGAGTGTTACATGACCACCATGTTTCTGGGCGAGACCACGGTCCTGCTCAGGATCTTTGATGTCAAGATGACCCTGGAAGCGGTGGAAAAACACAAAGTGAACATCCTCGGTCAGATCCCTACCCAGTTCCGCATGCTCTGGAACCACCCGGACTATGGCCGGTATGACCTGAGCAGCCTGAGGTTCGTGGCCTATGCCGGGTCGGCCGTGGACGTGGAATTTCTCAAAAAGCTCTCTACCATGGCGCCTGCTTACGGCACCGGTATCGGCATGACCGAAAACGCCGGTTTTGCCACCTTCACGCCGGAGGGCATCTCGATCGAAGAGATGGCCGGCCAGGTGGGGCGCTGCTTTCCCGATCTCGCCCAGGTCACCGTACGAAAACCTATGGATAAAGACGGCAGGGCAGGGGAAGAACTTCCCGACAACGAAGTCGGTGAAATTTGCTATCATCCCCCGATCGTGTTCCTGGGATACTACAACATGCCGGAGGAGACGGCGAAGACCATATGCAAGGAGGGTATCCTCTACACCGGGGATCTGGGCTATTTCAAGGACATGGGAACGTACCGAGCCCTTTACCTTTCAGGACGGCGCAAATTCGTGATCAAGCAGAAAGGGTATAACGTGTTCCCGGACGAGGTTGAGTCGCACCTTGCCGGACTTGAGGGAGTGGATGTGGCGGAGGTGATCGGCATGCCTCACAGGACGTTCGATGAAGGCATTTTCGCCTTTGTGCGACCGAAAAAAGGGGCTGAGATCACAGCGGACATGGTGATGGAGCACGGCAAAAAGATCGCTTCATACAAACGCCCCCAGCATGTGGAGATCTGGCCGGCCGCAAAGGATTTCCCCATCACAAGAAGCACCAAAGTGGACAAGCTGGCGCTGAAGGAGGTTGCGAAGACCGTCATTGAAGATCTTCGTCGCCAGGGTAAATGGGATGAATCATGAAATCCGATCAGGATTCGATTGCCCAGATCAACGAGCTTTTCCATCCCCGGTCCGTGGCGATTGTTGGAGCCCCCCGTGGGATGAAAACCGGGAGGCGGCTTATCGGTGCAAACGGTATGGGTCTCTATTGCCCTCAACCTGGGCGAGCAATTCTGTCAGGCCGGGATTCCCTTCTTTGAATCAGCCGAGCGGGCTATGAGAACCTACGCTTTTGTTTTTCGCCATCAGAGCCGGCGTCAAAAACAGGCTGCCTTGAGGCAACGAATTTGTTGGCAGACTCTTTTCTTTTTGTGGTATTCTGAATACACCAAAATGAGTGCCCGATCCTAGACAGTGAAAGATCAGGGTAGCTGAGTGTTGATGAATATCAAAATATCACGGACGTTCTACTGTCCCCACAAAAGGGAGGAAAAACCCATTGGCGAACCGTAGGGCGAAAAGTTATTTTTGCACTGCTGTGTCTGAGGCTGTTCAAATTACTTTGAAAAACAAACCTTCTTTCAGCGGTGAGTCAAAAACCGAGCTGTTTGTGCAATGCAATCAACTTGAGTGCCAATATGTCGACCTCAATCAATCTCCCTGCCCTCTGCGCCTCGATCTCTTTGCCGAAGAGATTGAAAAGCGGGGAAAGAAAGCGCAGACATCTCCAACCTATCTCTGAGAACGAGGACCCCCCGGACTTCTGATATCTCTATTTGCCATAGAAGGTGGCGCAGGGTGGCGGTATCTGCTCTATAAACACCGCCACTTGGTTCAAGATTTCTGCTGCGACACGGCGGCATCTGGTTACCCCTGGAGCAGGGCACGTTGTGCGCGGCCACTTGCAGAACGGATTGCCCGGTGAGTCGCGGTGCGCTTTTCCGGTTTGGCCAGAATCCAGTGTCCAGCATCGAGTATCCAGGATCCTGGATCCGGATCGTCACATGAAAAAGGAGGATCACATGAATCATCTATTACAGCCTAAGAAGTACAAGAGTCTAATGGCCGACACAGGATCACGGGCCGTCATGGACAAGACGATCGATTTTTTCGAAAACCGGATGGGCAAAACCAAGTTGACGGAGGACTACTGGAGCCGCCTCTGGTATCGGGAGTTCCTCGATTTTCTGAAAAAAGAGCAGATCTTCTACAAGCTCCTCACGCCGAAGCAATATGCCGACAACCCCGACTGTCGCTGGGATACTGCGAGAAACAGCGAATACAGCGAGCTGCTGGCCTTTTACGGATTCGGTTACTGGTATTGCTTCCAGGTGACCATTCTTGGCCTTGGCCCCATCTGGATGAGCAGTAATGAAAAGGCCAAAAAGAAGGCGGCGGCCCTCCTGAAGGAGGGCGCCATCTTTGCCTTCGGCCTTTCAGAACGGGCGCACGGGGCAGATATCTACTCCACAGAGACGAGCCTCTTCCCCGATGGGAAGGGCGGCTGGCTGGCCCGGGGTGAGAAGTACTATATCGGGAACGGAAATGAAGCGGAGATGGTTTCCACCCTAGGCAAGGTCCGGGATGGGTCCGACGACTACTGCTTTTTTGTCACCAACTTCCGCAACAAGGCCTTTGAGCTGAAGAGAAACGTCATCTCCCACCAGGAATACGTTGCCCAGTTTGCGCTGAACGACTATCCTGTCACTGAAGCGGACATCCTGAGCCGGGGCTCATCGGCTTGGGATTCGGCGCTGAACACGATAAACATCGGCAAGTTTAACATCGGTCCTGCCTCCATCGGTGCCTGCGAGCACGCCTTTTACGAAGCGATCACTCACGCCGCGAATCGCACCCTCTACGGCTTCCGCGTGACGGACATGCCGCATGTGAAGAAGAACTTTATGGAGGCTTGGCTGCGCCTCATGGGGATGAAGCTCTACCAGCGCCGCGCCACGGACTACTTCCGCAATGCCACTGCGGACGACCGACGCTACCTCCTGTACAATCCCACGAGCAAAATGAAGGTCACCCTCCAATCCGAAGAAGTCATTGCGTTGTTGTGGGATGTCATCGCCGCCAAGGGCTTTGAGCGCGATACCTACTTCTCCACCGTCGCTGGCGACATCAAGGGCCCGGCAAAGCTCGAGGGAACCGTCCATGTGAACATCCAACTCATCCGGAAATTCATCAAGAACTATTTCTTCAATCCCAAGGAATATGCCCTTGTCGGGCCGGATTTCAGCCAGAAGGACGATCTGTTCCTTTTCAATCAGGGCACGGCTAGAGGCCTGGGCAGAGTCCAGTTCCACAACTTCAGGCCTGTCTTCGCTGAATCCAAAGACCTCCCAAATGTGGCCGTATTCATCAAACAGATCGACCTCTTCACGGAAATGCTGGCAAAAGCCTTCCCGGACAATATCCAGGAAATGGATCCGTCCTTCTCTCTGACCATGGGGGAGATGTTCTCCATAGTCGTCTACGGCCAGCTCATCTTGGAGCAGGCGAAGATCGAGAACTTGGACAAGGATGTACTAAACCAGATCTTCGACTTCATGGTCAGGGATTTTTCGCGCTTCGGCCTGGAGATCTACGGGAAGCACACGACGAAGGATAGCCAGCGGGAGTACTGCAAAGAGATCATGCTGATTCTCTCCGTCCCCGAACCTGCCCAGTATGAAAGGGTCTGGCAGACCTACGTCGTCGCCCTCAACGGCGAATACAATATGACAGAATGACCGGCTTGAATGGCCCTCTTTGATTGCTGGCCTAACAATGTGACTTAAGGAGAAATGTCATGATCAAATACACTGAAAAGCAAATTGAAGAGCTGGACAAATTCTACAAACATCCGCGAAATCTCGTGGACCTGTTTGAAGACACGGTGACTAAATGGGGTGATCGAAATGCGATTGGAACAAAAAACCTTCAAACAAAACAGTATGAATGGATCACCTACAAAGGGCTGGCCGAAAGAGTAAACAACGTCAGGAGCGGCATTCACCAACTGGGCATCCATAAGGGTGATTCGGTCGGTGTGATCACAGGGAACTCCGTTGAATGGTATGTATTGGAAAACGCGTCACACGGGCTCGGCGCGATCTTTGTACCGATGTACGAAAAAGAATTGCTGAAAACATGGCAATACATCATCAGAGACAGCGGGGTAAAATATCTTTTTGTCAAGGACAACAGAATCTTGGAGCAGGTGCAGCATTTCAAAAATGAAATTGAAACGTTGAAGGAAGTGTTCATAATCTACGGAGAAGGTGAAAAAAGCCTTAAGGTCATGGAAGAAGCCGGAAAGAAAAAGCCGGTGCAATCACACAAGCCTCATTGGACAGAACCGGCTGATTTGATCTACACTTCCGGAACGACAGGAGAGCCTAAAGGGGTTCTTCTTTCTCACGGCAACCTGTCCGCCTGCTCACAGTCCGGTTATCACATATTTCCCGGTCTTAACGAAAAATCCATTTCTCTGGCGATACTTCCCTGGGCGCACAGCTATGGCTTGAGCGCGGAACTGCACAATTTCATGCAGTTTGGCGGAGCCATCGCGTTGATGGAATCGGTCGACACGCTGGCAGAAGATCTTCTCAAGGTCAAGCCTACGTTTCTCATAGCGGTTCCAAAGGTTTTCAACAGAATCTACGATGGGATTCATGCAAAAATGCACGAAGAGGGCGGCCTTAAGAAGATGCTTTTCGATATGTCGTGTAACGAAGCGGTCAAATGCAGAGGCAAGGCGACCAAATCAATGAAGCTTAAAATACTCGATAGAATTGTATTTTCAAAAATCAGGGAAAGATTCGGAGGCCGGCTTGAAGGTGTTCTTACGGCCAGCGCTGTGATGAATCCTCATATCGCAATGTTTTTTGCTGATCTCGGTATTCCCACTTATGACGCCTATGGATTAACCGAAACTGCACCCGCGATCACCATGAATTCTCCTCTCTGGGGAAACCGATACGGGTCCGTCGGCAAATGTGTCGAAAACATGCATGTGAGAATTGACAAGTCTCTCACAGGTGAAGAGAGTGAGGATGGAGAAATCATAGCCTACGGCGCTCATGTGATGATGGGATATCACAATAAACCAAAACTGACCTCAGAAGTCATGATGAAGGACAATTGGAAAGGCTTCCCCGGAATACGCACCGGTGACCAAGGCCACCTGACCGCCGATGGATTTCTCTTTATTACAGGTAGATTCAAAGATGAATATAAACTTTCCAATGGTAAATACATTCACCCGGAATCCATTGAAACCGACATTAAACTATTGCGCGGCATTGCCAATGCATTTGTGTGGGGCGACGGCAAGGCATACAACATCGCTGTAATCGTTCCGGACTTCGCAGCGTTGAAGAAAGATGAGCGGTTCGCAAAATGGGCGCAAGACTCCCCGCAGGAAACAGTAAGAAATAAGAATATTCAGGATTTCTTATCCGGCGAAATTATAAGGCATCTTCAGAAATCCTACAGAGGATATGAAATACCTCAGCGTTTCATTTTTGCCGGCGAAGATTTTACTTTGGAAAACGGACTGGTGACCCAGACCATGAAGCTGAAGCGTAACGCGGCTTTGAAAACCTATTTAGAGGAAATAGAAAAACTCTATTAGTCGCTAATCCGGCACCTAAAACGTTGCACGTATGTCCTGCTGAGTTCAAACCCCGGAGCCCCAAATCTGACCGCTTCTGCTATCGCCTTCGGATCCACCGCTCTCTCTTTTCCCCCTTCCCTTGGGGGAGAGGCGAGGGGAGGGGGTGCTGGAACTGAAAACTCTTGCTCTTCCCTATCCCAACGGATTGTCTGGGTTAGCATGTCATTTCGAAAGTGTGTAAAACTTTACCACTAATTGGCATTTCCTTAGCCTCGGAAATGGGAGGTTCTTTACATACATAGACGTTGTTCTTGGTCCAGCCTTCATAACTAGCTGAAGCTAAATACAAAAAATTGTCCTTCTTTATTGGCATGTCCTTTGCTCCAACAGATAAGCAACAAGGACCTGATCGGCATTCCATTCAGCTCGACAAGGGGGTTTTTGAAGGTGATGCCAAAAGCGTTTCAGCATTATTTGAATCCTCTTCATGTGTACTGCCGATTAAGGGACCTTGGTGTGTCAAAAGCCGTAGCGATTTTCCTTTGTAGGTTCTATGAAAGCGCCGTCTTCAATCGTTTGGGAGGAAGCCCGAAAGAGAGTTGACCAAGGATCTTTGGTTGGCCCGCGGCATCCTTCTCTGTTCTTTGCCAATATAGGCCAAAGTTCTTGCGAGATAGTTAAATGAAAAGGAGGAACCGGTGCCATGGATCTAAGAATGGCAAGGTTGTGTCTCGATTGTGAAGAAGTCTTCGAGGTCAAAGCAAGGTGCCCCAGGTGTGGCAGTGGATCTTGGCTTCCAATCATGGGTTGGATCAGGCCAATAAGGGAGGTGGAGAGAAGGTTTGTCCTATGGAAAGATGTTCTGATCCTGGCAGAACGCGGCAAGAGCGAGGGGCTCGACGGTACTGCTCTTGAGCAGGTGAGACAGACATGACGAATTGAATCCGAACAAGATCTCTTCAAGTCCCAACGACCAACCGGACAACGCAAAGCCGAAAGCGGACAATATCTGTTTCAGACGGGGGCATGGGGAAATGAAAGCTGAGTGTGCTTCCTGCGGACATAAGCTGAACTTGGATCACTGGGTATTTGACGACTAGGAAGGGCCGGTGACCAGAATCCAGGATCCAGCGTCGAGCAACCAGGATCCAGTATTCTTCTTCCCAATTCCCCAAGATTCCTTGACGTTCTCTGCACCTTTGAGTAAAATGCTTCGCAGTTTTGGCCCCGGTTGGTGCATCGCTTTTTGATCCGAAAACCGCTTAGAGATCGAGGAGGCGTGAGACACGAAGGCCGCACATAGAACATATGCAAAGCCCCATTTCCCCATGCAAGGGATGTGGGGCTTTGTCTTTTGAATCGCTTGGGGTGCATTCCCCGCGGCTTGCCGCGAATTCGTCATACCGGCGAAAGCCGGTATCCAGAAAAACTGACTGGATTCCGTGCCAAGCACGGAATGACAGCCCAGGAGGGAAGACGATACCCCGCTGCTTGCGGCCTGGTCGTTCATTTGAAAACGGTGGGGGAGGCTAGGGGACGTTCGTGGAATATGGACTTAGCGGGCACGATCCCGTCAAGCAGCGGGCCCCAGCGATCAATAAAACCATCCGGAGGTGGATGCCAGATTGCACATTTGCCTAAAAGGTGTTCTTAGAGGAATCAGAGGATCTCAAGCAGTCTAGTCAAGAAGGGGTGCGCGGGGAGGGGATAGATTCAATCACCCGATCGTGCTCCAAGCAAGAGCTTTGATCATTTCTCTTTCATCATTAACCATCGCTCACCGGTCGTCGGTCTTCATCAGATTGTGGTGTAGCAAGGCTTTCTCCGCAAGCCCAGCACAATACCACCCACCCGGGGACGGGGGTCAGGTCTTGCCCGCTTAGGCGGGTTTGTTTATAATCATTTCCCCGAGGCACCCGCCGGTTTTATACAACATCAAGGGTATTTCACGGAGGAAAGAGCAATGAAAAAAGAATGGTCCTACAAGAGCTTCAAGGTTAAGGAGGGATTCAAGCCGGGCAGCAAGCATTTCCAGTATTTTTTCCTGGTTTCAGAAGGAGGGCAAAAGAAATGCAATTACTGCGTCTGGGTTGAAGATGAGGCGCTGCCACGCTTTGGCGCCTCAAAGGATTTCAATGCGATTCTTGATGCACGCCGTGAAGATTGGAACAAATGGGTCAGGGAGAAGATCGATCAGAAGGATTTCAGAAACGTGGTCCTCATGTTTGATAAAGAAGGGCAAAAGGAAATCGACCTCGATAAGAGGGATAAGAAACTGAGCATAGAATAACAGGAATTAGGATAGGTCAGGTTTGTCAATGATCCAAGGGACGTCTTTTACGCGGTTGATTCGGCGCGGCCGGGGATTCGACGGATTGAGACAGCGTCGAGCCAAGCAGGGCAGATCATGAGGGGTTGTATGAATGTTCCATAGCGAGGTGAATGAGCATGGATCCCTTGTCGTTTGATTTCAGGCTGGCCGAATTCGACTTAAGCCTCTTGCCGGTGGACGCAGAGACGTTGAAGGACAATGAGTCGATGATGAGGTCCACCGTTCAGGAGTATCTGCGTGAAGTGTTCGAGCGGCTGCCGGGAGAATGGCGCATCACTTATCATGCGGACCATCTCTCGGTCATGTGGCATCCAGAGACCTCCCAGGACATGGATTCCTTGATGGACCTGCTGATTGGCCTGATCCACCGGCGGGCCTTTAACCTGGCAGAGACGATACTGAGATCCCTTTTCTCCAGATATCCGGAGGATCGCCGGGCCCTCTTCAACATGGGAATCCTGCTGTGCGAACAGGGGAGGCTCCAAGAAGCGAGGGAGGTGCTGAAGCGGCTCACCCGCACAGCGCCCGATTTCGCCAATGGATGGAATGCACTGGGGGTTGCCCTTTCCAGGGAGGGGAAGCGGAAAGACGCCGCAAGTGCGTTCCAAAAGAGCTTGAATCTTGACCCTGAAAACGGCCACACCCTGAGAAATCTTGGCGCCTTGATGGTCAGAAAGGATCCGCAAGAGGCCCTGCGATATCTCAAGCGGGCTGCAAAGCTCTTGCCCACTGACCAGCCGGCCCAGTACACCTACGGCAAATGCCTGATGGACACAGGGAGTCTGGCGGATGCCGACCGGGTCCTGAAGAAGGCGATGGCCCTGAAGGAGTACTCCGAGATTGCCGATCTGTGCCGGGACGCCAGGATCGAAATCCTCCACAGGAACCTGAAGGTTGCGGTTCCCCGAGGGCTGAGGATGGATGTCGTCGTGTTTTGCCTGGCCGCACTGGAAACGTTTAAAGAGGTCGGACGTGACAGGACCCAGGCCGTCGCATTCGAGATCGCATCGCTCGCGAGGAGCGGTCTCAACATCAGAGATCGCACCTCGCGTTTCCGTCTCCTGAGCCTGCCGGGGCGGTTCTCTTCCCTACAGCTCGTCGTGACCATGTATGTGGGCCTGAAGAAGGCGGCCCCCCAGGCAGATCCCGGTATCGACTTCTCCAAGGAGTACGCGTTTGCACTCGCCATGCGGCCGGGGAAGAAAAGGAAATCCAGGCCGAGGAAATCAAGACAGGGGAGACCGCACCGTCGCGATTAGCAAAGGGGGTCGCCCCTTGATGGACGGTCGGTGCGCCTCGCGAACTTCAACAGGGGTGCATTCAAAAAATGGGTTGGGGCCAGGACAACAATCTGAATTCACGCAAGAAGCATCGAAACGCAGCTCCCGGCGAGGGCTCAAAACCGGAGGTTCAGCCTTAAAAGGAGTTGTGTAAGGGCAGGAAACGGAGAAAGGCCTGTTGACACATAACCGGTGTACACAAATAACGTGTTCAGGCGTAGGAGGTGATCCCATGGCCAATATAACGATATCGATTGACGAGGCCCTCTTGAAGGCCGGGCGGAAGTATGCTGAGAAACATCAGACATCGATCAACGGTCTCATTCACAAGCTTTTGGAGGAGACCGTACGCCTGAGATCATCAAGGAGGCCATCGATTGCAGCCTTATCAACCGCCTGTCTTTCTGGGATTCTCTCATCGTGGTAGCAGCCGAAGGCGCACGATGCGAGAGAATCTGGACGGAAGACCTGAATGATGGACAGATCATTCGAGGAGTCCGGATAGAGAATCCTCTCAAGAGCCTCAAAGGAGTCTCCGAAAAATAGGGGCTCGTGATTTCACGCGTCTCTCGGGCGGTGCTCAGTTGAACGATCATCACGGTGGAATGGAAGATGAAGAAATGGACGCTTTTTTCAAGGGGCTACGGGGGGTGGGAACTCGAACGTCGGCAGCACAGGGCGCTCAATGACAGCGAACGAACTGTTTTCGAAAATGGAAGGGCGTTTCGGGAAGTACCACGACGGTGGTGTGGTCTGCAGCAACGGGGAGGACATCAAGAGCGTTGTCTGCGAAATTGACTGGTACACGCTTTACCACGTCCTGACAGACCGGAACACGCTCTATGTGGTGCATCACCCGGTGAGCGACTTCGCGCTCAAGCTAAGCGAGATCAATCCCGAAGAGAAGCAGGACGACATCCGATCCGAAGCACAGAACTGGCTTCTGGAGTTCAGGGCCCGTGAGCTTCAGATGAACCTTGCCGTGGCACACACCATGGCCGACAAGATGCTCGAAGCCGAACTCTCGGACTGCCTCGGAGGAGCGAAGGGCCAGCAGATCGTCACACGCCTAAACAGTTTCTTCGACCGCTTCTTCAATCCCCATCCCGCGATTGTCGTTCTCCTCGCCGCCCGGCGACTGCTCGATCAAGACGCTGCAGCGCAGGTCGTGCTCGGCAGCTATGGCTATGAGGTGAAGCAGGACGTGATCTACGTGGACCAGTGCGGTATGGAAGAGACTGAACAGGCCATCACCATCCCCCACTCCCTTGTGGATGCGGTGGCGATGAGTCTGTGGAAAGCGGCTGCATTGGCTTTGATCTCTCCATAACGAAGGGGGCGTGGGCCAGCACAAGGAACGGGGTTCGGTTTTTGGGCCTGGACGGGCCCGGGCTCGTGTGATAGGAGATCCGAGAAAGAAAATCAAAGGACGTTGAATCATGAAGAGATTGCTTTTTGGCATCCTGGCAGGCTGCGTGTTCGCGTTGCTGGCCGCACCGGGTCCTTCGGCGGCAGAGATCGTGCTCTATTCCTCCAACCCCTCGGAGCTGATTGATAGGGTCAGCAAAGGTTTCGAGGGGAAAACGGGCATCAAGGTCTCCGTCGTGCGCCTGGGCACGGGCGAGGCCATGAAGCGCATCGCTGCGGAAAAGGACAAGCCGCTCTGCGACGTGTTCTGGAGCGGGGACGTGGCTGTCCTGGAAAACGCCAAGGAGAACTTCCAGTCCTAGCGCTCCCCTGAGGCAAAGCTCCTACCGGCGGGTTACGTGGAGCAGGAGGCTCGCTGGACGGCGAGCAACGCCCACATCATGATCATCATGGTCAACAAGTCCCTGGTTCAGGAAAGCCAGAGGCCCAAGGCCTGGAAGGACCTCTTTGCGCCGGCATGGAAGGGCAAGGTCGTCATGGCCAACCCGGAAAAGTCGGGTTCCGCCTATGCCCAGGTCTACGGCCTTTATAAGCTCTACGGGTGGGACGGTCTCAACCAGCTCATCGCCAACGCCAAGATCCTCGACAGCTCGATCCTGATCTACAAGGGCGTGGCCGCCGGGGAATACCCTCTTGGAATCACCATGGAATACGCCGCCTACCGTTACATCGCCGGAGGCGACAAGAACTTCGGGGTCCCCAGCCTGATCGGAGAAGACTTTCGGGTCCTGTCCGTTCAGGCCTACAACGAGTTCATCAGCGAGATGGGCGGGAACCCCTCCATGGCCGGGGCTCTCAGCATGATCCTGCTGGCGATCACCCTCAGCCTCACCGTCCTGCAGAAATTCTGGGTGGAGCGGAAGACCTACGCCATGACGAGTCTCAATCCCCTGGAGGTAAAGCGCCTCCGGCCCCTGCCGACGGCGCTCATGTGGCTGTTTTGCGCCGGAACCGTCTTTGTGGCCCTGTTCCCCTTCGCCGTGGTCATGATCGCCTCTGTGACTAAAACCCAGGGGCCTGTCATGTATTTCGGCCAATTCAGCCTGGAGAACTTCATCAAGGCCTTCTCCATCGCCCCGCGGCCCATCTTCAATTCCTTTTTCCTTGCCACGGCGGCGAGGGTCCATGAGCTATCTGCTGGATCTGCTCGTCATGCTGCCCCTGGCCATCGCGGGCACGGTCCAGGGTATTGCCCTGGCCGCGACGTACAACAAAGGGATCCTCGTTCTGACCGGCACCTGGATGATCCTGGTGCTGGCCTACTTTATCCGGAAGGTTCTCTATTCCATCAAGACCACGGCCGCCCTGCTCACCCAGATCGACGCCTCTGTTGAGGAGGCTTCCGTCAATTTGGGCGTCCCGCCGGTGCGGTCCTTCCTGAAGGTCGTTGTGCCGATCATGCTCCCCGGCATTATCGCCGGCGGGATCATCATGTGGGTCACGACCCTGGCCGAGCTCAGCTCCACGATCGTCCTGTACTACGGCCCCTGGGCGACCATGACCGTGGAGATCTTCCAGCGCATCGGCAGCGGGGATTTCGGTCCCGCCTCCGCCTACGCGGCGATCCTCATCGTCTCGGTCCTCGTTCCCTTGTTCATCTTGCACCGGTTCCTCGGCAAGGATCTGGCCTCATCCCTTTAGCGGGTGCGGAATCGGGGGGCAGGGGATATCGCTCAATCCCGACAGCGCATGACCCGCTTGCGGCTCAGTACCTCAGAATCCTAACCGTTCTCTTTACGCTTCCCTCCAGGTCCGAATCCACATCCACCGATTCCTCCCGCAGGACCTCGCGAAAGTCCTTCGGGACAAAGGCCCTGCCGCCGTCTGCGATGAGGATCGTGACGGATTGCTCCGTCCATTTGTCAAGCAAACCTGCAAGAGCAAAGGACTCGACCTTGGCGTAGAAGAAGTCCGAGCAGAGGATGAGTTGAGCCTGCCCGATCGAGCCGGTTTCAGTGCGGTTCTCGGAGTCGAACTGCAGGCTCACCCTGTTGTGTGCGCCGTTTTGACGGGCGATGGCGAGCGCGACCGGGTCAATGTCGTTGGCGGTAACCATGCGGGCACCTGCTTTTGCCGCGGCGATGGAGGCCACTGCTCCTCCGCAGCCGATCTCGATCACTTCCAGGTCCCTCACGAGACCCGGTTGATTGAGAAGAAAGCGGGCAAGGACCTGGGCCGCCGGCCAGACCACCGCCCAGAAAGGAACAGGACATGGCTGTCCGGCTTCCTTTTCCCATGCTTCCCATAGGGTGAAAACGGCCTCGGACCTGCGGACCCGGATTTCGGGGCATCCGGTCACAGGGCCAAAAGGGCAGAATTCGTCCAGGAGCTCCGGGGAAGGCATAGGAGGTAGGGGAGGGCGCTCGCCCATGGGAATGTCTATGACCGGCTCAGACGGTGAAGGGCCGAAAGAGCGGCCACGGCCTTTTCAGGAGACGGGAAAACCGGGACGCCTTTTTCTTCCAGCCACGTGAGATTCTCATGCCTTCCGGACTCCATTCCGGCAAGCCAGAGGACGATGGGCTTCCCCTCTTCCGCAGCCCGGAGAAAGACTCCCATGAATTCCTTGGGGACCGTAAGGAATTCCGGGTGAATCTGAATAGCCAGGGCGTCGACATCCGGATCTGCAACCATTGCGTCGAGTACGGTGGTGTAGATGCTTGCCGGATCGTGAAACTGTATCGTGAGGCCGAGGTCCCAGGGGTTGGCCGGGATGTCCCATGCAGGAAAGATGGCTCTCAGCTTGTCGAGCGTGGCGCTGCTTGTCTCAGCGAGCTCCAGGCCTTCCTGTTCGAGGAGGTCCGTGACGATCACGCCCTCTCCGCCGGGGAAGGTGGCGATGAACACCCGGTTGCCTTTCAGGGAGAGGGGGCCGAAACGCTCCAGGCTACGGGTCAGATCAAAAAAATCTTCCAGGCTGTGAGCGCGCAAAGCTCCGCACTGTCTCATGGCGCCTTCGAAAAGGAGGTCATTCCCCTGCGCGAGGTTCCCGGTATGCGACAGGGCGGCCTTGGCGCCTGCCTCGCTCCTGCCCGACTTGAGGACAACGACGCGCTTTCCCTGTGTGGAGGCCTTACGCACGAGCCTCAGAAACTCCCTGCCGTCTCCCCCGATGCTTTCCATGTGAATCCCGATCACACGCGTCTCCGGGTCTTCAACCAGATAACTCAGGGCGTCCACCTCGTTGACATCCATCTTGTTGCCGAGATCGATGAGTTTGTTGAGGTGATAATTGAAATCCTTCAACAGCCATCCGGAGCGAGGCTCGTAGAGACCAGACTGAAAAATCAGGGAAAGACCGCCGGCTTTGATGGCCTCCATGGGATGGAAGCTGATGCAAAGGCCCGCCTTCACGTTGATGGGGCTCAGAGCGTTGGGGCCGATGACCCGGACGCCGTTCTGGCGGACCATGCGGGCCATCTCCGCTTGGACCCTTTTGCCTTTCTCTCCGGTCTCGGAAAATCCCCCTGCGATGAGGGTGACCCGCTGGATGCCCTTTTCTACACACTCCTTCAAGACCTGCGGCGCCATCGCAAAGGAAACCCCTATGACGGCAAGATCAACGGTCTCGGGGATGTCCTTCACGGCCGGATAAGCCTTGACTCCCAGGATCTCCTTTTCACTGGGGTGGACCGGATAGATTCTTCCCTTGAAGCCGAGCTTGAGCAAGTTGGAGAGAAGGTAGTAGTTGGCGCGCATGGGGTTGTTGGAGGCGCCTACTATGGCGACGCTCTCCGGCTCGAAGAACCTGGTGAGAAAGTGCTCGTCGTTCCTGTGAAGGTCTTTGGGCGACATGTTGTTCCTTCCTGGCTTCCCATCCCGGTTCAAGGCATCCCCCCCCCGGTCTTGATATAGGCCTTTTCGTTCATTGCTAGAATTGCGATCCCCTTGCGGACCGTAGCATAATGAATCTCCAAAGAATCGGCAATCCCTTTCAGAGTATCGTTCAGAGTATACAGGCATGGGGCTAGGGTAGGATCAAGACAACGATTCGAGATTGTGTTATATAGGCTGAAAAGCGTTTTCAGACCTTCAAAGAACTTGATTCTGAAAACTCCTGCTGGACCCCTCCGGCAGGGGCTGCAGGAGAGTGTTTCGTGAAAAGAAAATTGCGAGGGCTCAAGCGCAGGGATATCCAGCTGGATTTCAGCTTGTACCGGGTGGACGTGCCGATCCGGGGCCTTCCGGACATGAATCTGAGCGTGGTGCACCTCTGGCCGGAGGAGGCGGAGCAAACGATGGTGTTCGTTCACGGGTTCGCCGGGTGCGCGGAGACGTGGGAATACCAGGTGAACCACTTTTCGCACCGGTATCGCGTCATCGCACCTGACCTGCGCGGCCACGGTCAGAGCGACGCCCCTTTCTCCCAGTACACCATGCCGGAGCTGGTCGAAGACCTCCGCACGATCTCTGAAACGCTCGACCTGCCTGAGCGATTTGTTCTGGTGGGCCATTCCTTCGGCGGATCGATCTGCGCGGAGTACGCCAAAGCTTATCCGGAGCGTTTGGAAAAACTGATTCTCATTTCCACCGCCGGGGAATACCCCCTTCCCCGGGGGGCGTCGTTCCTTTCCCGTGTTCCTGCCGCGGTTTTCCGGCCATGGTGGAAGTACCGCCCCCGATGGAACGCGGAGATACACGTCATGAAGCGGATGCTCTTGAACAACATGCGCAACTGGCAGGGCTGGTCAACCCTTCGGGACATCCAAACCCCAACGCTCGTCATCACGGGCGAGAGGGACCGTTATTTCCCCCGCCACGTCTTTGAAGAGGTGAGCAAGACGATCCCCAGGGCGGAAATCATCGACGTGGGGGTGTCCAAACACAAGGTCCAGCTCGAGCGCTACAGCGCGGTCAACCGGGCCATTGAGCGATTCATCGGTGAAGACGCAGAGGCGCACCGCATGTCCTGGCGGGACCAGACGGCCCGGTCCGATCAGCCGGACAAACGACCATGGCTCAAGAGTTACGGCACCACCACGCCCCACACGGTTCCCATTCCCCGCCAACCGCTGCACCGGTTCCTGGAGGCGGCGGCGGACAACCTGCCGGAGCAAAGGGCAACCCTGTTCTACGGCGCCGAGCTGACGTACCAGCAACTGGACTCCCATGTGAACCAGTTCGCCCATGCGCTTCATGGACTCGGTGTGCAGCCGGGAGATCGTGTCATGGTGGTGCTGCCCAACATGCCGCAGATGATCGTCGCCTACTACGCAGCGCTCAAGGTCGGCGGCGTGGTGGTGCTGCCCAACCCCGACGCGAGCGGGCGCGCTATCACCTGGCAGATCAAGGAGACTGGAGCCAAGGTGTTGGTGACCCTGAGAGAGTTCGGCGGGCTGGCGAGAGAGGTTAGGGAAAAGGTGCCCCTCACGGTCGTGTTTGCTGACGTTCGCAGCGCCGTATCCGGCGGTGTCTATCAGGAGCTTATGGCGCGATGGAAGGCTGCGGGGCTCGGCGAGCAAGAGATGGCCGACAGGAGCTACGGGGGACATCTCATGAACCAGCTCACGATGGATGCGCCCCGGACTCCGCCGAACGTTCAGGTCTCCAGCGAGGCTCTGGCCGCCATCCTCTACACGAGCGGAACGACCGACGAACCCAAGGGTGTTTGCCTGAGTCATGCCAACCTGGTCGCCAACGCGATTCAGACCCGCCACTGGATCCCCAATTTGCACTACGGCAAGGAGACCTTTCTGTCGGTCATCCCCTTGACGCACAGCTACGGGATGACCACAGCGATGAACCTCCCGATTGCCATGGGCGCGACCATCGTGTTGCTCCCCGTGTTTGAACTCCAGGAGGTCCTGAAAACCATCAAGACCTCCAAACCCACCGTCTTTCCCGGTGTCCCCTCTATCTACATGGCGATCAACCGGGCGCCCCATGTGTCCTCTTTCGGATTGTCGTCGATCAAGGCCTGCGTCAGCGGTGCAGCGCCGCTTCCGGTAGAGGTGCAAGAGGCCTTTGAGAGGCTCACAAGGGGCCGTCTCGTCGAAGGGTACGGGCTGACGGAAGCATCGCCGGTCACGCATGTCAATCCCCTTGAAGGACCGCGCAGGGTCGGCTCCATCGGCATTCCTGTCCCAAGCACCGACGCCAAGATCGTGGACCTGGTGACCCGTGAGGATCTGCCTGCCGGACAGATCGGGGAGCTGGCGGTCAAAGGCCCTCAAGTCATGAGGGGGTACTGGAATCCCGGCCCCGAGGACGACTCCGAGTCTGTGCTGAAAGACGGATGGCTCTACACAGGCGATGTGGCCTCCATGGACGCGGACGGTTTCGCCCAAATCATCAGCAGAAAGCGGGATACCATCCTGGCGGGCGAGTACAGCGTGTACCCGCGTGACATCGAAGAGGTGCTCTACGAGAACAGCAAGGTCATGGAGGTCGCTGTTGTCGGTGTTCCGACGGAGACGAGCGCACAAAGAGTGAAGGCCTTTGTCGTTCCCCGTCCAGGCACCCATCTTTCCAAGGAGGAGCTGATGGATCTTTGCCGAAAGCGGCTGGAAGAGTATGCTGTGCCGTGGGATATTGAGTTCCGCGAGGAACTGCCCAAGTCGTTCGTGGGCAAGGTCTTGAGGCGCTTGCTGGTCGAGAAATGAACATGGGAAACCAATGCACCTGTCAAGGAGGCTAGAATCAGCACCACCGGACTCGCCATTCTGCTTATCGCTGCAGGGGTCGTGGTGTTCCAGCCCCGCTGGCTCCTGGCCGCCCTTGCGAGGATATCCCCTGAGGTGGTCTATTTCGTTGAGACCGAGACACAAGCCGTGGCGCTGACGATCGACGATGGGCCGGACGCCGTTGCCACCCCTAAAATCCTGGACTTGCTCAGACTGCACGGCGCGAAAGCCACATTTTTCCTCATCACCGATCGAGTCGCTGGAAACGAAGAGATCGTCTTGCGGACCGTGCAGGAAGGGCACGAGCTGGCCAACCACTCCATAGCGGATGAGCGGAGTATCTTTCTCAAGAGCTCCGAGTTTGAAAGGCGCTTCTTGAAGGCCCACGAAGTGCTCTCCAGGTTCTCCGACGTGCACTGGTTTAGGCCCGGGTCAGGATGGTATTCGAAGAAAATGCTCTCCATCCTCCAGAAGCACGGGTACCGCTGCGCCCTGGGCTCCGTCTATCCCTTTGACCCCCAGATCCCTTCCTCGTGGTTCATCAAACGGCATGTCCTGCGGGGGGTGAAGCCCGGCTCGATCATCGTGCTCCATGATCACGGTGCGCGTGGCGAGCGCACGATTGCGGTGCTTGGCGCCATACTTCCGGAGCTCAAACGCCGCGGCTTTCGCGTGGTCACGCTCTCGGAGCTGTGGCTGGGCTCGGGCCACGAGAAGAACCAGAGATTCTAGGTTAGACACTCCAGCGTTTGAAGCATAGGAGACCCATGATCCTAATGCCGCTCATCCCACCAATCTTCGAGGAAGTGACCCAAGGTTGAGGGAGTTGCCAGAGGCGACACGCCTACGGCCTGATCAGAAGCACCGGGGCAGGGGAGTCTTGCAGGATGCTCAGGGCCACGCTCCCCACTACCAATTTTTTCAACCCGGTGTAACCATGGGTGGCGATGACAATGAGGTCTATGCCGTTTTTCAGGGCATAGTCCGTGACGGCCGGCGCCGGCCGTTTGTGCTCCACGACCTCCGTCTTCACCGTGATTCCTTCGGTGTTGAGGCGGACTTGCACGTCCGCGAGATACTTCTTGGCCGCGTCAAAGTAGGCTTTCTTCATTTTGTTAATGTCGAAGTGCGCGCCATAGAGTTCGGAATAGGGAGCATCCACGTGGATGACACTCAGGAGGGTCACCTCTTGAGCGAAACCCTCCTGAACCATCCTCTTGACGTGAGTCAACGCGCATTCGGCCAGCTTCGAGCCGTCCAGGGGAACAAGCAGCTTATGATACATTTCCCTTGCCTCCTTCCTGAAAAGCGCAGCGCCCTGCTTGGAATGCGGTAGCCATGATCGAAAAAACCCCTTAGGCGATAGGTGATTCTGTAATGTCGATCTTGAGTTCTTTCACCCCCGGGACGGTCTTAACCGCCTCGTGGATAGGGGCTTTGGTGCTCTGCAGGCCCGCAGCCAGCAGGGCGGAGGTCGTGAAGACACGGCCTCTCACCAAGACTTTCCCTTCTTTGGCCTCCACCGCGGTCTCGACTCCTCTTGTCCTTTCATCAAGGGCCAACCGAGCCTTGACCTGGCAGGAAAGCGCAAAATTTTGGACGGCCTTCTGCTTCTCCGGGCTGTCTTTGAATTCCGGCTGACCGAGGGCGTAAAGGATCAATCCGCAGGCGGTGTCTAGAGTGACCTGATCCAGGTTGATGACCACGTCATAGAGCATGGGATCCGTCCAATCCACATCATAGAGAAACTGGGTCCACTGCTTTCTCTTTTGATCGACATTCTCGAGGTACTTGATCGCCTCTTGTTCGGTGAACCCTTTCTTTTCCATCACGCTCTTGACCCGATAGGGCAGGGGGGCAACGAGGCGGACCTTGAGCACATTAGTGGAGAAAGACGGGCACATTTTGAGGGGTCTCTTCATGAGCAAGCTCCACTGAGGAAGTTGAAGGGTAGGGGGAAATCCGAGTTCTTAAAACAAAAGATACCTCAAGATTTAGGAAAAAGCAAGTGGCCTCCCTCTCGCCTTCGCTCTTGACACAGAAGATCGGAAACCCATATACTTCCACTTTCTGAAGGACAATTCTAATGATCTTGTTGAGGTAAGAAATGAAAAAATCCGTGTGATTCAATACGGGCTTGGCCCCATAGGCATCTCTACGGCGCGCACCATTCTCTCCATGGATAACCTTGAACGGGTGGCCGCGGTGGATATAGACCCGGCCAAGGTGGGGAAAGACCTGGGCGACCTGCCCATTGTGACGATCGGATAGGGGGGCGACTTGGAAGGAGGTCAGAGAGGGATATGGACCTAACGGACTGGATGATCAGAGCTGCGATCTTCGGCGTGCTGGCTGCAGTGGTGATCGGCACCTTCCAGAATCTTTACGATGCCATCAAGAACCGAGGAAAGAAGTAAGTTCATGCGTCCGCGGCAGTTGCCGTGCTCACAACCCCCGCTCTTCTCTTCCGAATCTGGTTGACCACGCCGATGGCCAGCAAGCCCATACCTGTGAGGTCGGTGGTTGTTCCCGGGTCCACCATCATGAGTCCTCCCACGATAAACAAGATCCGTTCGATCCAGTTCATGGGGGTCAGGAAAAAGCCGATCATGGCCGCGCCGATCGCGGTCATCCCCGTACACGACGTGATCAGGGTCTGAATGATTGAGTACCACGTTGTGTTCACCCAGAGCATCGAGGGGTTCATGACAAAGATGTAGGGCGTGATAAAAGCGCCGATCGCCAGTTTGGTGGAGGTTATCCCGGTCTTCAAAGGGTTGGACTTGGCGATGCCGGAGCCTGCGTAAGCGGCCAGGGCGACGGGCGGCGTGATGTCGGCGACAATCCCGAAATAGAAGACAAAGAGGTGGGCCGCCAGCGGGTGCACCCCGAGCTGGATCAGGGCCGGCGCAGCGATGGTGGAGGTGATGATGTAGTTGGCCGTGGTCGGAACGCCCATGCCGAGGATGAGGGAGGTGATCATGGTGAAAATGAGGGTCACCAGGAGATTTCCCCCGGCCAACTCGACCAGCCCGTTCCCCAGCTTGAGACCCAAACCGGTGAGCGTGATGGCGCCGATGATGATGCCCGCCGAAGCGCAGGCCAGGGCTACGCCGATGGCATTTCGCGCCCCGAGCTCGAAGCCGTCGGCTATTTGCCTGAAACTCATGCGGGTGGCCTTCTTCAAGGCACCGGCGATGATACACGTCACCAGCCCCATCAGCGCGGCGTAAAGCGGCGTGAACCCGACCGAAAGAAAGATGATGATCGCAAACAGGGGCACGAACAGGTGGCCCCTTTCCCGCATGACATTGCCGAACTTAGGCAGCTCGTCGCGGCTCAGGCCTCGCAGGTTGCAGCGCTTGGCCTCGAAGTGAACCTCCATGAACACCCCGAAGAAATAGAGACAGGCCGGGATGGCGGCCGCCTTGGCGATGTCGAGGTAAGGCACGTTCAAGAACTCCGCCATGATAAAGGCCGCCGCCCCCATGATGGGTGGCATGATCTGGCCGCCCGTGGAGGAGGAGGCTTCCACCGCCGCCGCAAACTCGGGCCGGTAGCCCAGGCGCTTCATCATGGGGATGGTGAGGCTCCCGGATTCAACGGTGTTGGCCACGGAGCTGCCGGACACCGTGCCCTCCAGCGCGCTCGTCACAATGGCCATCTTGGCAGGCCCTCCGGAGGCCCAGCCCGCCACCGCGTTGGAGATGTCGATGAAGAGCTGGCCCAGCCCGGATTTTTCACGGAAGGAACCGAAAAGGATAAAGAGGTAGATAAACGTCGCCGCCACGCCCAGGGGAATGCCCAGGATGCCTTCGGTGGTGAGGTACATGTGCGAGGCGATGCGCTCGAGCGAATACCCGCGGTGCGCCATGAAGCCCGGGAAATAGGCCCCGAAATAGGTGTAGACGATGAAGAACGCCGCAAGGCAGACGATCGGCAGCCCCACCACCCGCCGCGCCGCCTCCAGCGTGAGCAGGATGCCGAAGCCTGCGGCTATGAAATCCATGCGGGAGTAATCCCCGCCGGCCTCCATGATCCGGACGTAGTTCAAGGCCATGTACAAACCGATGTAACCGGCAAAGGCGACCAGCACCCAGTTGAACCATGTCAGGCGATTGGAACTGTCACGGGAGCTCGCCGGGAAAAGCAGGAAGGTCAGCACAAACGCATAGCCCAGGTGGATGGAGCGCTGGAACTGAGCCGGGAACAGGCCGAAGGCGGCCGTGTAAACCTGAAAGATCGACCAGGACACACCGATGAGATAGACGATCCATCGCGAGGCTCCGACCAGTTTGCGGGCAGTGGCTTCCTTGTCGACCTTCTTGAGGATCTCTTCGATTTCCTCTTTCGATACGATCTCAACCCCTTCCATGGTGGTGGTCGGGCCACCGGTTTTTTCCCGGTCTTTTTCTTTTTCGCTCATGGGATGCACCTGTTGTTCATGAGGTCGAGCCATCGTGAGTTTCGAACGCGCAGGGTTAACGCACTTCCCGGTTCCGCCAGATCCGAGAGGCGGATGCCGCGATCCTTGTAATGCACGGTGTGATCGGCCATCCGGCCTACGCGGACCGTGAGTTCGGGAATGGGGCGGTTCACGGTCCATTCCATCCAGCCGTCTTCGGCTACGCTCAGCGTACCGTCCTGCGTCGATGCCTCCGGCATGCCGGCGCCGAAGGTGTCGAACCGGGATCGGACGATGACCAAGTGATCGGCCTCCACTCGCAAGGTGTCGTAGACGGGCCGGCGGTTCACGGAGTGGACAAAGGAAATCATGAACTCTTGACCCGGCTGGACGCGGGCACACAAGACGACACGCCCGCCGCGGCCGTCGACGATTTCAAGCACAGGGAACAGCGGCCAGAGCGAGAATAAGACCATTCCCCCCACACCGGCTGCGATCAGCCCAGCAATGAGACGACGACTCATCAGCGACGCACAACAGACGGCAAGGGGCCGGAGGGGAGTGAAATCCAGCATGAAAGCAGTCTCAACTGATCCCCCGGCCCCTGCGATCCGGAACCTCCTGTATCGACTCCGTCGTTTTGGCGGAATCGACGTTTATTTCATGAGGCCTTTTTCCTTGTAGTACTTCACCGCTCCCGGGTGGAACGGGATGGAAACACCCGTGACCGCGGTTTTCATGTTCAACTCCTTGCCCTTGGCATGGGCCGCGGCCAAGTCAGCCTGGTTCTCGAACAGGGCCTTGGTCAGGTTGTAGACCATCTCCTCTTTCAGGCTGCTGCCGGCGATGAGCACTGCGTTCACCGCTACCGTGGAGACTTCCGCCGTCTGGCCTTTGTACGTGTTGGCCGGGACTTTTACTGCCGCCAGGAAGGGGTACTTCTGGGTCAGCTTGGCCGCCACGTCGGCCGGAATTTCCAGGATCCGGATTTCGTTCTGAGTGGCGACGTCCATGATTCCTGCGTTGGGGATGCCGGCGGTGACGATGAAAGCATCAATGTGCCTGTCCTTGTAAGCTTCAGCGCTCTCGGAGAAGGACAGGAACTGCGCGTTCACATCTTCTTTTCTCATCCCGTAGGCGTCGAGGAGCTGCCGGAAATTGGCCTCCGTGCCGCTGCCCGGCGCGCCCACGCCCACCTTCTTGCCCTTGAGATCGGCGATGGATTTGATCGGGCCTGCAGCGGCGACCACCACCTGGATGACTTCAGGGTAGAGGACCGCAATGGCGTTCATGGCCTTCAAGGGTTCCTTGAAAGCCTCGGTCGCATTGAAGGCGAAATCCAGGGTGTCGCTCTGCACCAGGGCCAGTTCAACTTCCTTCTTGTTGACCAGGCGGACGTTCTCAGCCGAGGCTCCGGACGTCTGGGCCGTCACGTTCATGTCTTTGATTTTGGAGTTCCAGATCTTGGCCATGGCGCCGCCAAAGGGGTAATAGGTCCCGGCGGTGCCGCCGGTGGCCAGAACCAGGTTGTCGGCCGCGTAAACCGTAGCCACAGCGCCCATCAAGAACAGAACCGCAACACACACACCGAGCACTCTTTTCATGAAGCACCTCCTTGATTTGGTTGTCTTTATTGAGCTTTCGTCCCAGTGATCCAACGCATGTCAAACGCAAACAAGTATAGGGGATTGCGGACTCATGCGTCAAGGGGAAACTCCAGGTGTTTAGCATTGACGGAGGAGGGTCGATTCCATAAGCTAAGGCGTATCAAAACCGTGAGAGGGAGCCGGGGATGGGGACCGAGACGGGAAAACATATCGAGGAAACGCCTTGGCACATCTACGTCGGCGAGATACCCTACACTGAGAAGGGCGATTTCTGGGTCAGCTTCGAGAGCAAGCCCAACCTGGAAAAGACGAAAGCCAACATCTACGGGAGATGCCTTCCGTGCATTCAGCACCTCTATGATCAGCTCAGAGCGGGCTCCACGGACATCCACCTCGGCTCCGCCTTTCAATGCTGGAAGGTGACGGCGGTTCTGAACGGGATAGAGGAATGCCTTTCGCTGCTGCAGGTCTACGAGGAGAAATTCCCGGGAGGTCATGTGTACGGGAAGTTCGGGGGCGGGCGAGCTTTTTCAGAGACCAAGGTGGTGGTGTTCCACACGGAAGAGGAGAGAGATCGCGATCTGCTTCGAGAACGCCTCGAAGTGTGCCTTCCCAAAGTGAACAGAAAAGGGCGGGTGGAAGTATCCAGAGCCTGCGCCGTGCTCTACAACGACATTCTGGGGGATTGGCGGGAGTGGAAGCGGGTGACGCCGCTCCAGCACCCGGAGAAAGTGGATGCTCTAATTCAAAGAATCAAGAAAGCGCTCTTCTGGGCTGCCTTGTGAAAGGGAGAAGAAATGAGTTGACAGCTCTCTGAGGACTTGTAATAGTATTACCGGTATTACTCAAGCAGGTCTTGGAGGATTTTGCCATGAGAGTGACGACAAAAGGACAGGTGACCATCCCTCAGCGCATCAGAGAAAAGCTTGGGATCGTCCCAAGTACGGAGGTCGATTTTGTCGAGGAAAAGAACAAGGTTTTCATTGTGAAAAAGAAAGGCGCCGCGCCTAACAAGAGCGCCTTCAGAAAAGCCAGAGGGATCGCTTCAGTCAGGATGACAACCGACGAAATCATGGAGTTGACCCGGGGGTAATCTGTGAAGGGTGCGCTTATTGATTCGAGCGTGATCCTGGACGTTTTCCTCGACGATCCTCAGTGGGGGGAGCGGTCAGAGAGCGTATTGACCAGGCTGAGCGGGACGCACTCGCTACTGATCAATCCAATCATTTACACGGAGATCTCCATCGGCTTTGAACGCATTGAAGAACTGGAAAGGGCGGTTGCGGACTGCGGATTCAAAATGGTCTCAATACCGAAAGAAGCGCTTTTCCTGGCTGGAAAGGCGTATGTGAGATACAGGAAAGGCAAGGGGAAAAAGGTGGCTCCGCTTCCTGACTTCTTCATCGGGGCTCATGCAGCCGTCGATGAGCTGGAACTGGTGACCCGAGATGTGAGGAGGATTAAGAGCTATTTCCCGAGTGTTAAGCTCGTCTCCCCCTATCATTAGCCTTTCCCTGCCTGATTAAGAGAACAATGTGAGAGGCTGCTGGCGATTGAGCGTGAAGCCGGTGGAGTTCGGTTATGGCCAGAATGTACCCGCAGCACCTGGAGGGTTTTGAAGAGGCCACAGAAGGCGAGAAAAAAGTTTTCGCCTTCCTTGAAGAGGCGGCAAAACCGCACAAGGATTTCGCCTGCTGGTATCAACCCTCCCTCGGCAGCCAAGGGAAGGTCCCTGACTTTGTTCTCTACGGGAAGAAGCTGGGGCTCCTCGTACTCGAAGTCAAAGACTGGGCTTCACGCCAGATCCTGTCCTACACCCCTCATCATTTCACTGTTCAGCATTCCGGAAAGGCCGAACAAAGGACCAATCCCCTGAAACAGGCGAAGGGCTGCGCGAATACGCTGATGGAAGGGCTCAGAGAGAGTCCTGAGTTCGTATCCCGTGAACCGGCCCACGAAGGAGGGTTGAAAATACCCGTGGGAAGAATGGTGGTCTTTCCAAACATTTCGCGGGAGGAATACGAGGACCGGGGAATCCGATGGCTCATTCCCATGGAGACGGTCGTGCTCCGGGAGGACCTGGACCCTGCAGGAGAAATTCTCTGTGACCCTTCTGGCCGGAAGTTTCAGCAGAGAATCTCCGGCGCTTTCCCTTGTACCTTCAAAGGGCTGACTGGAAAAGAAGAGGCAAAGCTCCACTTTGCCTTGTGGCCCGAGGGCCGGATCCGCCTGCCTGCGCGGGAGGGGGAGGGAAAGGGCCATTTCCGAAAAGAGGTCTCCGCGCTCGATGAGGCCCAGGCAAGGCTGGCCTTGCTGCTGGGGCCGGGGCACCAGGTTATCAAAGGGCCGCCCGGGAGCGGAAAGACTCTAGTGCTGGTCCATCGTTGTTGTCAGCTCCACAGGTACCAGCCGAAGATCAAGAGAATTCTGCTGGTCTGTTTCAACCTTGCGCTTGTGAGCTACCTGAAGCGGCTCATCCAGGAAAAATCGATAGGCACCGGGGAAAACGGGATTCAGGTCTGCCACTTTTTCGATCTCTGCTCCAGGGTCTTGGGAGAAAACGTTCGGTTCGAGAACGAAAGCTCAGAGTACTATGACCTCGTGACGCAGGAAACCCTGGACAGGATCACCGCCGGAAAGAGCCGTGTCGAGCTTTTCGATGCCATCCTGGTCGACGAGGGGCAGGACTTCGACGACCTGATGCTAAGAGTCGTTCTGGCTTTGCTCAAACCCGGCGGGGATTTTGTCCTCAGCCTGGACTCCTACCAGAATCTCTACAGGAGAAGGCCGTCATGGAAATCCGTGGGCATCAATGCCGGCGGCCGGACCCACTACCTTAAAAAGGTGTACCGGAACACCAAAGCGATATTCGATTTTACGCAGCGCTTTATAGGGGAGGGGCCAAGGGAGAACGCGCAGCTCGGGCTTCTTCCCCAGGGCATTTCTTTTGAAGGCGCAGCACCTGAAATCCTCAAGTTTGGGGACAGCGAGGAAATTGAGCGCTTCCTGATTCGAGACCTGAGGGAGTGTATGCAGAGGGGTGAATTCAGGAGATCGGAAACAGCGATCATCTATGACGACAAGGTTTACGGGTCGGACCGTTTCTCTTATGACAACCGGGCCCTGCCCATGCGGCTCTTCAGACGCCTCGAAGGGGCGGGAATCCCGAGCACCTGGGTCTCACAGGATGTCCGGTCCAAAGAAATGTATGATGTCACCACGGACCGAGTGTCCCTCATCAGCATTCACAGCTCCAAGGGCCTGGACTTTGACCTGGTGTATCTCGTAGGTCTCGATCACATCCAAGCGACGGATGAAACGAGGTCAAACCTCGTTTCTTTGGTTTATGTCGCCATGACGCGCGCAAAGTACCGGCTGGTCCTTCCCTACGTCGAGGAAACGGAGCTGATCAAGAGAATAAAGGGTTGCCTGCCCATGGCGCGGCAACCATGACTTTTCTCCGATCGACCGCGTCTTCCGTTCAGAACCCTTAAAAGGTTCGCTTGAAATCATTGTGTGAGTTGAAGCATCGGTTATTGTTGGGAGGGAGTTGAGACCTTGAGAAAGGAGGCCAGAAGCCTTTGAATGAAAGTTGGGCGAAAGATCCTGAACTCATCCAGCGGGCAAGGATCGTTCTTGTTCTCTTTCTTTCCAAGAAATCCAAGGGCGAGCTCGTCGAGCTGATCATGAACTGGCTGGAGGATTTAGACCTTTATCGTTTTTGCCACAAGTACATGGATCCGTCGGATCTGGCCTATATCGAAGGCAGTGAGAGAAAATGAAAGAACGGAATTTCCCGCTTTCTGCAGGGAGATCATAACCGCTCTGGGCGGACGAGAAGCAGTGTTGGGGAGCAAGACCGTGTCCACGGTACACGACATCACCTACCGGCAGCTTCAAGCCGCAACAAGGATAGACAAGAAAAGCACCAAAACATCCCGGACGAGGACAAGGAAGAGAACAAAAGCCGATAATAGGTGGAGGAGAGATGGAATCATGAACAGACGTGTCTTTTTGGTGAGATTGGCGGCGATCAGTGCAGGATTAATGGCTCTCTTCAGGGCTACGGCGGCTTGGGCCAAGAGCCTGCCCTCTGACTCTGGAGCGGCGCCGGTCGCGGGTGCCGGACCGGACTTGGTTACCCTGCCCCCCTTTGAAAAGACCGGCGGCTTTGCTCTTGAGAAGGCTCTCCTGGAGAGGAAATCCTTCCGCTCCTATGAGGCGGCACGGAAGCTTTCCCAAGAGGAGTTGTCCAGGCTGCTCTGGGCCGCAACGGGCGTCAACCGGCCGGACAATAAACGCACGGTTCCTTCAGCCCGGGCCAGCCACCCGGTCGATGTCCTTGTTGCCGTGCCCGAAGGGGTGTACATGTACGAGCCCAAGCGCCACGTGTTGAAAAAAATCCTTTCAGACGACCTTCGATCAAAGATCCCGAATCAGGACGGCTTCAAGAGTGCCGCCATGATCGTTCTCTATGTGATCAACAAAGACAGGGTGTTGAGCGGCAAGACCGAGTGGGCAGACCTTGAAATAGGCTGCATGGGACAGAGTCTCTTCCTCGAAGCGGTGTCGTTGGGTCTCGGGTCATGCATCTTCGCGAACTTCCCTGCCGAAAGTGCGGCCAAGACCATTGGTCTCAAGGAAAACCAGGTGCTGCGCATCGCCCAGGCCGTAGGGGCAGTCAAGTAGACGGGAGATTCCTAAAACGAACCCTTCGGCAAGCTCAGGGTCTTTGGCTGAGACCCGGGGAAAGCGTATTCCTTGGTTCGTCCGAACCTTTCTCATTTCAGGGGGTTTCTCCACTTGAGCCCTGGAAAGCGCGAAAAATCGGTATCGGTAGAGATCAACTCACAGCCGTGTTCACTAGCCAGCGCGGCCAGATGTGCGTCGGTCACAAGGTTTGCGACGGCCTGGCCCTGGATCATCATTTCTTGAAAGACGATCCAGTGGCGGTCGGCGGGATGAACAATGCGTGTGCAAGGCTGATCCAACCAACTTTGCACACGGGAGAGCGCTTGATCGAGCGATAGAGGGTGTTCAAAGACGCGCGGATTCGTGCTAATGCGGATGAACGCACCAAGGACGGTCCAGCAAAGACACACCGGCGAAACACCGGACAACTGAGCATCCCACCATTCGCGTGCCATCACATGATGCGGGCTCAGTTGGTCTTCTGCATACAAAAGAACGTTGGCGTCCACGAGGATCACCGGTGATCCTCCCCCTCGATCTGCGATAGGAGCGCCTGGATGTTGTCCAGGTTTCTTCCTGCTTTCAGCCCCATTTTGTGGGGTCGGGTGCGATAGGGCCGAGTTCGCGGGGGTTCCTCAACCGCCTGCAATCCGGTACGCAGCGCCTCATTGACCACTCGGCGGAAGGGCAGATTGAGCTTTGCCGCAACCGCTCTCGCTTTGTCCAGAACATCGTCGTCTAGGGTAAGTGTTGTTCTCATCATGTCATCATAGCATCAAACGAGGAGATGTCAAGGCATCCGTTCTTTCAGTTTTGTGGATAGTTTTCTCAAAGGGGCTGATCCGTGGGGGGCAGGCCGTATTTCGGTTGTCCGCGACGAATGTTCTTGGACGTCGTATTGCCTGTGAACACTGGATGAGGATGGTTCGTGCTGTGGGATGTGAAGTTCCGCTTATGCCTGACGGCGTCTCAGTGATAGAATGAACTGATTCTTGGACGGAGGAACATGAGATGAAAAAAGTGGATTACATGGCAGTGGCTGAAAAGGTGATGAAACAAATCAGGGAAGGGGCGTTTCTGACGGTCAAGGCCGGCAAAGCCACCAACACCATGACCATCGGATGGGGGCTGATCGGTTATTCGTGGCGAAAGCCGGTCTTCATGGTGCTTGTGCGGACCTCGCGGCACACCTATGGGTTCATCGAGAAGGCATCCGATTTCACGGTCACGGTGCCCACCACGAACATGCGCGATGCGCTCATGTTCTGCGGCACCAAATCCGGAAGGGACATGGACAAATACAAAGCATGCAACCTGGAGCTTGAGAAGGCTCGGAAGGTTGGGTCACCCATCATCAAGACACCCGCCATTCAATTTGAGTGCAGGATTCTCCTGAAGACTCCCATGGACCCCAAATGCCTCGACAAAGAGTGCCAGGGCCTCTACCCGGCAAAGGACTATCACACCCTTTACTTCGGGGAGATCGTGGAATGCTATGAAACGGAGTAGAGGAAGAAGTGCCTAAAGTTGGAAAAAGCAGTGACAAGTGACGAGTGACGAGTAACGGATCAACATGAGAGTTTTGCTGATCTCCACCAACACTGAGAGAATCAACTTGCCCACCTTTCCCCTGGGGCTGGCCTGCGTGGCCCAGGCAACCAGGGACCGGGGGCATGAGGTGGAGTGCCTCGACCTCATGGCGGAGGCAGAGCCTGAAGAGGCTGTGACGCGGACCATGCAGCGTTTTCAGCCGCAAGCCGTCGGGATCTCCGTCAGAAACATCGATGACCAGAACATGGCAAACCCTCGGTTCCTGCTTGAGCAGGTAAGAGACGTGGTGAAATTCTGTAAGAACGTGTCGGAGTCTCCCACTGTTCTCGGAGGCGCCGGGTACAGCCTTTTTCCCCAAAGCAGCCTGGAGTACCTTGGTGCTGACATGGGAATCCAGGGGGAGGGAGAAAGCGCGTTCCCTTTGCTGATTGAGGCCCTTGAAACAGTCAGACCTCTTTCGGGCTTAGCCGGCCTCTACCTTCGCAGCCACGGTCTTCAAGGAGAAAGAAGGTTTGCAGAAGATCTGGACAGTCTCCCGCTCCCTGATCCGCACCTTTTCTCGACTTCCGCTTATGAGGGAGAGGACTTTTATGTTCCTGTTCAGACAAGGCGAGGATGTCCCATGAGATGCAGCTATTGCTCCACCGGGACCATCGAAGGCCATGCACTTCGGAAACGTTCCCCGGAGCAAGTGGTCCGGTGGATGGCACGCTGGGTGGAATCAGGGTTTACGCGTTTCCAGTTTGTTGACAACACGTTCAACCTCCCGCCGGCTTATGCGCTTACTCTCTGCTCCCGTCTGGCAGAAGCGGATCTGCCCATCACCTGGCACAGCATCCTTTACCCTGGCAAGCTTGAAGAAAGGCTCATCAAGGCCATGGCCAAGGCCGGATGCAGGGAAGTGAGTCTCGGTTTCGAAAGCGGGTGCGATGACATTCTGACAGAAATGAACAAGCACTTCCTGTCGAAAGATGTTCGCGAGGCTGCCAGAATGCTTTCCGATCAAGGCATCCACACCATGGGGTTCCTGATGTTGGGAGGACCGGGCGAGACAAGGGAATCCGTCGAAGAAAGCCTGGCTTTCGTCAGGGCTCTGGATCTGGGTGCCTTGAAAATAACCGTCGGGATCAGAATCTATCCTGAAACAAAACTAGCGAAAGTAGCGGTTCAGGACGGCCTCATTGAGGCGGATGACGATCTTCTTTTCCCGAAGTTCTACATAGTGAAAGGGCTTGAAGCCTGGTTGAGGGAGACCGTGGGTAGGCATATGAAAGAGAACAAGAACTGGGTCATGTGAAAAGATAATCCCCCCATCCCCCCTCTGGTAAAGGGGGGCAAGGGGGGATTTTGAGGGACCCGTGGAAATGTCGATCTATTCAGTACTGTTCTATTAAGGTATGTTCTCAGCCACGGCGGAAAAGCGTAGTCCAAAGCCCGCCTGCCAATATCAATCCACCGAAGATGAAATGGGCCGGAGTCAAAGGCTCCTCCAGAAACGCCGCGCCCATGAGAACCCCGTAAAGCGGAAGCGTGTTGTAGAAGACCATGGCCCCGCCTGCGCCCAAAGCCTGGACCGCCCGGTTCCAGCACAGGTAGGCAAGCAGGGTCGGGACAAAACAGATGTGGACCATGGCGGCAACCGTTTCCAGGCGCAAGTTCAGAGGAATGGTGCGGAGTTCGAATAGGGCGGCCGCGGCCAGAGCGGAGAAGCAGGAGGCTGAAAAAAGCGGTCGCCACAGTGAAACGCAGGGTGGTCAGGGTCAGAGGCCCCACATCGTCACGAAGCCACCGGCCCAGAACGGCGTTGGTGGCCCAGGCCATGGTGGCCAGGTTCACCAGGACCACGCCCCATGCTCTCGTTTTCCAGGCGCTGGAATCCGTCACAATGGTTTCTCCATTTCACACGCCTTGGGAATGCTGCGCAGTGTGACCACACCTCGCGCGCACAGGTGCTTGAGCAGTGAGGAAGGTTCTCAGAAATTAAGTAATTTTTAATTTAGTTAAAAAAAAGTAATAAAAAGTTGTTGATAATATTCTTAAACTAATATAGGATTCATTTCAGTAACATTCAAAGATCATACGGGAGATTCAATTTTGGCGCAGATCATGACAACCAGAGAATTGGCGGTGTACTTAAGATTGCATCAGATCACCATATGCAAGTTGTCCAAAGAAGGCAAAATCCCATCGATTCGGATCGGCAGGGTCTGGCGATTTGACAAGGAGGTCATTGATGAGTGGATCGCCAAAGGCTAGGAAAGGGCCTTGATCTAAGTCCTAGACCTAGGCCGCCTTCTGGTTATGGACTCGGGAGGGCCGAAGGGCATGACGTTTCTGGGCTGAAAGCAGGGCCTTTCGCATGCGGACCGCCCGCGGCGTGACCTCTACCATTTCGTCTTCCCGAATAAAGCTGATCGCCTGCTCCAGGGTGACGGGATTGATGGGAGAGAGAATGACGTTTTCATCTTTCCCGGCCGCCCGCATGTTGGAGAGTTTCTTTTCCTTGCAGGGGTTGACGTCGATGTCCTCACCCCGGTTGTGTTCACCTACGATCATTCCCTCGTAGACCGGGTCGCTCGGCACAATGAAGAGGCGGCCCCGGGGCTCCAGGTTAAACAGGGCATAGGGCACGGCGCTGCCGGTGCGGTCCGCCACAATGGAGCCGGTAAAGCGGCTGGGGCACTCCCCTCTGAACTCCTCGTATCCGTCGAACAGAGAATGCATGATGCCGGTGCCGCGGGTGTCGGTAAGAAACTCGTCGCGGTATCCGATCAACGCTCTGGCGGGCACGGAAAAATCGATTCTCACCCGGCCCTTTCCGTTGTTGACCAGGTTGATCATTCTTCCCCTGCGAAGGGAGAGCTTTTCCGTGACCACTCCCAGAAAGCGTTCTTCGCAATCGACCAGAAGCCGCTCAATGGGTTCGAGCTTCCGGTCGTTCTCGTAGCGGTAGATGACTTCGGGCCGGCCCACGCAGAACTCGTAGCCTTCCCGCCGCATGGTCTCGATGAGGATAGCCAGCTGGAATTCGCCCCGGCCTTTCACCACGATGCTGTCGCGGTCTTCGCCCCGCTCCACTTGGATGGCCACATTGCTGCGCGCTTCTTTGAGCAGGCGTTCGTAGATGCGGGTCAACTGAACATAGGTTCCGTCCTGCCCGCCGAAGGGCGACGTGTTGACCGTGAACTTCATGGACACGGTAGGTTCGTCCACGGTGATCCTCGGCAAAGCCCGGGGAGCGTTCCTGTTGCAGATGGTGTCCCCGATCTTGACCTCTTCGATGCCTGCGAGGACCACGATGTCGCCTGGCTCCACTTCCTCCATATCCCGGAGCTTGATGCCGTCGTAGACTTGGAGCTTTGAGACCGTGAGCGGCGTGCTTTCACCGGATGCGCCGATGCAAACCAGGCTGTCCCTGGAACGCGCTGTTCCATTGAAGATCTTTCCGATCGCGAGCCGGCCCACGTAATCCGAATAGCCCAGGTCGGAGACGAGCATCTGGAAGGGGGCCTCAGGGTCGTAGGAGGGGCCGGGAATATCTTCAAGGATCGTGTCCAGAAGCAGGTGAAGGTTTTTTCCCTCTTCGCCCAGGGTGTTCTGGGCGATGCCATCGCGGCCGACCGCATAGAGCAGAGGGAATTCGAGTTGATCGTCCGTGGCATTCAGGTCGATCAAAAGGTCGTAGATTTCATCGAGGACCTCGTCGGGTCGAGCGTCGGGACGGTCAATCTTGTTGATGACCACGACGATCTTGAGATGAGCGTCCAGCGCTTTTTTCAGAACAAAGCGGGTCTGGGGCAGGGGACCTTCCGAGGCGTCCACCAGAAGAATCGCGCCGTCGACCATGGACAGGGCTCGCTCCACCTCACCGCCGAAATCCGCATGGCCTGGGGTGTCAATAATATTGATGCGGACCCCTTTCCACATGACGGAGCAGTTCTTGGCGGCAATGGTGATGCCGCGTTCTCGTTCCAGGTCCAGGGTGTCCATCAGCCGATCGCTGACCTCTTGGTTGGCCCTGAACAGGCCGCTTTGACGGAACATGGCGTCCACCAGGGTTGTTTTTCCATGGTCAACGTGGGAGATGATGGCTATGTTTCGCAGGCTGTGGTTTATCGCTCTGTGCATGATTCTAAAGAGGTCCTCTTGGGGTTGACAGAAAGAGGCAATATAACCCCATAAAGAAGAATTACAAGTGTTTTGTGGAAAATAGATCAACATAAATCAAAAACTTTGATTGCTTATTGGAAAAAGAAGATTATAATAGAATCATTCAATGAGGCTCGCCCTTGTTGGCGGGCTCTTTTCCTTTGAGGGAATACCTATTCGTTGAAATCTTTTTAGACCCGTTCCCGTTTGCTAGTATCTAGAACCCATCTCAAACGGTCGCAATGAATTGTTGCGTGGACGGCTCGAGCCGCTCCAGACTGTCGCAAACTCTCCAGACTAGGAATAGGGTATCCCGAAATCACAAGGCTCTTTCGCGAAGGGGTGTCTTAGAATGGGATTTCGAGGCATTCTCCTTCAGCCCGACAAGAGCCGGAGATATCATTCGGGTCATTGAGGAACGGGCTTTGTGCATCAGCAAGATGCAACCACAGGAGACCATTATGAACGAAGTCGTTTTGTGTGCCATGTGTAAAGTGCGGGGGGTTTGCGGAAAAGGGGTTGACCGGTCGGCTGCGGCGAAAGCCTACAGCAACCCGGTGGATAAGCTGACGTCCACAGTGAGCTGGCCCACCGTATGGAGCAAATACTGCTATTTTTGCGACAAGAAAAACAGCGGGCTCATCAGGGCCTAGGGTCAAGAAGGGTCAGGAACCCGGCTGTACCGAACAGGAAATGGTATTTCACAAAGGGATGAAACCTTATGAAAGGAGACAGGACTAAGCTGCGTATGGACCAACAGTTGAGAAACAGAAGAAGGACGGTGAGACATAAGACGAACAATGAAGCAAAGGGTCTCGGCCTCATTGGCAAGAGATTCGGTGAGCTTGTCGTTCTCAGGCGTTCGAGAAGCGGTAGGGTAGGAGCCTGGATTGCCAAGTGTGATTGCGGGAGACTGGCGCTGGTGTATGACTACCTTCTGAAAAGCGGGGACACAAAAAACTGCGGATGCAACTCTGCAACCAATGAAGTAGGGGTCTAACGGCTTCCTGCCAGTTTTTTTCAGCGCACCGGTTGCGTGCGAAACAAAACAAAAACAAGATCGGAAACATATTAGCTTTTTTGAAAGGATGGCCAGAAAAGGTCATGGGGGCGATGGTGTATTACGTCTTGATCCAGGGCCCTTCCTACCGTGATTTGGATTTTGAGGCCAGGGAACAGGTCCGCGAAAAGCTGAGAGAGAACCTGGAGGCTCGTGGCGTTCGATTCCTGCAGTACGACTGGGTGTGGGATGAGGAGGACCGGTGTCTCCTTCTCGTGGGACAGTACGAGAAGGCGGAAGATGCCCAGTACTGGATCGGTGCGCTGGAGTCTATGGGTTTTACGGTTCTTCTCAGGACTCATTTGCCGGGAGAAGAAACGGAGAGGACGACAAGGACAGGGATCAAGATCACTTTGAGACCGGTTCGGAGTAAGGACAAGGAACTCCTGCGCTTCTTTGCGGAATCTCTCTCTGAAGAAGACCTTTACTTTCGTTTTTTCAGACACCTCCAGCCCACCGAAGATCTATTGAAGAGACTCGTCAATATTGATCCCACAAAGCAGATCGCTGTCTTGGCGTTGATCGGGAGCGGAGAGACGGAGAAGATTGTAGGGGTCGGCCGCTGCTTCATTGATCGCAAAAGTGCGACTGCAGAGCTGGTCCTTGCCGTAGGGAGTGAATATCACAACAAAGGCATCGGCCGCGAACTTCTGCTCCATCTGATCTCCCTTGCCAGAGCACAGGGGCTCAAGGGCTTGATCGCACAGGTTCTTGTAGACAACGCTGCTATTCTGCGCCTTCTCAGGTCCCTTGATGGAATCGAGTACGATATTCAAAGAAAGGTGGAGGAGGGCGTGTTCCTCCTGGAGATGATGTTCAAGTAGCGGTGAGAAGGGGAGCCTGCAGTCGGATGGGATCCCCTACATCCCTGAAGAGAAGATCTCCTTTGCCAAGAAGATTTTCGGCTCCTCCTTGGCCGAGGAGCATTTTGGATTCCTCTTTTTTGACCATCATGAGTCCCACGCGGGCCGGTATGTTGGAATCCAGAACCCCTTTGACCACTTCACGGCTGGGCTGCTGTGTGGCCAGAATAAGATGAATACCCGCTGCTCTTGCCTTTGCGCCGAGAAGGCTGACTTGCGTTTCGATCTCCTTCCGCTGCCTTGAATCACCCGCGATGAGGGCGTAGTATTCATCACAGACACAGACGATTCGCGGGAGCATTTGCCGAGTAGAACCCCGATACTGATTCACGTTATCTACTCCAGCCTTCTGGAACAAGACATATCGACGCTCCATCTCGCTCACCAGTCCCTTCAGAACACCCTCGACCGGCTGGGCATCTGGAAACACGAGACTTTCGGGGGTCAGCAGGTACGCTGAATTTGTGAATTCAGTGAAAGCAGTACGCTTAGGATCGATGAGCACGAAGCGAAGCGTCATTGGAGTATTCAAACAGGTCAACCCCCGTATGGCTACGCGCAGCCACTCGGTCTTGCCGCTCCCCGTTGTTCCGGCCACAAGAAGGTGGGCATTCAGCGGGTCATTCAAATCAGCGACACGGAGCCTTGCGTTAAGGTCTATTCCAATTGGGACAAGGGCAGAGCCAATCGCAGCGTCGCAGTGCGGTAATTGGGTCTGCACGTCAGCGAATCGAATGATTTGCCGGTCCGGCCTTTCAACATCCACAACAGCGCGGCCCGAGTCCACCCCGATGAAGGGCGGCTTATTCAAGCCCAGTCTCACTTGAATTTCGCGGGCGAGCCGCTGGATCTGCTCCAGCTTGATCCCCCGTCCCGGGTTGATGGGAAAACGAAAGAAAGCAGGCCCTGCCACGGGTTCACCTGCCAATTCGACCGGCCGGCCGTATTCACTGAAAACTTCAGTCAGTCTTCGGCCGAGCATGCTTGCCGTCTGA
>CAZOLJ010000009.1:0-76757 GCA_964580575.1 uncultured Desulfobacteraceae bacterium
TTGCAAGGACCTCCTCTAAAGACGGGGGCTGTCCCTGAGGACGAAAATCTCCTCCGACCATAAACCACCTCCTTCCGCCACGAGAGAAGTCGTGGCACAGCTAATAGTTTCGCTCGTGTGCATAAACGCGCTGCCATCCATGACTTTACTCACTGTTGTGTTTTTTCTTTTCCGATGCCTGTTCCTTGGACGGTGCTCATGATTGACTTCTTGGATGAAAAATTAGTGATCGATAACTAACATAATTATGTCTTGGTAAGCGTTTGTCAACAAGTATCTCATTCAAAGTCTGATGGACGCCACTAGATCAGGGGCGCCAATCGCGGGCTATTGAACGAATACCGGAGCGAGTCCCTGAAAGAGGATGACGTGAAGAAGAGCGATAGCCCAGACGACAGGGAGGTGTTCCTCCGTTGCAGGACCGGTGATGATCGAGTCAACAACGAGAGAGCAATTCGGCGATCCACTTGCCAGGTGAATGAAGAATGTGTTCGTAATTGATAACTGATCAAGCCCACCTTGAACGGAAAAGGGGGTAGGGTGGCTCAGGGTCAGTTTCGTTTATATTAAGTTCTGCAGATGCGCATCTTGACCAGATTCTCACGATCCGGACACTCCAGAACCGTCTCGTCCGCACTTCCCCAGGGATAAGCCCCACCGAACTGCATGACATTCAGGCTGGGAAAGATGTCGTGATAAAAGAAGCCGCAGAGACCGCCCGTGTCCCAGCAGCTCAGGGAGAGGATCTCGCCCGCTTTGTGACCTGCACTGCATGAGCCTTTCACGGAGAGGATTTGAGCGGAGAGAGGTTTGATCCCTTCAGGGTTGGTGGCCATGATCGTTCTCCTTTCACAAGAACTTCAGTTCCTATTCTTGATTAACACCCACCAAGAACCAGAAACAAGGTAGGAGAAAACATCCCTCCTGTAAATCAAAAAAACCTTTCCAATCTGCCTTCACTCCGGTAAACCCCCAGGAGAGAGGACAAGAACCGGAGTCCAGAGGTTCCTGAAGTGTAGAAAAACTGGATTCCGGCCTCCGCCGGAATGACGGAAAAAGAGGATTTGAGAAATCTTGCGAAAGGATAAGGAGGTCGGTAATTCGGTTTGATCTGTGCATTTTTTTCCTTTATGATGCATTTTTATTTTTCTCTGCGTTCACCGCGTTCTCTGCGGTGAAGGATAGGGGCTGTGTCTACAGAAACATGACTCCTGAACTTCCCATGAAACATGCTGTGATCCGGCGGACGGTTCGCAAATTCGCTGAGGAGAAGCTCGTCCCTGCAGCTGTGGAAATGGATGAGAAAGCGGAGTTTCCTGCCCGACTCGCCGAAGAGATGGCGGCCCTCCAGTACTTTGGTCTCGAAATCCCCGCAACGTATGGAGGGGCAGGGCTTGACAGCGTGAGCTATGCCATTGTAATCGAAGAGATTTCAAAGGCTTCAGGGGCCATGGGCCTCTGCATCTCGGTGCACAACAGCGTCTCCACCTTCCCAGTCTACGAGTTCGGCAATGAGGGCCAGAGACAAAAGTTCTTGATCCCCATGGCCAAAGGAGAAAAAATCGGAACTTTCTGTCTCACGGAGCCCAATGCCGGCTCAGACGCCTCTTCCATCGAAACCACTGCGGTGAGAGACGGCGACGGGTACATCCTGAACGGGAGCAAGATCTTTGTGACCAATGGAGGAGTGTCCGGCCTGAACCTGATCTTCGCCATTACGAACCCATCTGAAAGAGGACGGGAGTATTCGGTGTTCGTCGTGGAGTCGGAGAGAGAGGGTCTGGAAAAGGGAGCTCAGGAAGACCTCATGGGCATGCGCGGCAATCCTGTGTGCCCCATCGTTCTGAATGATTGCAGAGTTCCCAGCGCGAACCTCCTGGGCGAAGAGGGGCAGGGCATGAGGATCGCTCTCTCCACGCTGGACGGAGGCCGCATCGGCATCGGATCCCAGGCTCTGGGCATCGGCCAGGCTTGTCTGGAGGCTTCCATCAAGTACGCAAAAGAGCGTTATCAGTTCGGCAAGCCCATCGCTGATTTCGGAGCGATCCAGGGTTTTTTGGCGGACATGGCTACTCGCGTCGAAGCCGCGCGCCTGCTGATCTTTCGCGCCTCTTCCCTGAGAGACAACAAAATGCCTCATTCCAGGGAATCGGCCATGGCGAAACTCTTTGCCAGCGAAACCGCCGTGGAGGCCGCCCGGATCGGATTGCAGATCCACGGAGGGTACGGCTACTCCAAAGCGTATCCCATTGAACGCTATTATCGGGATGCCAAGGTCTGTGAGATTTACGAGGGGACGTCGGAGGTGCAGCGCATCGTCATCGCGCGAAGTCTGACGAAGAAATAACCGGTGCAAGGTACAAGGTGCACGGTATACGGTAAGACCAATGTCGTGAACCTTGCACCGTGAACGATGTTTTGGTGGTTGCTTTTAAACCTTGCACCTTGAACCTTTTACCTTGTACCGTTTCTTATGAACATCGTGGTCTGCATAAAACAGGTTCCTGATACTCCCAACATCCGTATCGACAGGGAGCGGATGACCATCATCAGGGACGGAGTGGAGAGCATCATCAATCCTCTGGACCGCGTTGCTCTCGAGGCGGCGCTGGATCTGAAGCAGAAAGAGGGAGGGACGGTTTCTGTCCTCACCATGGGACCTTCCCAGAGCGAAGAAGCCTTGCGGGAGGCCATGGCCGCAGGCGCCGACCAAGCGATCCTGCTGACGGATCCCCTTTTTGCCGGTGCGGACACCCTGGCTACCTCCAAGGTGATTGGGAGCGCGATTTCCAGGATGGATCCCTTTCCGGACCTGATCCTCTGCGGAAGGCAAACCATTGACAGCGACACAGGGCATGTGGGTCCTCAGCTTGCGGAAGAACTCAACTTGCCGCAGGTTTGCGGGGTCACGGAAATCCACGTGGAAATGAACGCTCTTGTGGTCAAACAGTTGAGCGACGGTTTCCAAAACACTTACAGAGTGAGCCTTCCCGCGCTCCTCACGGTTTCGCAGGGACTCAACGTTCCCCATCACATTCCCTTGGGAGATTTGGAGGAGGCGTTTTCAAAGGGGCAGGTCCTTCGGTGGGGATTGAAGGAGCTCGATCTGCGCGCCGAGGAAGTGGGATTCAGCGGTTCAGCAACAACGGTTTTAAGACTTTACAAGCCGCCCCAAAAACGAAAAGGGGAGATCGTGAGCGGTTCCTCGCAAACGCTGGCGGAACACCTGATCGACAAACTGGTGTCCTTGAGCATTCTCGATGAAGACGAAGCAGAATGAAGGTTGGCAGGGAGTCTGGGTCTTTGGCGATTACCGGAACTATTTTCAGAACCGGGTGACCTTGCAGCTCATTGCCAAGGGCAGGCAACTGGCGAGAGATCTGAGTACAGAGCTTACCGTGCTGGTACTGGGATCGCAGATCCATCAGTATGCGATGGAATACACCGCCCATGGAGCGGATGTGGTCATGGTCGTGGATCACCCCGCCCTCAAGAACTATCAGGTGGAGACCTATGTACGGGCTGTTTCCCAGCTGGTGCAGAGCTTCAAACCTGAAATCTTCCTTGCCGGAGCAACGTCTTTCGGCAGAGAGTTCTTTCCCCGCTTGGCAAAGCGATTGAACACGGGGTTGAGCGCGGATTGCGTCGCTCTTGAAATCGACGGGTCAAAACGTCTTTTGATCCAGACCACTCCGGCCTTTGGCGGAGACCTGCTGGCCGACATTATCACGCCTGAACACCGGCCCCAGATGGCCACGGTTCACCCGGGCGTTTTCACGGAGCGAATCCACGATCACGAGGCGATGGCGCGCATTCTCTATCCTGAAGTGGACATCCAGGCCGAAGAAAGAGTTCAATTGATCCGCTCCAAGCCTGATCAGAGCCGCAAAGGAAGCCTTGAAGATGCGGATGTTGTTGTGGTGGGCGGGAAGGGCCTGGGTTCGAAGGAGAACTTCCAGATGCTCTTCGAACTGGCTCGATTGCTGGGCGGTGAAGTAGGGGCAACCCGGCCCGTGATCCTGTCCGGCTGGGCGGAGGAGAGCAGGCTTCTGGGGCAGACCGGAAAAAGCGTCAAGCCGAAACTCCTCATCACCGCAGGGACATCCGGTGCCGTTCAGTACACCACGGGCATACAGGGAGCGGAGACCATCATTGCCATCAACCGGGATCCGCACGCGCCGATCCTCAAAATGGCGGACCTGGGCCTGGTGGGGGATGCGAAGACGGTACTCGCAATGGTGTTGGAGAGATTACGAAAAAGACTTTAACCAAAGAAGGAGTGTTGGAGTGGTGGAGTATTGGAGTAGTGGTAGAATGGAGTACCGGAGTATTGGAGTAATGGAGTGCTGGGTCTATTGATCCGGTTTAACCAGTACTCCACTACTCCATTACTCCATTACTCCGATTTGATTTCTTATGCTCAAATTTCGTGAAAGCATGGTCAGCGCCCATCACAGCTACCTGGTGAACCAGATGCTGTCACCGGGGTTTCTCCTTGGTGAGTTGAACTCAAAAGAGGATTTCTGGTTCCTGGCCGACATCGTGCCCTCAGGGATGAAGGAACCGAGTATCCACGGAAGGATTTTCGACCACCAGGGGCATTATGTTTTGGAAATGGGCTTCAACAAAATAACGGAAAACCCTGAAGGCTGTGTGATAGAGCCTTTAGCGGGAGGGTTTCAGATTCGCTATGTGCGCGGCGAGCCCTTGTTGAAGGTGCATACGGTCAGTTTCGCCAACGGATATCTCACCAGGATACAAGGCAAGCTCTATGACCGGGAGGGAAAGATCCGGGTGGAGCCCTTGATGGACGGCATTCAGGTCTTTGGAAAGGGAACCCTGGCCTTAACCAGCCGAAAACTCCTCCTCTGAAGGCGAGACCAGAAGCTTTTGCATGTCCGGGTGGTTTGCGATGACCTTGAGGAGCTGGTTCGTGCGCCGCTCCAAGCGGTTCTTGAGAATGGTCGCTGCAATCGACATCACTTTGTACCCCATGAGGGGATCCCCCTCCAGGAGGTCCCGCAGTTTTTCCCCCGCTATGACAAACACATCAGAGGTCTCGGTGCAGACCGCGTCGCTGGTATGAGAGGGTCCTGAGAGAAGCGCGGACCAGCCAAAGGAGTAACCGGATTTGACCGACCCTAGGGAGATGGTCAACCGATCTGAAATCTCCATCTCCAGGAGAATTTTCCCTTTCTTCAACATGTAGAAGTTCTCGGCCTTAGTACCTTCTTCAAAGATGATCTCCCGCTCACCGAATTGCAGAACGCGCGTATTGAGGACCACTTTTTCAAGCATTTTGTCCGTCAGGTTCTGGAGCAGGAAGATCTTTCTCAATTCGTCTGTGGAAACCATGGTGCTCTCCTCTATGGGCGCTTTAAGACGTGTCGCCTTCCTGTCACATCAGGAGGAAGACAACGATCAACAACAGGGTGGCAAGGGCCGCCCCGATTCCAATGGGGAAAGTTCCTGTCCGGAGGGTGCTGCGAAGGGTCTGTTCTTTTTCGGCCAGGGTTTGCCCTCTGGAGCCGGCAAGAAACCAGGCTGGGACCAGAAGGAGCAAGAGGCTCCTTGCCGGGCCGTCTCGAGAGATGCGACCCAGGGCGCCTGCAAGACCTCCTACAAAAACCTTCTCAGAGATGTTGTTAAGGCCGTTAAAAACCCTGTCTGCGACGCGGTAAACCAGACGGCCGCCCATCCGGTAAATCCAGTCCGCATCCAGATTGACAGACCTCTGCTCGGCGGGGTAGATACCCGAGAGGATCAGAAGAGAGAAGGCCAGGGCTGAGAAGAAGAGAAGCTGCGTCTGACCCAGCACGTGCGGTGCGGTGTAGGGGTTGTAAGCCACATCCTGATAGGGCAGGAGACTGTAAAGCGGCCAGGGGTAAGAACCGATGAAAATGCAGAGAAAAGCCGTGATCCCCATGGCCAGCAGCATGTTCAGGGGCGCTTCCTTGGGCCTCATGCCGGAATCATGGGAGAAGAAAGCGAAATAGGGGATCTTGATGCCTGCGTGGTGAAAGACACCGGCTGAGGCAAAGAGAAGAAGGAACCACACGATCGTCATGTGCCCCTCGCCAGCCGCGTCCATGACCATGGACTTGCTCACAAAGCCGCTGAAAAGGGGAAACGCGGAAATGGATGCGGCGCCCACCATGCAAAACACGCATGTGAGGGGCATGGTCTTGTACAATCCCCCCAGGGCAGTTCCGTTGATTTTCCCTGTGCGGTACATGACCGCGCCCATGGACATGAACAGGAGGGCTTTGAACAGGACGTCGTTGAAGGCGTGGGAAACCGCGCCATTGATGGACAGGTGGGTGCCGATGCCGATGCCGCACACCATGAACCCCACTTGGTTGATCAGACTGTAGGAGAGGACCTTGCGCAGATCATTCTCAATGACGGCATAGAAGATGGGAAAGGCCGTCATCAGGGCTCCGATCCATACCAGGGCCTCCGTACCGGGGAATGCTCTTGCCAACGCATACACCGCGGTCTTTGTCGTAAAGGCACTCAAGAAAATGGTCCCGGTAATGGTGGCTTGCGGGTAGGCGTCTGTCAGCCACACATGGAGAAGCGGCCAGGCGCAATTAAGGCCAAAGCCCAGAAAGATCAGGTAGGAGGCCAAGCCATGGAGCCCTATGTATCCGAACTCTGCAGAGCCTCCCTCATACACGTGAAGGAGAATCCCTGCCAGGAGGCACAGCCCTCCGGCAGCATGAATCAGGAGATATCTGAACCCGGCACCCAAGGAGGCCGGGGTCCGGCGGGCCCAGATGAGAAAGATGGAGGCCGCGTTGAGCATTTCCCAGAAGATGAAGAAGGTAAAAAAATCTCCTGCAAACACCACACCCAACGCACTGCCGGCATAGACGAGGCCCGCCGTATGCTGGAGGTCATCCTTGACATGAAGGGCGTACAGAAAAGCGATAAAGGAGATGAGTAAAAAGATATATCCGAAGAGCAGACTCAGACGGTCCACCCTTCCGAAGATGAGAACGTAATCCAGAAACCGGACCTCCCAATGGGTGCCTTCCGGAATGTGGAGCAGGTTGATAAACCCCACGATGGGGAGGATCAACAGATAAGCACTCTTCCATTTTCCTTTAAGGAACGGAACCAGGAATGCCCCGACGATGAACAGGAGGGCCGGTGGGACCGTACTAATCATAGTAGTCCTCTCCTCTCTTCACCAGAGGCCGGAGGATGTATTTCGCGGCAAGAACCAGTACCACACACGCCACAAAACCAAATACGGCGTAGAATTCAGGCCACGCTTCCCAGGCAAAATGGGGGTGTTTGTGAACAAAGACCTCCAGGAGGAGCAGGACAAGGAGGGACAAAAAGAAATACCGAAGCAGCCTCTTCACGTTTTTGGGGTTGTCGAACAGGTAGCGACGGGTATCGGTTGGTTGGTGCTCTATCCCTTGCCCCTTTTTGTTTTTTTTCAGGTCAGCCTTCTCTGTCATTTTGGTGCCTCTATCGGATGGTCTGCGCAACATGCACGTCGCCAGGAGCGCTCGCGCGTTCCTGGCCCGGCAGAATTTTCACAGTGTTCTCAACAGGATCACCGCCAGATACACCACCCCGATGGTGATTGTTACGAAGAAAACTTTCCTGTACATCGGGATCCCCTCATGGCCTAATTCCATCATTCCTTCAATCTCGTCGCTTCGCTCTTCCTGCATTCTCAAGTCCCCGTGATCCCTTTGACCACCAGAGCGGCCAGTGTGAAGAAAGGTTGCGGATAAAAAAACAGAGTCACCGAGATCATGGTCGTCACGATCAGAGGCACCAGGCAAAACAGCGGGGCCTCCTGCACCCCTTTTTCAAACATGGCCTCTTCCGGTCGGCAGAAAAAGGCTCTGTAGACAATCGGCATGAAGTAGGCGAGATTCAAAAGGGAGCTTAGGAGCAGCACAAAAACAATGGGCAACTGGTTCGCCTCAACGGCTCCCAGCAGCAGATACCACTTGCTCAGAAAACCGCCGTACAGGGGCATTCCGATGATGCTGAGAGAGGCCATGAAAAAGGCGGCCATGGTCACCGGCATCCTCCGGCCGATACCGACCATCTCACTGATGTTCTTTCTCCCCGTGGCCACGGCAATGGCCCCTGCACAGAAAAAGAGGGTGATCTTTCCGAAGGCATGCATGGCGATGTGGAGGATGCCCCCCGTCATTCCTTTGGGGGAGAGAAGCCCCACCCCCAGCACGATATAGGAGAGCTGGGCGATGGTCGAGAACGCCAGGAGCCGCTTCAGATTGTCCTGGGAGAGGGCGATAAAAGAACCCACCAGGATCGTCACGGATGCGACAAGGAGAATGAAAGGGCTGAAATCCAAACTCTGCAGAAGGTCGGTCCCGAACACGCCGGTGAGGACCCGAACCACGCTGAAAACCCCCACCTTGACCACAGCCACCGCATGCAGGAGCGCGCTCACAGGTGTAGGCGCCACCATGGCCGCAGGCAGCCATGAATGAAAAGGCATGATGGCTGCCTTGGCAAATCCGAAGAGGAGCAGCACCAGGAGAAGCCCCATCAGAGAGCTGGAACCGGTTCCCGCCAAAAAGCCCTGTTTGCCGAACTCCAGGGTGCCGGAGAGGTTGTAGCAGATCAGCATGGCGGGAAGGACGAATCCGATGGAGGTGCCCACGATGTAGAGGAGATACTTGCGGCCCGAGCGTCGCGCTTCCTCATCCCGATGGTGGGTGACCAAAGGATAGGTGACGAAGGAGAGCATCTCGTAGAAAAGGTAAAGGGTGAGCAGGTTGGCTGAGAAAGCGACCCCGATGGCGGCTGAAAGGGCCAGGGCGAAATAACAGAAGTATTTGGTCTGATCGTGCTCCTTGAGGCCTCTCATGTAGCCGATGGAATAGGCGCTCGTCACGATCCAAAGGGAGGAGGCTACCAGGGCAAAGAACATCCCCAGGGCGTCCACCCTGAACTTGATGGCAACCCCCGGAAGGACCTCGGCTACGGTGTAAACGATTTCAGAACCATTCAGAACAGCGGGAAGCATGGAGACGATGAGAGCGAATTTGGCAATCGCCGCCACAAAGGTCCAGGCCTCCCGTACGTTCGGCCTTCCGCTCGAAAGCAGAACCGGCGTGATCAAGAGAGAGACCAGGACAGCCAAAAGGGGTTTGATGGAGATGATCGTTTCCATGTTTTCTTATCTCATACACCCACCCATGTCCTTTGAGAACAGGCGGGTAGGAAAACTACACAAGACTTGCAGGTACGGCAAACCGGATAATGTGGTTGATGATATCCCCGGTATAAAGGCCCAACACAATGAGCGTTGCAGCGACCATGAGAAGGGGAACCAGCATGCTGAGGGGGGCTTCATCCAGAACCGGGGAAGACCTTCCATGGCCGTGAGACTCGCCCCAGGGCTCGTAGTAGCTGATTTCAATCACTCTGAAAAAAAGGACCACATTGACCAGGCTGCTGAAAAGCAAAGCGGCCACGAAGCCGTAGTGCCCTGCCTGAATCGCTCCGGAGAGAAGGTACCACTTGCTGAAAAAGCCGCACGTGGGGGGCACGCCGATGATGGAGACGGCTCCTACCACAAAGGCTCCCATGGTAAAAGGCATGGTGCGGCACAACCCCTTCAGGTTTTCGAATCGGTAGCCTTTCACCTTGTAAACAATATTTCCGACGACGAGGAAGACGCACAAGGTCATGAACGCGTCATTGACGATGTGAAGGATCGCACCGATCATCCCGTCGCGATTCCCGAGCCAGGCGCCGCCCACCATGTAGCCCACCTCTGCGACGATGACGTAGGTGAGCATTTTCTTCAGATTCCGCTCGGCCAGAGCCAGGACGGCACCCGCCACAATGGCCAGAACAGCGAGCCAGACAAAGGGCCCCTTCACGGCCAGGACGGAAAAGTCAAATATCGGGGTGAAGACCGTGAGGATGAGACGGATCATCACATAGACCATGACCTTGGTCATAAGGGGCGCCACCAGGCTGGTGGCTGCAGACGAAGCAAAGGTGTAAGCATTGGGCATCCAAGCATGGAGGGGGAAGAACGCCATCTTGATCCAAAGACCCACCATGCAGAGGATAAAAGCCACCAGCACAGCCTTCGACTGATAAAGAGCGGGAAGAATGGAGGCAATGTCCAGCATGTTGAGGGAGCCGGTAACAATGTAAAGATAGCCCACGCCCAAGAGGTAGAAACAAGCGCCGATGGTGCCCATGTAAAGATAGTTGAGACTGGAAAGAGGCGCCCTGTCCTCACCCATGGCCACCAGGCCGTACCCGGTGATGGAGGCAATCTCCAACAGGACGTAGAGGTTGAAAGCATCCCCTGTCACCGAGATCCCCAGAAGCCCCGCGACCATGAGGACATAGAGGGTATAGAAGGCCCCGATCTTGTCAGGGAACTCCTCTTCAACGCTTTTCTTGCTGGCGATCAGGTTGAGGAGAGCGACCAGAGGGACCGTGACGAGGATCAGGGCATTGAGGTGATCCACATAATAAGATATGCCCCATGGCGGTTCCCACCCCCCCAAGTAATAAACGAAGGGTCCCTCGGATACCACCCTCCTGAGGAGATTCAGGGATGAATAGAGGGAGGAGGCCAGGGCGATGAGGGCGATGGGAAAGCAAAGGCGTTTTGCCAGCCACCCTGCGATACAGATCAGGAGGGCGGAGAGGAGGGGAACCGTGACCAGGAGTGCGGGATGGTGCTCGTTCATTCTTCTCGGATCTGCGACAGGATTTCGTCTTCTTCCAGCGTCTTGTAACGGTTATAGATTCTTATGGCCAGGGCCAACGCGACGCCCAGGGTGGACACGGACACGACGATGGCGGTGAGCATCAACACATGAGGCAACGGGTTGATATAGTCGATGGCCCGCACGACGGAAGCGCCGGCATCATGAACGGCTCCTTCGTGGGCGTGCTCGATGATGGGGATGGTGGCCCCTTTCTTGGCTCCGATGGAAACGTAGAAAAGGATGATTGCCGTTTGGAAAATGTTCATTCCCACAATCTTTTTGACCAGATTGTTCTTGGCGATCATGGCATAGAGACCGATCATCATCAGAATGATGTAGATCCAGTAGTTATACCTGCCCAGAATGATCGAAAAGAAATCCTGCATATCCCAATTCCTGTCTCCGGGTCCCTTTGTCCTTTGTTTATCAGTTTTTCGGCTTCAGCCGACGGAGAGCCTTCTTAGAGTCCTTCATCATACCTTCCCTCCGAGGAGAGGTTATTGTAGATCCAGATCATGGTGGCCATGACCGCAATCCCCACCCCCACCTCCACAATAAAGATGCCGTGAGACCGGGCCATGATGGAATCCACCCCGAGCAGAGGGGCCAGGGCCTTGTAATCCAGGAAATTCTGTCCCAGCACCAAGCACAAGGCGCCGGTGCCGGCATAGATGAACACGCCGACCGGGCAGAAGAGGGTGTGGATCTTTTCACCGATCCGGGCCAGGGACGATCTCAGGTCCTGGGATATGGCCAGCAGGATGAAGCTGGCCCCGAGAATGACGCCGCCCTGAAACCCTCCTCCGGGGCTGTGGTGGCCATGGGCGATCACGTAGAGGGCGAAGATCTGGATGAACGGGATGATCAGACGGCACATGGTTTTGACGATGAAATCATAAGGGGTCCACAGGGTGTCGATGCTTTCGAACTCGTCCAGGACGCCCGGAGGAACCCTCCTGCCGTCCTTGATGCGGAGGGTTATCCCCGTGGGCGTATGACGGTATTGGACCTGTTCCGACCCCACGGTTTTGAAGGTCCTCAGCAACACGAAGCAGACCACTCCGGCCACGAAGATGACCGTGGTCTCGAACATCGTATCAAAGCCCCGGTAGTCGGCCAACACCGAGGTCACCGCGTTGGGGACCGCCGTCTCTTCCACGGTCTTTTCGATGTAGCGCGGTGAGACATGCGTGCTGGCAGGAGAAGCGGGATCCGCCCAGGGCGGAAAATCCACCGTGGCGTACAGAAGAAACGCCCCTGAGAGGAAAACGATCACGAGGCCCAGGTGTTTCAATCCTTTGTCCTCCTTGTGGTTCGAAAGACGGCGGCAACAAAAAACACGGTGCCCACGCCCGCCCCCACCGAGGCCTCCGTGAAGGATACGTCCACGGCGCCCATGATGGACCAGAGCAGGCACATCATGAAGCTGTAAGCACCGAAGAGGATGGCGGCACCCAGAAGATCCTTCACCATGAGGGATCCGATGCCGGCGATCACGACCAGGGAGAGGATGAGCAGGTCCAGTTGCCAGATCAACGTTTATCTCCTTCTGTTGCCCTTGAACCACGGCATGAGGCCCGCCCTCATCCCTGCATCGACGATCGCATGGACGGCCGTGGGGCTCGACAGAAAAATGAACACAACAACCAGCATGATCTTGAGGCTCGTGAGAACATTCAGCAGTGTGAAATGGTGAAGATTGTAGATCGCGAAGGCGATCATCATGAGGAGTGTCCCCAGGGTGTCCAGCTTTCCCGCGGGTTGAAGCCTGGAATAGAAGTCCGGAAAACGGAGGATCCCCACCGTTCCTCCTGTGAGGAAGACGAGGCCGCAGATCATGAGAATAGTGACGAGGAGGTCCATCTCAGTCCTCTCTTCCGGTCAGGCGGACAACCCCCCGACCCTCTGGAGGGCAGGCGCTTTCAACGGGGTTGGATTCATTCCTCATAAAGGCCCTTTCGCTTCTGAAAATATTTGGAGGCCGCCAGGACCGCGATGAAATTCAGCAGGGCATAGGCCAGGGAGATATCCACGAACATGTCCACCCGCTCATAGAGCAGGCCGATCAGGATGAGCAACACCACGGTCTTGCTTCCTATCGCGTTCACCCCGATGAGACGATCCGGGACCGTGGGGCCGAAGGCTCCACGGTACAGGGACAGCAACATCAGCATTCCTATATAAAGGGCAACGTAAAGAAAGACCTGGTCCATCAGTTCTCTCCAAAGGCCTTGGCGATCCGTTCCTCCATGTCGCCCGGGAGGGATTCGGCCGATTTCGCGTCGATGGCGTGGACCCTGAAATACCCGTCCGAGGAGACGTAAATGGTGATCGTGCCCGGCGTGAGGGTAATCGAATTGGCAAAGGTCAGCTGGGAGAGATCGCTCCGCAATCGGGTTTTGAACCTGATGATCTGGGGATCGATGACGTCCATCATCCTGGGATGAAAGGTGAGATACAGCAAATGGAAGTTCGAGAGGACGATCTGGTACAGGAGCCAGGGAATGTAAGCAATAAACCGCACCCAGGAAACGATCAGGCGGCCCAGGGAAATATCCGAACGGGGAAAGAGCATGTCGGAGGAGAAGTAAGAAACAAGGGCGCAGGAAATGACCCCAAGACTCAAATGAAAAAGATCAAACTTGCCGGAAAGCACAATCCAGAGAACCAGCGTGATCAGGAAGGTGAGAACGAAAGGCGCAAAAGGCCTCCGTGGCCGACGGACGGCCGGAGGCTCGACCCTGTTTCCTTGACGTGATGGATCGCGGTGGTCGCTTGTCCGCTTCTGAAGTTCCAAAGAGTGCATTTCCTCCGGTTCAACTCGAACCCCCACTCCGCACAGCTCCGGGGGCACGGGTCATTTTGAGCGCCGAATGTTAGGCACTTCAACTTGGGATGTCAATAGTAAAATTCATTGGTTGTGGTGACAGAACAACCGGATCATCGGCGCGGGGACGGAGAAACGAAAAGCGGGTTTTTTGCTGCTGAGAGCCATGGGCGAGAAGCATCTCAGGTTCGGCTAAGAGTGTCTGCGGCAGCGGCGTCAGGAGCGGCGGGGAGTCTTGATAAAAGGCTCGCTTTCGGCAAACTGCACGTTGTTTCGGATGAGCCGTTTGACCATATCGAGAAGTTGAGACCTTTCTTCGTTTGAAAAACCCTTCAGCAGAACCTCCAACCACTCGTCCTTTTCCTTTTCAATGGAATTCAGCGTTTCTTTGCCTTTCGGGGTGATCTCGAGGAGCCTCACTCGCTCGTCCTTGGGGTCTGACTTTCTGAGGATGAACCCGGCTTTTTCCAGCCTCTTTGCGAGCCCTGTCATATTGGCCCCGGGAACGAGCATAATGCGACCTACCTCACTGATCTTGTTCTGCCCGTTTTCCGAGGCCTCCAGGACCCTCAGAACATTGTACTGGGGAAAAGAGAGCCCATAGTTCCTGAAAACACCCGTGTGGGCTCTCTTAAAAATCTCTGCAGCCCTGACAACAGCGATGAGCAGTTTTTCATCCGTGCTCAAGTTGCTTTTGTAAGGGGACCCTGCCATGGAACGCCTCTCTCATGCGCCAAGTGTGGTCATTTTTTTATAACAAGCCGTTGACAAAATCAATTACTTAATATATTGACAATCGAAACATTGACTAAATGTAACCGTTTAGCTCTTTGAAATAAACACAGAAAAAGGCCATGGGGGTCCCTCTAAAAACAGAAAAACGAAGAAGCCACAGCGCAGTGGCCAGCTTTAGGCAATAGGTGAGGCGGGCGGAGGGCTACCGGGGAATTCGCCATCTAAAGCCCTGCAGGCAGGTGCCGGTGAAACCTCGCCGCCCGCCTTCGCTGCCCCTCAGCTGCAGATTCCTTCCCGCACACTCTTCGTTTTCTGTTTTTAGAGGGACCCCCATGGCCTGAACCATCCATTTCAAAGAGCCAAACGGTTACGATTAAATCCATTTCAATCACTGTCTTTTAATGTCATTCCCTCTGTTGCCGTGACAGGTTTAAAGAATCGCTGCTGAATTTCGGAGATTGGACATGAACCTCGCCATGAACCTGGAAGCCTCAGCCTGTTTCTTTGCCGATCGTCCGGCAGTGCGGCAGGCCGGCTCCGAAACATCCTATGTCCAACTCAATGATCAGTCGAACAGAATCGCCACTGGCCTTTTGAAGATGGGTGTCAAGGCCGGGGAGCCCGTGGGCCTCTGTGCCCCGAACTCCGCCGACTGGATCGCGTTCTATTTCGGTGTGCTCAAGAGCGGAGCCATTGCCGTGACACTTTCCGCTGTTCTAGCGGGAGAGGAGCTTGCAACTCTTGTGAGCCACTCGCGGCTGCGGTTCCTCCTCGCTCATGAAAGCAGGCTCCAGGACCTGGATCGGCTAAAGAACCAGAGCGGCGTCGAGAAAGTTATTTGCCCGGGAGGAGATCTGGAACTCGGAGACCTGGTGAAGACGGGTTCAGGGTCGTTCAAGACCGTTGAGAGGGATCGAGAGGACACGGCCGCGATCCTTTACACCGGCGGCACCACCGGCCTGCCCAAGGGCGTCATGCTGACCCACGAAGGCATCCAGTGTTCGAGCCACATAATCGCTCACTTCGAGCGCTCGACGGAAAACGATGTTGCCCTCTGCTTTCTACCCTTCAACCATGTCTTCGGACAAGTCCACATCCTAAATGGAACGATTCTGAGCGGGGGGTGTCTTGAGCTCCTGCCTGCCTTTGACTTGGACCAGGTCTTGACGGCCATGGAAGCCGGCCGGGTGACGAAGTTTTTTGCTGTGCCCACGGTGTACATCAGGCTTTTGAGCATAAAGGATCTGAAGACAAAGCTCGGAAACCTGCGCTACTGCTTTTCAGCCGCTGCTTCCATGCCCATGGAGATCGTTAAGCAGTGGAAAGAGCGATCCGGGATCACCATTTCCGAGTCCTATGGCATGACTGAAGCCATGCCGGTCACTTTCAACCACTACTATCCCGAGCGGCACGTGGTGGGGTCGGTGGGGCAGGCGGTTCACGGCGTGGAGATCCAGATCAGGGACAAGGAGGGGAATCTGCTGGAACAGGGACAGGAAGGCGAAATCTGCATCCGCGGGCGCAACGTTATGAAAGCCTACCTCAATAACCCGGAAGGCACGCGCTCCGCTTTCTGGGAAGGCGGATGGCTCCGTTCCGGGGACATAGGAGTCTTCGATCGTGACGGGTACCTCTACCTTGTGGACCGCCTCAAGGATCTCATTATTACGGGCGGAGAAAATGTCTACCCTCGGGAAGTGGAGGAGGCGATTTACACAAGGCCTGAAGTGGAGCAGTGCGCCGTTGTCGGTTTGCCGGATAGGGAGTGGGGTGAACGGGTGGTCGCCTTTATCGTACCGAAGCCGGGCCAACGCGTTGTTGCCGATGAGATGAAGACTTCGCTCAAAACCCGGCTATCGCCCTTCAAGGTGCCGAAAGAGTACATCATGGTCAGTGAACTGCCGAAAAGCCCGACAGGAAAGATTCTTAAAAGGGAACTTCGAAAACAGCATCTGGAGAGAGGAAAGTGATCTTCCGGGGGACGTCTCGGCATAAGAGCTTGAGAGACGCCCGGGAGTTGGAGGATGGAAAAGGAGATCGTTTATGGCGGAAGCCTTGGTCCAAGCTCTTGTGGATATGAAAGAGGCCGAGGCCCTGCAGAGGGCCAAGCAATTGCTTGCTGAGGGGACGGAACCTCTAAAAATCCTGGGGAGTTGCTCCATGGCCATGGAGATCGTCGGGCAGCGCTTTGAGAAGGGGGTGTATTTCTTGCCCCATCTCATGATGGCGGGGGAGATGCTGAAACAGATTTCTGCAATGATCAAACCTCTTGTGCAGGAACAGAAAGCCGAAGCAAAGAAGGGAAGGGTGCTGATCGGCACCGTGGAAGGGGATATCCACGACATCGGTAAGAACATCGTCGTCTTTCTGCTGGAAGCAAACGGTTTTGAAGTGCGCGACATTGGTATCAATCAAAAACCTGCCAAGTTTGTCGAAGCCGTCAAGGAGTTTCAGCCCAAGGTGGTAGGGATGAGTGGATTGCTCACCCTGGCGTTTGACTCCATGAAGAAGACCGTGGAAGCGATCAAAGAAGCAGGACTGCGTGAAACGGTGCGGATCGTGATCGGCGGAGGTGTCGTCACGGAGAAGATCAAGGACTACAGCGGCGCGGATGCGTATGCTCCTGACGCGATGGCAGGCGTGAGACTTGCCAAAGAGTGGACGCAGAGGAGATAGCATGCAACAACGATTCCTGGAAGCCTCGGCTGAGGCGGAGAAGAAACAGGAGGAAAGGTACGGCATCTGGCTCAAGGGGGAAGGCATCCCCTTTGTCGACGAAAAAGCGGAGAGGGCTTACCGGGAACGGGTCATCCTGATGAAAGAGGCGATCCAGCTCAGGCAAAGGCCCAATCGCATTCCTGTGTGCCCCTCAGCCGGCTTCTTCCCCATGCAGTATGCGGGGATTACCATGTACGATGCGATGTATGACTACCGCGCTCTCGGAACAGCGTGGGAGTCCTACCATCTCGACCTTGAGCCGGATGCCTACAACGGCCCCACGACGATCGTGCCCGGCAAGGTGCTGGACATCCTGGATCTGAAGCTCTACGAGTGGCCGGGACATGGTGTTTCTCACGAGCGGGAATACCAGTACGTTGAAGTGGAGTACATGAAGGCGGAGGAATACCAGGACTTGATCGACGACCCCACCGCCTTTTTTCTGAATGTCTACTTCCCTCGCATCTTCGGGTCTCTCAAGCCCTTGGCCGCTTTTCCCCTTCTTCCTCCGGTGAACGAAATCCCCATGGTGCCGCCGCTCGCCATGCCTTTTGGGGCAGAGAACATGAAGGCGGCCTTGGAATGCCTCGCTAAGGCGGGAGAGGAAGCGCTTCGTTGGAGAGCGGCAATACGGGAGATCGGCGGCCGCATCATGGGAAAGGGGTTCCCCGCTTTTTCAGGGGGCTTCACCAAGGCGCCTTTTGACGTGATAGGGGACAGCTTGAGAGGCACCCAGGGAGTCATGCTGGACATGTTCCGTTTTCCGGATGAGCTGAAAGAGGCCTGCGAGCGATTGATCCCGAGCATGATCAAATGCGCTGTAGGGGCATGCAACGCAACCGGCCACATCATGCCTTTCATGCCTCTTCACAAGGGCGCAGACGGCTTTATGTCCCAGGAGCAGTTCAAGACTTTTTATTGGCCGAGCCTGAGGAAACTCATCATCGGCCTGGTCAACGAAGGACTGGTGCCTCAGCTTTTTGCCGAGGGATCGTACAACGATCGTCTCGAAGTCATTTCCGATGTCCCCAAGGGCAAGGTGGTGTGGTGGTTTGACCGGACGGACATGAAAAAGGCGAAAGAGACGGTGGGCAGAGTGGCCTGCGTGGCGGGGAATGTCCCGTTGGATCTGCTGTGTACCGGCACTCTTGACGAGGTTAAGGCTTACTGTAAGGAACTCATCGACGTGGCCGGCGCGGGTGGAGGATTTATCCTCTCGACAGGAGCAGGAATCCAGGGTTCGAGAAAAGAAAATGTGAAAGCCATGATCGAGTTCTGCAAGGACTACGGCAGATACGGAAAGAGATAGAGGAGTCCCATGGGCTTCAATCTGACCAAAGAGCAGATTGACATCCAGAAAGCGGCCAGGGAATTTGCCGAAGGCGAGCTCAGGCCCGTCGCAAGGGATCTAGACGCCAGAGAGACCTTCGACGACCGCTTGTGGAAAAAGGCGGCCGAACTGGGGTTTCTGGCCGTGTTCGTGAATGAGAAATATGGCGGCTTGGGGCTAGGCTATCTTGAGCAGTGCTTGATCGTTGAGGAGTTCGCCCGCGTGGACCTTGGAATCGCCCATGCCCTTGAATCCACCTTTTTCGGGACCCAACTCATCCAGTTTGCAGGCAATGAAAAACAGAAGGAGAAGTATCTGCCTCCCCTATGCCGTGGGGAGATGCGGATGGGCGTTGCGATCACAGAGCCGGATGCCGGAAGCGACGTGACGTCCGTGACCACGCAAGCGATCAAAGACAACGGGGACTATGTCATCAGCGGAAACAAGATCTTCATCACCAACGCCACGCTCGCCGATTTCCTGATTGTCCTGTGCGTTACCCATCCCGATCACCCCAAAAAGCACGACAGGTTCAGCACGATCCTGGTGGAGACGAACAGGGCAGGATATGAAGCCAATGTTTTGCACGGTAAGCTTTCGCTCCGGCCGTCGAATACGGGCGAAGTGGCGTTCAAAGGGGTCAGAGTCCCCCTGGGCAATCTTCTGGGCAAGGAAGGAAGGGGCTTTTACAATGTCATGGAATTCTTCAACCGGACGCGCGTCCAAGTGGCCGCCCTGGGGGTGGGGACGGCACAGGGTGCCCTGGACAAAGCCGTCGCCTACGTGCGCCGGCGCGAGCAGTTTGGAAGTCCTCTTGGAGCTTTCCAGCTCGTGCAGGGAAAAATCGCGGAAATGGTCACGATGACCGAAGCGGCTCGATCCCTATGCTATCGCGCGGCATCAAAACTCGATTCCAAATCCCCTGATCCGGCGCTCAGCTCTATGGCGAAGTGGTACTGCGCGGAGGTGGCGGTGAAAGTTGCTGACGACGCCATCCAGCTTCATGGGGGATATGGCATCCTCGAAGAGTATGATGTGGCTCATTACTGGCGCAATGCAAAAGTCCTGGAGATCTTTGAAGGAAGCAAAGAGATAGAGAAGATCCTTATCGGTAAAAAGATTCTCAGCGCGAGATGAGTAAGGATGCAAAACAACGGCCAAGTGGCATTGCGGATTGATAGCGTCACACTCGGTTTTGGCGGAGTGACTGCGCTATCCAACGTGAGCATGGACCTCAAGGGGAACGAGATCCTCGCGGTCATCGGCCCGAATGGGGCAGGCAAGACCGCTCTGCTGAACTGCATCAGCGGTTTCTACAAGCCTCAAAAGGGAGACATCGTCTATGCCGGCCGAGAAATCACGAGAATGCGGCCGGACAAACTGGCCAACCTTGGGATTGCAAGGACCTTTCAGAACATCGAGCTCTACACCGGGCTGAGCACTCAAGACAATATCATGGCGTCCCGGCACGCGCTGATGAAGCAAAATTTTGTGAGCGGTGCGCTGTATCTTGGTTGGGCGCAAAAGGAGGAAATCAGGCACCGGCAGGTCGTGGAAGAAATCATTGACTTTCTGGAAATAGCGCACATCCGAAAGAAGATCGTCGGCCTTCTGCCCTACGGTCTTCGGAAACGGGTCGAGCTGGCCAGAGCATTGGCTCTTGAGCCCAAGGTTTTGCTTCTTGACGAACCTATGGCAGGAATGAACCTGGAAGAAAAGGAGGACATCGCGCGGTTCATCATCGACGCGTTTGAGGGGCAAGGGGCCACTTACCCGGACACACCGGTTCTGAGGGATGGAATCCGGTCCATTGTACTCGTCGAGCACGATATGGGGGTCGTGATGGACCTGGCGGATCGAGTCGTCGTTCTCGATTTCGGGCGCAAAATCGCCGAGGGCACGCCCTCAGAGATCAGCGCCAACCCCGCGGTGATCAGCGCCTACCTGGGGAAGGGGAAGTAGATGCTGTTAGTGAAGAACATTGAAGTGGCCTACATGAAGGTCATTCAGGTCCTGAGAGGCGTATCCCTGGAAGTCCATGAGGGGAAGATCGCCGCCCTGCTCGGAGCCAACGGGGCGGGAAAAACGACCACGCTGAAGGCCATATCCGGGATGCTGAAGACAGAAGAAGGAGAGGTCACGGACGGCAGTATTGCATTTAACGGCAAAAGGATTGATGGGTATGGTCCGGAGGTGATTGCCGCCATGGGGATCAGCCAGGCCATGGAGGGGCGAAGGGTTCTCGAACACCTCAGCGTTGAGGAAAACTTGTTGGTCGGCGCCTACTGTCGAAAAGACCGGGCTGGAGTCAAGAAAGATCTGGAGCTCGTTTTCGATTACTTCCCGAAGATCAAGCTCCTTCGCCAACGGACAAGCGGCTACCTCTCGGGCGGGGAACAACAGATGCTCGTGATCGGCCGAGCCCTCATGGCGCGTCCCCGGCTGATGCTTCTCGACGAACCTTCTCTTGGTCTTGCCCCTTTGATCATCGAAGATATTTACCACATCATCGACAGAATCCGTGCGGACCAGAAGATGGCCATTCTCCTGGTGGAGCAAAATGCGAGGGCCGCCCTTGGGATTGCAGACGAGGGTTATGTCATGGAAAACGGCAGAATCGTGATGGGAGGCCCAGCAGATAAGTTGAGGGATAATGAGGACGTACGGGAATTTTACCTGGGACTTTCTGCACTGGGGTCGAGAAAGAGCTATCGCGATGTAAAGCACTACAGGCGAAAGAAGAGGTGGCTGGGATAATACGAGTAAGGAGTAACAAGTGACAAGTGACAAGCAAAAGAAGGCTCGTCACTCGTCAGCGGAGCGGACTCGTCACCAGCGAAGCGAAAAGATTAGGATGCAGCTGATGTATACAGATAAGGGTGATACCTGGCCCAAGGTCCTGAAGCACAACTGCGAAAAATACTGCGACACCCGCAGGGCCTTGCGCGAAAAGCACTATGGGATCTGGCAGCCCTCCACATGGAAGGACTATTATCTCCGTGTGAAATCACTGGCCCTGGGGTTGATGTCCCTGGGCCTTAAAGCGGGAGACAAGGTTCTTATCGTCGGGGACAATGCGCCGCAATGGTATTACGCCGAATTGGCAACCCAAGCCGACCACGGCGTAGCCGTGGGTGCCTATTCGGACCTAACCCCTCGGGAAATTCAATACCTCGCCGAGAATTCGGAGGCCTCCTTCGCGATCGTGCAAGACCAGGAGCAGGTGGACAAATTGCTTCAAGTCAAGGATGCCCTCCCTCTTCTGAAGAAGGTCCTTTTCTGGAGCTACAAAGGTTTGGCCCACTACAAGGATCCTGCCCTGATGGGATTCAGGGAGGTAGTGGAACGCGGTGAAGCGCACGAAAAGGAACATCCGGGGCTCTTTGAGCGCAATGTGGAAAGCGGCCAAGCGGATGATGTCTGTGCCATTGTCTACACGTCAGGAACCAGCGGTGAGGTCCCCAAAGGGGCGGTCCACACCTACAGGACATTGAGGGCGGGCGCGGAATATCACCTGTGTCTCGACCCGTGGGTTGAAGATGACAATATCGTGCCCTTCCTTCCACCCGTTTGGATCAACGAGCAGTGGCTTGCATTGGGGTGTCATCTCCTTTCAGCTTGTGTGCTCAACTTCGCTGAGGGACCTGAAACCCAACAGCGGGACGCGATGGAAATAGGTCCCAGCATTGTATTCCGCGGAGCCCGGCTTTGGGAGAGTCAGGCCGCAATGGTGAGGGCGAGGATTTCAAACTCCGATCCCATCAAACGGTTTGCCTTTCGGGTGCTCATGCCTGTGGGCCATCAGATGGCCGAAGTATCGTACAAGAAGCAGAAACCGGGGCTGTTCCTGAGAATGATCTATTGGATGGCCGATGCCACGCTTTTTGAGCCTATAAGACACAGCCTGGGGCTGCACAAGGCCAGGATTTGTTATACGAGCGGCACCATGCTCAGCGCGGACGCCTTCAAATTCTACTATGCCCTCAATCTCCCTCTCAAGAGCCTCTACGGAACCACAGAGGGTGGAGCCCTGAGCGGCGCAAGAAATGACGATATCTGCTCGGAGACGGTTGGCCCTGCACACAAGGGAGCGGAAGTGAGAATAACCGATGACGGAGAGATCCTTTACAGACAGCCCGGCACTTTTGTCGGGTATTACAAGAATCCGGAGAAGACCTCGGAAGCGCTTAAGGATGGATGGTTCCACACCGGGGACAGCGGGTTCCTCAGGGACGACGGGCACATTGTGCTTGCGGGCAGGCTGAAGGATCTTATTCGACTGGCAAACGGAGACACCCTTGGCCCCCAAGAGATAGAAAGCAGGCTGAGGTTCAGCCCTTATATCAAGGATGCGTGGATACTCGCCCCCCCTGGCGCACGCTACGCGTCGGCCATCATCATCATCGATTACGAGAGCGTGGGGAAGTGGGCCGGAGAGAGGAGGGTGCCTTACAGCACTTTCACAGAACTCGCTCAAGGGCAGGAGGTTTACGAATTGATAAAACGGGATATCGACAGGGTCAACACCACCTTGTCCCCCGGCTCCAGGATAAGGAAGTACGTCATTCTCCACAGGGAATTCGATCCTGACGAGGGGGAACTCACCAGGAACAGAAGACTGAGAAGGGCATTTCTGGAAAAACGTTACAGCGAACTCATTGAAGCGATTTATAGGGACAGGACCGAGGTGCCGGTCGAAGCCCGGGTCGGACACAGCGACGCAGGCAAGGAAACCATCAAGACGACGCTTCGAATCCAGTCTGTTGAAGGAGCTGACGCATGACCTTCTTTTTGCAACTCGTGGTTACCGGCTTGGCCCAGGGCATGGTCTATGCCCTCATCGCCATAGGCTTTGTGATCATTCTCAAATGCTCCGAGGTGTTTAACATTGCCCAGGGACATTTCGTTCTGATCGGCGGCTATCTCGGCTTCACCTTCTTGGTGACCTTCGGCTTGCCGATATGGGCCGCTCTCGTGATGGCGATCGTGACGGCAATCTTCATGGGCTTGTTGATCGAACGCCTGATCCTCCGTCCTCTGCTCGGTGAACCGGTGCTTGCCGTGGTCATGGCGACCATAGCCCTCTCCACGATATTGGGAGGGCTGGCGACCCTGCTTTGGGGCGCGGAATACAAGGCTTACCACGGATTGCTGCCAACCATTAATTTAAAAGTGGGCGCCATATCCGTACCTTCGGAGTCCTTGATCGGGCTCATCGTCTCGGTGATTTGTGTGGTGATCCTCATGATCGTCTTTCGCTACACCAAGATCGGGTTGGCCATGAGGGCCACAGCCGAGGATTTGCAGGTGGTTCAGAGTGTCGGCATCAAAGCGACAACCGTCTATGCGGTGTCATGGGTCATCGCGAGTGTGGTCGGGGTCATCGGCGGCATCCTCCTGGGGGGCGTTTCCGGCGCGAACATGGAACTCGCAAATATCGGCCTCAAGGCGTTCGCCGTGGTGCTGCTGGGCGGGGTGAACTCCATCGGCGGGGCCATTGTAGGCGGAATCATACTGGGCATGCTGGAAAACGTCGCTGCCGGTTACCTGGACCCTCTTCTGCCCGGCGGAGCACTGGCTCAGGTCTTCCCCTTTTTTGTCATGATCATCGTGCTCATCTTCAGGCCTTATGGGCTCTTTGGCCTGGTCAGGATCGAGAGGGTTTAAGCCATGGCTTTGGGCATAGGAACCTTTCAAGAAAATTACGGCCAGGATATGGCTATCTTCCACTCGAAGCTGCAATGGGGCAGTGTGCTTGCCTTTCTTGTCTTTCTGTTTGCATGCCCCCTCTTTTGCAGCGACAGGATACTCACCATACTGACCATGATGGGGATTTCGGTCATCAGCGTTCACGGGCTCAACATCTTGACCGGCTACTGCGGTCAAATCTCCATCGGCCATGCAGGCTTCATGGCCGTGGGAGGGTACACTTCGGCCATTTTGTGCGCCAAGCTCGGTGTCCCGTTCTGGCTGGCTCTCCCCTGTGGTGCCCTGGCCGCCGGTATCGCCGGTTTGATCTTCGGCCTCCCTTCCTTAAAGATCAAGGGCTTCTACCTCATCATGGCGACCATTGCCGCTCATTTTATTATCATCTGGGCGGTTATCCAACTGCACAGCATTACCGGTGGAGCGGACGGCCTCAGTGTGCCCAGGGCCAAGATAGGAAGCCTTTCGCTGAGCTCCAAGACCAACTATTTCTACCTGGTGATGGGGTTGACCTGCCTGGCCACCCTGGTGGCCAAGAATATTGTGCGAACCAAGGCAGGAAGAGCGTTCATCGCGATCCGGGACAATGATCTGGCGGCAGAGGTCATGGGGGTCAGTCTTTGGAGCTACAAGCTGCAGGCATTCTTTATCGGTTGTGTGTATGCGGGAGTGGCCGGGGCATTGCTCATTCACTACTACAGTTTCGCCAGCACGGACCAGTTCCCCTTTATGGATTCTGTCTGGTATCTGGGAATGCTGATCGTCGGCGGTATGGGCAGTACCACAGGGGCTGTTTTAGGCGCCGTGGCCCTCAAGCTGCTGGATGAACTCGTGACCATTGCTGGACCGATCTTGTCCGCTGCGGTTGCGCCGCAGGCAGCGGCGTCCTTGGCCCTCATATCGCATGGACTCGTTATCATCATTTTTCTTATTTTTGAGCCAAGGGGACTTCATCACCGCTGGGAAATGGTCAAGGCCTACTTCAGGCTTTGGCCTTTCTCCCACGAAGTGTCAGAATGAAAGGGGGTGATCCCGTTTCATAACATGTGTTTGGAGGATTCGAACGAAACCATGAAAGGAAAAGGAGGGAAGAGATGGGTAGAATCAAAGTGGCTGCAATAGCGTCATTGGCGATGGTGATCGTGTTGTTGGGAGGTTCAACCCTGTATGCGAAAACCCTGTACGTGGGAGGCACCCAGTCCCTGACCGGGCCTTTTGCCGAAGACTCGGCGGCAGTGCTGGCGGCCTTCGAGGACTATGTCAAGTACGTGAACACGACTCAGAAGCTGGCTCCCTGGAGAACGGAGAAACTGCCCGAAGACATCACCCTGGAGGTGCTGTGGCGCGATGACGAACTCAAGCCGGCCAAGGCGTTGCCGATCTACGAGGAGCTCAAGGGCAAGGGAATGCTGGTGGCCAGGATATCGGGATCTCCCATTGCGCTCGCCCTCAAAGACAGGATGTGGGAGGACGGCATGGGAGCCACGAGCATGGCCACAGGACCCTACTACTTGTCCCCGCCCCAAAGCTGTTTCACCTATTACCCCATTTACACTGATTGCATGGGCGCCATCGCGGATTGGTTTAAGGGGAACTGGAAGGAAACGAGAAAGCCCAAGGTGGCCTACCTCACTGCGGACAACGCCATGGGCAAGTCCATTGAAATCCCTGAGATGCAGGCCTATCTGGAGAAGATCGGATATGAGTTCATAGGCACTCAGTACGTGCCTCTTGTGCCGACCTCGCCGCCCACCACCCAACTGACGTGGCTCAAGGAAAAAGGAACGGATCTTGCTCTGGGCGTTATGATCAACCCGGGCTCACAGCCGACCGTAAAGGAGATGGTCAGGCTGGGCATGGGTCCCTTTCAGCCTTACAAGATGACCTTCGGCGTTGCCTCGCCCGGGCATGCGGTCGTATTCGCTGATGCGATGAAAGAACTGGGCGACGGGTATGTGTGCGCCGGCAGCTTCCCCTCGTGGGACGATCCTGCGCCCGGCGTGAAGTTCATGATCGAAGCACAGAAATTGAATCACCCCAACAAGTTCGTCACCCACATCATGTACCAGGGTGGGTTCCTCGAAGCCATGATCCAGGTTGAAGCCTTGCGGCTGGCCATGGAAAAGGTTCCTGTTGACAAGCTGACGCCCAAGGCTGTGCTGGAGAATGGCTTTTACAGGATCAAGAACCTTGAAACAGGCGGCATCAGCAGCACCCCTCTGACCTACGGCCCGGGAGACATCGAGGGAGTGGATGAAATCCGGATCGACCAGGTGCAGAAGGGTAAGGTGGTCAAGGTCGGATCGACCCCGCTGCGCCACATTTACACGAAGAAATAAGCACCGCGATAAATCCCCCGTTGCCCCCCTTTAGAAAAGGGGGGTGGGGGGGATTTGACAGCGCCGTCTGATCGTAGAACGAGAAACCGTTAAGGAGCCGGCCTTCCCATGAGTCTCAGCAAAGAAGATCTCGCCATTCTGGACAAGTTCGCCTTTGACGTGCCGCCTGTTGGCGTTAAGTTTCTCACCAGACGGCAGGCGAACATGGAAAGACTGAATGAAAAGATGGCCCTCTGTGAGATGCTCAAGAAGGCCCAGCAGGGGAATAGCTTCTTTGCAGATGCGGAAAACCACGTGTGCGAGGCGGGCTCGTATGTCTTGGGGCACACTGATTCGCCCCAGCCTTTTGTGAGCGGCGAATTCGGGGCAGGGCTGCGGATTTTTGAGGAGCCACGCTCTGCAAGCCGTCTTTACCTTCACATCCCTAAACTGGGAAGAGGGGTTGTCCACGGTGTCGCCTTCTCCCCTTTGGGCAGGCTTTCCTTTGACCCGGATCTGTTGATCATCCTAGCGAACACCGACCAGACCGAAATCCTGCTCCGCGCCATGACCTACAGGACAGGGGAGATGTGGGAGAGCAAGTTCACAGCAGCCATAGGGTGTGCGTGGACCTACATCTACCCCTACCTGACCGGGAAGCTTAATTACAGCTTGACAGGTCTGGGTCATGGCATGAAGCGCAGAAGACTTTTTCCCGAAGGCCGGCAAATCATTTCCATTCCTTTTGACCTCCTGCCTTCCATCCTGAAGACCTTGCACGAGATGCCATGGGTTTTACCTGCCTATCAACCGGACGGAATGGAGTTTGTCGGAAGACTGCTTTCGGAGTTGGGCGTCAGCGCGTCCAAGAAGGCTAAGTAACCGGCGAGGGGAAGGAGGGTAAAATCTTGAAGCGTGAATTGAGAAAGGGGGCCGTGGAGGCGGTGGAAAAACCTTGAAAAAAAGGAAAATTTACATTGGGGTTGCTTTTATCGGGAAGTTTCAATAGAATCCGGTCCAACTTATACACACAACCGGGCGACTTCCATGGAAGAAGCCAAAGAAAAAGGAGGAGAGGCATGAAAAGGCGATTGGCGGTATTGGGTCTGGTCCTGGGTTTTGTGTTCTCCTTTTCCGCGTACGCAGCGGATCCCATTGTCATCGGTGTGCCGACATCCTTACAATTTGTGGAAGGCAAGGAAGGTCTTGCCGTTGTTGAAATGGCGGTTGCCGACATCAACGCCAAGGGAGGGGTGAAGGTCGGATCGGAAAAGAGAATGTTCAAGGTGGAATCCATTGACATTCGTGACGCAGCTCCGGGCGTGCCCGTTCCCGAGGCTCTCATGGGAATTGAGAAGCTGATCTTGGAAAAGAAACCGGCGGCCCTCCTGATCGGACCGTTCCGGTCGGAAGCCCTGCTCGCAGCCATGGATATTCTGGCCAAGTACAAGGTCCCCATGATCGGAACGATCGCCATGACGCCCGCTTCAGAGGAAAAAGTCAAAAAAGAGCCTGACAAGTACAAGTATGTTTTCAGAAGCTGCCTGAATGCCAAGTACCTGGTCACCTACCTCGTGGGAATCATGTCTTTTGTGAACAAGGAGTTTGGGTTCAACAAGGTCTATATTATGCACCAGGATGTAGCTTGGGCCAGGGCTACGGCAGAAGGAATGGTGAAGAACTATTTCGAGAAGAGCGGGTGGACCGTGGTCGGCCAGGAGAGCTACCCCACAGGAGCTTCGGATTTCTCATCAGCGCTCATGAAGACCCGCAGCGGCGGTGCCCAGGTGATCCTCCCCATTTTCGACATGCCCCAGAGCGGCACCCTGGTTAAGCAGTGGAAATCCATGAAGGCCCCTGCTCTGATGGCCGGATTCATTTCTCCGCTTGCTGGTCCGGGAGCCTGGCAGACTTTTGAGAAGAAGATCGGTGGTGCCATCAACTGCAATTTCGAGCTAGGCAGCGCTATCGCATCCAAGAAGGTCCCTCCGTCCGTGGAATTTCTCAAGGCCTACGAGAAGAAATACGGCAAACCTATGGAAGCCGGCCATGGCCCCGGACCAACCTATGAATCAGTTTACATTTTGAAAGAAGCCATCGAAAGAGCCGGCAGTCTTGATCCGGATGCGCTGGTTGCGGAAATCAAGAAAACAGACCGAACGGGGGTCATGGGGCGCATCAAGTTCGACGATGGGCATCAGGCCATCTTCGGCATGGATCCCAAAGAATCTGCAGTGGCGTGCGTTTTTCAGTGGAACGAAAAGGGAGAGAGGGTCAATGTTTTCCCCGAATCCATTGCGGATACAAAGATCCAGCTTCCTGCAGGCTTGAAGTCAGCGAAGTAACCAAGCAGGGACAAAGGGACAAAGGCAGTAGAGGCACAAAGAGAGAAAGAGATATAATACTTTTTCCGCTCTGTGCCTTTGCAACTTTGTGCCTTTGTCCCTGAAGTTGTCTGCTTCACGCGGCAGCAGTTGACAAGGTTGCTCAGGTCTCGGGCTAAACCTATAGAGGAAGGTAAGGCGTGTTCTTAGGGACGATTGTTTACGCCGTTATCAACAGCGTCATCCTGATCCTGATGTCCATCGGGTTCAACCTGACCTTCGGCATCAGCGGGGTGTCCAATTTCGCCTATGGGGCCCTGTACATCCTTGCCGCCTTCGTGACGTGGATGCTCTTGTATCTCGTGGGCATCCCATATCTGGTCTCCGCACTCCTCTCCATCGTCTTCACCGCTTTCCTCGGTGCGCTCATGTACCGCTTCATTCTGATGCGTGTGCGCGGCCAAGCCCTGTCCGAGGTGATTGCCACCTTCGGGATCGGATTGGCTATTCTGGAATTTTTCCGGTACCTGGGCTTCGTCGGAGTAGAGTATGCCCTGCCCGTGTTTATCGACGAGAGCTTCCTGATCGGTGACGTTTACGTGGATATGCAGAGGATATTGATCGTCATCGCGGCCGCGGTCCTGGTCTTCCTGCTTTGGTTTTTTGTCCATCACACCTCCCTGGGGCTGGCTTTCAGGGGGATTGCCCAGGACGAGCGGACCGCTCTCACCTTTGGCATGGACTCGGACTGGATCGCCACGCTGAGCGTGTCTTTCGGGGCGGGGCTTGCGGCCATTGCCGCAACGATCATCATCCCCCTGGGAACCATCTCGGTGAGCCAGGGCTATGATGTGCTGATCAATGCCCTGGCGGTCTCCATTATCGGGGGGCTGGGCAGCACAGGAGGCGTGATCGTGGCCAGCCTTGTAGTGGGCTTTGCCCAGCGCTTTACGGACACCTACATCGGATCCCACTGGACCATGATCGTGAGCCTGATCGCTATCCTGATCGTGCTCGTGATCAAGCCGTCAGGACTATACGGGAAACAGAAGGAGTTGGAAGAAAGAATCTAACGTTGTGCTTCCCCCTCCCCTTACCCCTCGCCAGGGGAGGGGCAGGGTAGGTGGGGGTGAAGGAGTCAAGTGAAGAAACGGAAAGAAAGAATCGATCGCGGCATTAAAGTCAGGGCTGAGGACATTTTCGCTCTCTGTTCCTGGCGGGAGATGCTCTATCTTTCCGCGCCCAGACTCCTTCCTATCCTGGGTTTCATTCTCCTCCCCCTGGTTCTGGGAGATTACTGGCAGAGAGTTCTTCTCTCCGTGGCTGTTTTTGCGCTCTTGGCCATCAGCTGGGATATCTTAGCCCAGAGCAGCATGGTCTCTCTCGGACAGGCGCTCTTTTTTGGGATGGGCGCCTACTGCTCGGGAGTGCTCAACCACTATTTTGGAATGAGCCCTTTTGTGACCATCCCGATTGCGGCGGTCCTGGGAGGCGCTATTTGCACGGTTCTCCTCCTGCCGGTTCTGAGGCTTCGCGGTGTGTACTTTGCCATGGTCACCCTGATCATCCCTCTCATGCTGGAACGGATGATTGAAGCGACCAAGATTTTCGGAGGCACCGAGGGAATCAGCGGTCTCACGGCTCTTCCCTCCAAGTGGCTGGAGCTCTACATCCTCCTGGGGGCAGTTCTGGCCGCCTTGTTCGGTTTCAGGCGGCTCATGACATCAGATTATGGTCTGGTCCTCAAGGGCATTAAGGACAATGATCGCTCGGTCATGAATGCGGGGATCAATATCTACTGGTTCAAGATCCAGGCCCTGTTTATTGCCAGCGCAGTGGGAGCCTTTGCCGGCGCCATGATGACCCATGTCTATCGTTTCGTAGGGATGCCCGTGTTTGCGCTCGACTATTCCATCCTCCCAATTGCGGCGGCCATGGTGGGTGGCGCCGGCTCCTTCGCGGGGGCGACCCTGGGCGCCTTTATTCTGGTCCCCCTTTCCGAGGCCCTCCGGGCCTTGGGAGGATTGAGAATCGTCTTCTACGGCATGTTCCTGGTCATTTTTGTTGTGGGGCTCCCTGAGGGGATCTTTCACTTTGTTTCACGCAAATATCACCAGTTGGAGCGCTGGGTCGAGGTGGATCAATGAGCGCCGCTCCCCTTTTGAGCGTGAAGGATCTCTCAAAGGCCTTTGGCGGGGTTCAGGCCGTCAACCGGGTGAGCTTTGATCTGAACAAAGGCGATCTTCTCGGCATCATCGGCCCGAACGGGTCCGGCAAAACCACAACCGTCAATCTGATCACAGGGTTCGTGAAGGCCAGTGGGGGGAAGGTCCTCTTTAAGGGACAGGACATTACAAGCTGGGCGCCTTATAAAATCGTGCGTCTCGGCATCGCGAGAACCTTTCAGATGGTAAAACCCTTTTATCAATTGCCCGCCTTCAAGAACATGATCATCCCGCTTTACTCTCCGAGGGTGAAGGCCCTTGCCGGGGGGAAATACGGGGACCGCAATGCGGTGGCCCTGGATCTTCTCGAAGAAGTCGGGTTTGAAAGGGATGCCCAGGTGGCTTACAAGGTGGCCAGTGTGCTTCCCCAAGGCTACCTCAAACGTTTGGAGCTGGCCAAGGCCATTGCGCTTCAGCCGGAACTCATGATCCTGGACGAACTCTTCTCCGGGCTCAGCCTTGCGGAAGTGGCCAGCATTGTGCCCATCATCGAGAAACTCCTCCTGGAAGGCAAGACCATCATCATGATCGAGCACCGGCTCAAGGAACTCTTCAGAATCGCCAGCCGGCTGATGGTGCTCAACTACGGCCGTAAGATTGCGGAAGGATCCGCCAAGGAAGTCATGGAGAGCGACGAGGTGAAGAAAGCTTATCTCGGCTCGGAAGAATAGCTATGCTTGATGTTCAGAACCTCATGGTCTTTTTTGAAAACGCCCTGGCCCTCAATGACTTCAGCATGAAAGTCGAAGAGGGCGAGATTGTGGGCGTCATCGGCTCCAACAGCGCCGGCAAGACCACCCTGATGAATACCCTCTCCGGCCTGATCATTGACATGCGCACGAAGGAGAAGCGCAGGGGAGGGGAGCGGATTACCATTTACGGCAAGATCGTCTACAAGGGAGAAGACGTCACAGAGACCAGCCCCAGCGACCGCGTGAAAAAGGGGATCGTCCTTTCAAGAGAAAGACACCCGGTTTTCCCGGAAAGCAGCGTGGTGGAGAACCTCAGGATTGCCGGCTATCTTCGGAAGAAACCCCAAATTCATGAGGCAATGGAGTATGTGTTCAAGCTCTTTCCTGCCCTGCTCCACCTGAGAACCCGAAAGGCAGGGTTTTTGAGCGGGGGTGAGCAACAGATGCTCGCCATCGGCATGAGCCTGGTGGTCAAGCCGGAACTGCTGCTTCTGGACGAACCGCTTCTGGGTCTCAGCCCCATGATGCAAAAGACCCTTGTCGATGCCATCTGCAACCTGAAGAAGGACTCGGGAATCACGGTGCTGATGACCGAGCAATTCGCGCGCCCCGTGCTCCCGATCATTCACAGGGGATATGTCATAGAGAACGGCATGCTGACGCTGAGCGGCACAGGCAAAGAGCTGATGGACAATCCCGAGATCAAAGCGGCTTATTTCGGGGTTTGAAAAAGCGATCTCGGCGGTGAGGATTTGTTCAAGGAAATGAAGCAGACGGCAGACTACAACATTTATGCCGCGTTTGAAGAGACGGCTCTGAGGCAAGGCGATCACCCTGCGGTCATCTATCTCGGGACTCGCTACTCCTATCTTGAAGTCAAGAACCTGGCCGAACGATTCGCAGCAGCCCTTGTCGGCCTTGGAGTAGGCCCGGGCCAGAGGGTCATGCTTTACATCCCGAATACGCTCCAGTGGGTGGTCACATGGCTGGGCATCCAGCGGGCAGGGGCAGTGGCGGTTCCCATCACACCCATCTACACGCCTCATGATCTCAGGTACATTGCGAACGACAGCGAGGCGGAAGCCATTATCTGCGCGGACACCAACTTCGGATACGTGAAAAGGGTCTTGCCCGAAACCAAGATCAAAACAGTGATCGTCACCCGGATGGCTGACCTTCTGCCCTGGTGGAAACGTTCTTTCGGCTACCTCTTCGATGTGATCCCCAAAGGCAAGATCGCTCTTCAGGACAGAACCTATTCTCTCAGGGCGCTGCTGGACAAATACAAAGGAGAGGTGAGGAACCTGCCTGCGCTTAAACGGGAAAGCCGGGCCCGGTGCGAGATTCTCTACACGGGCGGGACAACGAAGTTCGCAAAAGGGGTTCCCTTTACCCACGATCTCTTCCTTGTGTCCATGGCCGAACAGATCACGGTGAGCGAGCCCCTGGTTCCTGTCGAAGAGAACATCATTTTCGGCAATGCGCCCCTGTTCCACATCCTGGGTCAGACGTGCAGCCTCGCCACTCTTTTTGTAGGGGGCACCCTGTTGCTGCAGCCGAAGGTCAATGTGGATGCTACATTCGAATCCATCGAACGATTCAGGGCAACCACCATGATCGGCGTGCCGACTCTTTACAGAATGATGCTGGAGCACGTCAGGGTTGACCACTACGATTTGAGCTCGGTGGTTTACTGGTACAGTGCAGGAGACGTTTTGCCTGTAGAGGTGGGGAAGCGCTGGCAGGAGAAGTTCGGCAAAGTGATCTACCAGGGATATGGGGCTACCGAGACTTGCGGCGGCGTCGCCATGTGCCCTGTCACAGTCAGCAATCCGCCCAAGAGTGTGGGCCGCCAGGTACCCAGCAAGAGGATTAAGCTGCTCGATCCCAACACGCTCGAACCGGTGAAGCTCGGCGAACCGGGGGAGCTTCTGGTCAACTCGGATTTAATGGTCACCAGTTACCTTAACAAACCTGAAGAAACAGCTGAATCCTTTATAGAAATAGAGGGTCGGAAGTGGTACCGAACAGCGGATGTCATGTCCATGGACGAAGAAGGGAACATTTATTTCGTGGACAGAACCGTGGACACGATCAAGCACAAGGGCTACAGGGTCTCTGCCTCTGAGATCGAAGCTGTACTTCAGGAGCATCCGGCGGTTGTGGGCGCCTGCGTGGTAGGGGTGCCGGATGAGAAGGTGGGTGAGAGAATCAAAGCCTATGTGGTTTTGAAGGAAGACATCAAAGGAATCACGGGATATGATCTGATCAAGTGGTGCCGAAAAAATCTGGTTGCCTACAAGATCCCTCAGTACATCGAATTCAGGGACATGCTCCCCAAATCAAAGGTCGGAAAACTCCTGCGCCGCGAAATCCGGGACGAGGAAAAGCGCAGAGCGGAAGGGTGAAGAAGCTGGAGTAATGGAGTATTGGAGGGATGGAGTGATGGTGAAGAGGCCACCTCCGCTGATATCTCTTTCAGTCAGTCTTCTTCTGTTCAACCGTCTCTATCTTGTCTTGATTGCCCACCTGGCAAGCATTCCGCATTCAGGTGGAGATCCCAAGCTTCGGAAGAATGTAAGCCTGAAGCGCCACCCAAACGACAACGAACAAAACAAGCCACAAGATTCCCATATTTTTTCCCTTCGTGGATTCCTTTTCCATAGAACAACTCGGGAAGCATCAAGCAGCGCACGGCCGCTGTCAATGACCTCAGGAAAAGCCGCCATGAGAGGCGCAAGAGTGTGAACTCGCACTCGTTCCCTCGCTCGATCCCGAGGAGCTGCAAGAGAACGACGACATCAGTTTGCAGGTATCATTCTCGCCACAGGTGGGGCACACGGCAATATCGTCAGGATCGGACGGGAACATGAGCTGTTCAAAGGTGTTCCCGCATTTCTTGCACTGAAATTCGTAAATGGGCATTCGGAGCTCTCCTTGTGAAAAACTTGAGACACAATATAATCTTCGGTTCAAAGAAATCAAGTCAAGAGAATAAACCCTTTTCTGTCATTCCCGCGGAGGCAGGAATCCGTGCGCCTTTCTAAATTCTTCTGGACTCCCGCTCCCCGCCTGCGCGGGGACAGGCTTCATTCAGCGGGAGTGACGACTTGGGGCTCTTTGCGGACGCATCAAAATTCGCTTTTAACGGATTAACCTTGGAAGATACAGGCTCAGGCCGGGCCAGTAGGTGATCAGGGCGAGAGTGAGAAGAAGAATGAGCAGAAAGGGCACGGTCGCCCGGTACAGGGCCACAATGGGCCGCTCGAAACGGGTGCTCGCGATGAAAAGATTGAGGCCGATGGGCGGCGTGTTGTAGCCGATGCCGAGGTTGGCCAGGAAAATCACCCCGAGGTGCACGGGGTCCACCTGGAATTTTTCAGCGAGAGGGATGATCAGAGGCACCACCACGAGAATGGCGCTGAAGATGTCCATCATGCAGCCTACGAGCAGCAGGAAAAGGTTCAGAACCAGAAGAAAAGCGATCTTGCTCTCGATCATCCCCTTCAAGAATTCGAAGAGCTTCATCGGAACAAAGGCGTCCACGAGATAATTGGTGAAACCCAGCGCAGCCCCGAGCACGATCATGATGCCCCCCACCATCTTCATGCTCGACAGCATGATCTTGGGCACATCGCTCAAGAGGCGAAGTTCCCTGAAGACGATGGTTTTGAGGAAGAGCACATAGACCACGGTCAGGGCGGCGGCTTCAGTGGCCGTGCAGAATCCCGAATAGATGCCTGCGAGAATCAGGAAGGGGATGGGAAGTTCCCAGGCGGCTTCTTTGAGAGCAAGGAGAAATTCGGAAATCGAGAAAGGAGGAGTTTCGAGTTGCCATCTTCTCCCCATGAAGGTGGAGAAGAGGCAGAGAGACCCCACAATGAGAACCCCGGGGAGAAGACCGGCCATAAAGAGTTTCTCAATGCTCACGCCTGAAACAAAGCCGTAGAGAATAATGGGGAGGCTGGGCGGGAACAGAAGGCCCAGGCTTCCTGAAGCCGTGACCAGTCCGAGAGAAAACGGCTCTTTGTATTTCTCGGCGATGAGCGCAGGAAGAAGCAGACCGCCCAGGGCGATAATGGTTACTCCTGTCGCTCCTGTGATCGCAGTGAAGAAGGAACTGGAAACCAGCACCACCACTCCCAGCCCTCCGGGAAGCCATCCGAAAAGGCTTCTCGAGAATCGAACCAGACGTGTCGATGTATGCCCCTCACTGAGGAGGTATCCCGCGAAGGTGAAAAGCGGAATAGCGAGGAGGACCGGCGCATTGGCGAGGCGGAAGACCTCTATGGCAATGGCGGAAAAATCCACTCCGCTCGTGTGGAGCCCCAGCATGGCAGCGCCCATGATGCCGGCGAAAATCGGGAGACCGGAAAGAGAAAAGAGAATGAGAAGGACAAGGATCGCAGCAATCACGATGCCGTCCTCCTCAGGATCCCGAGGGCGGAGCAAAGCGCCCTCACCAAGAAGCGAAAACAGATGAGCAGAAAGCCTAGCGGAAGAATCAGTTGACCGACCCAGGTAGGAATACCCAGGAAGAGCTTGCCGCCAAAGCTCAACTCCGTGCTGACATAGAACAAAGAGGCCTTGAACATCAGAGCCGTCACAAGGGCGCCCGCCAGAGAGAGCAGAACCTCCAGCAGGGGAATCCATGCCGCCGGGATGATCTGGGTGAGCAGGTCGATCTTAATGTGTTTGTTTTCGCCGGTTACCAGAGAGGCGCCCAAGAAGGTCACCCAGAGAACCAGGAGCCGAACAAAAGGTTCAGCCCAGTCGATGCTGCCCATGAGGTCATTGGCCCATCCGACGTGAGCATAAATGAAAAGGCTCCTCAGCAGGACCTGGAGAAAGGTGAGGGAGACCATGAGGCTCAGGAAAAGGATGAGAAGCCATCCCTCGAAACGAGCGATGGCCATATCGATTCGGGCTAGGATCTTCATCAGCGGTTCTTTTTCAGGAGCTCGTACACCTTGCCCAGAACGTCCTTTGAGTAGAGACTGCCGGTCAGAGCCTGCGCGACCTGATCATGCACCTTGTAGAATTCCTTCAGGTCCGCGTCCTGGGGCGTGGGAAGGATTCTGATCCCTCCTTTTTCAAGCAAAACGACCGACTCCTCCGTTTGTTTTCTGAGGTCGGTCGTCAGGCGCTCCATGGAGAGGTGGAACTCGTCTTTGATGATTTTGAAATGCTGTGCCGGAATTTTCTGGGCAAAGTTCTTTGAAACGAGCACCGCACCCGTGGAATGGGCGAGAGGGAGCGAGGTCATGGTCTTGACGTAGAGGTTCCACTGCAAGGCGATGGCGCCGAGGGGCGGCGCGTAGACGGTGTCGATCATGCCCGTGTTCAGCGCAGTGGTGACATCCGTGATCGCAAGCGGAATGGGGTTGTTGCCCATGGCGGAGAAGGTCTCTTTCGCGATCGGATCTCCTGACCATGTCCACACTTTGCGCTTTGCCAAGTCACTCACTTTGCGTATGGGCTCCTGAGAAAAGAGGTGGACATTTCCCACCTCGGCCCAGGACAGGAGCTCAAAATCTTTCTGTCGAAACTGCTCCGCAAAGAATCCCTCCAGCTCCTTGTGAAGCAGATCGACTTCTTTATCATTCCTGAACAGGAAGGGCAGGTCGAGCACCCTCACTGCGGGAAGAATCTGGCCGAAACCCACGCCTGAAAAGGCGGCGGAGTGGAGCTGGCCGATCCGAATCTTCCTGAGCACATCCAGTTCATCGCCGGCCACGCCGCCGGCATAAACCCGAAAAACGATCTGGCCCTGAGTCTTCTCCCGGATCGTTTTTTCGAGTTCCTTCATCGTGTTCATCCACGTGGAGCCTTCAGGGGCCACCGTGGCAAACTTGACGGTGAGGGGCTCCGCAGCGAAGGACATGGCGGAAAATCCCAGCAAAAGAAGAAGGGGGACCACGACACGAATGAGCTTGATCAAAGCATCCTCCTACAAGAAGAGATCCTCTGCTTGTTTTACGAGTTCTTGCGCTCTGCGCTGCATGACCCGGTTGATGAGGCAAACCTCTTTGATCTCATCAGGGGCGCCGCGAAGAACCTCTGCGAGGGCGCGGCCGAACAACTCCTTGTCCTGAACCCTTACCGCATAGTACCTGGCAAAGTAAACCTGGGCCAAAAAGAAGTGCCCGTGATTCTTCTGCATGGCCTCTTCGAAGTGGATCCTGGCCTTTTCAGGGCTTCCGCCCAGCAGAGGAGGCCGTGCCGCAAGGCTGGCTCCCATCAGGATGTGAGGCGCGCTGTAGAAGAAGTGCGCATCCAGTTCGAGGACCCTCTTGAGGCAGGCCTCGGAGGCGCTCAACTGGGCCAGGGCGCTCGGCTTGTCCAGGTTCAGGTTGATCCACGCGTTCCAGGACAGAGTGGTCCAGAAGAGGGCTTCAAGATCCGTTGGGTCCATGTTCTTGAGCGCCGCTCTGACGGGCTCAGGGCCGGCCTCTCGATTGCCCAAAGGGGTCCCCTTGTCCCCTAGAGCTCTGATTCCGTAGTCCAGTGCGCGAAGATAGAACGCGGAGGCCCGCTCCGGATCTTCCGGTTCAATGAACAAAAGAGAATAGCCGGCAAACCCCATGCACAGGGTTGTGAGAATCTTCTTGTTCTCAGGATCGTTCTTGAGAAGCCCTTCCAAGAGTTTCAGATTCGGAGGAATCGAGGCTTTTGCAAGTTCAGGATCACACTCCTCAAACATGGCGGATGCGACGTTTGGAAAAAGGGAAGGGGAAGCTCTCAGGGCCACTTGCATACAAGCCGAGAAGAAGAACAAGCATAGGAGTGAAAGGGAGACTGCTCCACGAAATCGAGTGATCGCATTTTTCAAAAGCTCAGAAGCAAATGTCGAATATCGAACAAGGAATGTCGGATGATGAAGTTTAGTCAATCTGATTGCCTCCTTCGGTGTTCTTCATTCGTCATTCGACATTCTGCGGTTTGCTCTTGAAGTTCTTCAAAAACCCAAAGCGGCGCACATCCCCTGTTTTAATACCCAAGGAAAGGATCTCCCTTCTTGGGCGCTTCGTCAATGCATTTCTGAGCGAGGAACTGGGCGCCTGCGCCGTTCTCCATTTTGAGAACCCGGTGGTAGAATTCCATGGCCGTATCTCTTTTTCCGTCGAGATCGTAGCTCATTCCTTTCTTGAGAACGGGCCAGGCAATCATGTCAGGGTCGAGCCCTGGTTCGGCCTGGGAAAGAATGGCCTCCAGTTTGTTTCTTGCCTGTTGCGTCTGGCCTCTGAAAAGATGGTACGTCGCTTCAAGGTAAAGAGCCTGGTTCTCCCAAATGAGGCGATCGCTTCTGGTTGCTTTTTTTCGGCCCTCCGCACGGAGGGAATCCACCATTTCCTTGTACTTGGAATCACTGTCCTGGCGGATATAGACAAGGCCTTCAAAAAAGGGATACCGCGTGTTCTTTCGGAATTTCGCTCTCAAATCCTGGATGAGGGGTAACGCTTTATCGTAGTCCTCTTCGAGGTAGAGATAAATGTGAATCAGCATGCTCTTGGACTCGAGCCCGGAGTAAAGCGCCTCGTTCGCCGCCACATGGAGTTTTCGCAGACCTTCGTCTTTGTCGCCTTTGTGAAGAAAAAGGTAGGTGAGGAATTTCAACACACCGGAGAGTTTTGCTGTGTAGTAGTCGTAGATGCCGAGCCCCAGGAGAACGTCTTTGTTGTTTGGGTCGAGTTTTTGGCAGGTTTTTAAAGCCTGAATGGCATCATAAGCGAGATTGTAAGAGGAAAACCAATTCTGCTGCATCAATTCGAAGCGGCCCTTGAACCCGAGAGCCCCTCCCAGGTAAAAATAACTGCGGCTGTCTTTCTCGTTCTTCTCAATTCTTTTTTTTGCAACGGATATGGTCTGATCGATTCGCTCCACGTACTCCTTAAGGTTTTGTGCAGTCCAGAAACCCACGGATAGCTTGGACCAGGTCACCATGGCCATGTAGAAGTAGCCGACGGGGTGGTCCGGTCTTTCAGTGACCATCCTGGAAAAGCGCTTCTCCGCTTCATCGAATTCCAGGTCATACAGGTGGTTTATTCCTCTGATAATCTCCTGGTTGGGGTGTCGGATGTCCGGTTTGAGCGGTTCCGCCGCCCGGACATGCGAAGGAGAAAGAAAAAACACAAGAATCAAAAGGACTTGGAGATAAGTTCGGATGGCAAGACAAGAAAGGGGATTCACCTTTGTTCCACTCAACTTGGATAGCATTAGAACGCGTTCAGAAAGCTGTCTTTTTCGACTCTTGTCGAGAATTGTATAAAATTCCTATTGAATTTACAATGTTGGAAATTATAAAATTAAGCATTTGTGGAGCGGTGCTTCTTTTTCATTCATGCGACCGCGCGAAGAAGCCTTGGAAAAAGGGGGAAACCTCCGATTTTCTCCCGGCAAGGATTCTAAGGAATCATCAAGGGGCTAGGATAGAATGAAGATCTTGCTCTTGGGAAGCAAAGGCATGCTGGGTAGCGATTGCAGGAGTGTCCTGAGTCAAAACTATGCAATCCTTTCTCCCGATAAAAAAGAACTGGATATTGTCAGTTGGGACAAGGTGATAGACCGGATGCACCATTTACATCCGGAGATCGTTCTCAACTGTGCCGCCATTACGGATCCGGACGTGTGCGAAGAAACCAGGCAGTCCTACATGGTGAAAAAGGTGAATATCGAAGGCCCGAGAAACATTGCGCAGGCCTCGGCCCGGTATGACTGCAAGGTGATCCAAATCTCCTCCGATCAGGTCTTCAACGGTGAGAAGGCCATCCCGCAACCGTACTTCGAAGACGACACCCTCGATCCCCTCTCTGTCTACGGCCGCAGCAAGATGGAAAGCGAAACGGCGGTCAGGGAGAATGCGTCTGATTATATGATCGTTAGGAGTGGATGGCTTTATGGCGCGGAGGGTGACAGCTTTATCAAGAGCCTGCTGACCAGCGTCTTCGGCAAGAAAAAAAGCCGAAAGGTCAAAGTGGTGAAAGATCAATTCGGTTCTCCCACCTGGTCCTATCGCCTGGCCCAGCAGATCCAGGAACTGATCCGTGCTGAGGGTAAAGGCACCTACCACGCCACGGCAGAGGGGTACTGCAGCCGTCTGGAGTATGCCCAGTTCATCGTGGACAAGCTGGGCGTGAAGGTCTCCCTGGATCCCTGCTCTCTATCGGAGTGTCGCAGAAAAGCGAAAAGGCCGGCCAATTGCATCCTGGAGAACAGGATTTTGAAGAAGCAGGGAATCAATCTCATGACGCCATGGAAGGAAGACCTGGAGCTTTTCCTGGATCAATTCGGCGACGATCTGATCAAACAGGCCAAAGCCGGAGGATCAAAGTGAAACTCCCAGCCCAGCGGCTTGCTGAAAAATACCCATCTACAGCATTGCCGTCATCCCGAAGAAAAAGTGACAAGTGACGAGTCACGAGTGACAAGTCCCTGTTTTTGTCTCGTCACTTGTTACTCGTCACTCGTCACTGAAACAGACGCCCTGTATCCGATCCTTCTGCGAGTGACCTAGGGGCACAGTCCTTTTCAGTGTCCCGCTAGATGCTTCTGCCGATAGTCGCCGCTTCTGAAATGGCCGCTTTTGCGCTTCTGGGCTCCAGGCAGTCCCCGATCTGGTACAAGGGAATTCCAAGAGACTGGATCTGCTCGTAGAGGCTGTTGTCCGGCTTGTTCCCGATGGCGATAACCACGGCGTCCGCCTCGATGAAACTCTCTGTTCCGTCCTCCGCGGTCACCACCACTCCGGCCTCTTCCACTCTGGAGAGCTTGCGTCCGGTCAGAAACCCCACTCCCCTTTCCCTGAGTTCTTTAAGAAGAACCTTCCTGGTGATGGACTCCAGATTTAATGCGATTTTTGGAAGCTGCTCCACGAGGGTGACCGAGGAGCCGTGCTCAGCCAGGTGATGGGCAACCTCACACCCTGTGGCTCCTCCCCCGACCACCACCGCTTTTCTCTTTTCCGGCGGGGCTCCGTTCAGAACTTCCTGAAGCCCGACCACAATAGATTTTTCGATTCCAGGCACGTTCGGCAAAAGGGGTGTGGCGCCTGTTGAGAGAATGACCGCGTCGGGCTTTTCCCGTTTAATCGTTTCCAGAGTCACTTCCGTGTTGAGATGGATGCGGATGCCCGCCTTTTCAACCTGCTTCTTGTGAAATTCGATGAGGCTGAGGATTTCCTTCTTGTACCTGGTGACGCTTCCGAGGTTCAACTGGCCGCCCAGGCGCGACTGCTTTTCATAGAGATGCACTTCGTGCCCCCGGATCGCGGCGACCCACCCCGCATGAAGGCCTCCAGGGCCGCCGCCCACGATCAAGACCTTCTTCCTTTTTTCCGCAGGACGTATTTCCATTTCCTTTTCCCGGCCGAGGGTGGGATTGACCAGACATTCCACGCGGCCCTTCCGGAATATGGATTCCATGCAGGTGTTGCAGGCAATACAGATCCGGATGTCGTCGAGCTTCCCCTGCTGGGCTTTCTTGGGCATTTCAGGATCAGCAAGCAAACCTCTTCCCATGCACACGAGATCCGCTTTTCCGTCTCGGATGAGGGCGTCGGCCAAGAGGGGGTCATTGATCCGTCCCACCGCCATCACCGGGATGCGGAGCGCCTTTTTGATCGTGGCGGCAGAATCCGCAAGACAAGCTTTCTCCATGAACATGGGCTGGCAGATCCATTCCGGAGTCGCATCGTTTCCTGCCGACACCTGGACAATATCGATGCCCGCTGCGACCAGCAATTTGAGGATCTCGATGCTCTCCTCCACGCTGAGTCCGCCGGGAACGAACTCCTGGGCGCTGATCTTGAAGGAAAGGGGGAAGTCTTCCCCCACTCTCCTCCTGACCTCTCTGACCACATCGACCGCAAAACGCGCTCTCCGGGTCGTGTCTCCTCCGTACGCGTCATCGCGAATGTTGGAGAATTTCGAGATGAACTGGTTGATGAGATAGCCGTGGGCTCCATGAATCTCAATCAGCTCAAACCCTGCCTGAACAGCCCTTACCGCAGCGTCTCCGAACTTCCCGATAATGTCCTGGATCCCTTCAACGCTCAACGGTTCCACTTCGCCGCTGATGGTGGGGCAGGGGAGATTGGAAGGGGCAAAGGGCTTTCGCTTGATCACCCGGCTGGAGGTCTGTCTTCCGCCGTGATGAATTTGAACAGCGGGAAGCGCCCCCTCTGCTTTCATCACCCGAGCGATGCGGGAGAGGCCTTCAATGAACCGGTCGTCAAAAATCCTTGCCTGGTGAGGGGACACGATGCCTTCCGGCGAAACAGCGCAGGCTTCCACGATCACCATGGCCGGACCGCCGGAAGCTCGGCCCCTGTAATGTTCAACGGTCTTGTCGTTGATGGATCCGTCGTCTTCAATCAAAAAGGAGGCGAGGCCGGGCATCACGATTCGGTTCTTAAGGTTGCGACCTTTAATGGTAAACGGTTCAAAAAGATGCTTGAGCATGGTCTCCTCGGAACTGTCTTAAGCGTAAGTAAATAGTCGCTTCGCTAGAAGAGTGTCAATTGAAAAGCTATATTCCGAGCAGAACAAATGTCGGATGAGGCTATCCTAGGAGGCGATCAAAGAAGTCATTCCCCTTGTCGTCCGTGATGATGAAAGCAGGAAAGTCCTTTACGGTAATCCGGTAAATCGCTTCCATGCCCAGTTCCGGGTATTCCAGCACCTCCATGCGGGTGATGCACTCTTTTGCGAGGCGTGCTGCAGGTCCCCCGATCGAGCCGAGGTAGAAGCCCCCGTATTTCTTGCAGGCTTCTTTGACGAGGGCGGAGCGATTTCCCTTGGCGAGCATCACCATGGAGCCTCGGTGGGCCTGGAAAATGGGAACGTAGGGATCCATTCGGCCTGCAGTGGTCGGTCCGAAAGAGCCGCACGCGTAGCCGGGAGGGGTCTTGGCAGGACCTGCGTAATAGATAATGTGGTCCTTGAAATAATTCGGCAGATCTTCCCCGCGGTCCAGTCTCTCCTTGAGTTTCGCGTGAGCGATGTCTCTTGCCACGACCATGCTCCCGTTGAGAACCAGCCGGGTGGACACAGGGTATTGGCTTAGGGTCGCCCGAATCTGATCCATGGGTTGATTCAGGTCCAGGGCGACCGCCTTGTCCTGCGACCACGCCGGCTCGGGCAGGAACCGGCCGGGCTGGGTGTTCAGGGCTTCGAGGAATATTCCGTCCCTCGTGATCTTGGCTTTGACGTTTCTGTCCGCGCTGCAGCTCACGCCGAGGCCGATGGGGCAGGAGGCGCCATGCCTGGGAAGCCGGATCACCCTGACGTCCAGGCAAAAGTACTTGCCGCCGAACTGGGCGCCGATCCCGAGGCTCTGGGACATTTTCAGGACTTTCTCTTCCATGGCTCTGTCCCTGAAGGCCTGTCCGCCTTCATTTCCTTTGTCCGGGAGGGCATCGAGGGTGCCGGCTGTGGCGAGTTTGACGGTTTTGAGGTTGGCCTCGGCAGAGGTGCCGCCCACCACAAAAGCGAGGTGGTAGGGAGGGCACGCTGCAGTGCCAAGCGTTTTCATCTTGGCGGCCATGAAAGCGCTCAAGGCTTGAGGGTTCAGGACCGCTCTGGTTTCCTGGAAGAGAAAGGTCTTGTTGGCGGAACCTCCCCCTTTGGCGATGAAAAGAAACTCATAGGTTTCGCCCTCCGTCGCATAAAGGTCAATCTGGGCCGGAAGGTTGCACCCCGTGTTTTTATCCTCGTACAGGGAAAGAGGCGCATTCTGGGAGTAGCGCAAGAAATTCCTGGTGTAGGCGTTGAAAACACCTTTCGAGAGAGCTTCCTCATCCGAAGTTCCTGTCCAGACCTGCTGCCCCTTTTTCCCGATCACAATGGCCGTTCCCGTGTCCTGACACATGGGAAGCACGCCCTCTGCGCTGATCACGGCATTGTTTAGCATCTCCAGGGCGACATATCGATCGTTCTGGGAAGCCTCAGGGTCTTTGAGGATCTTTGCCAGAAGCTCCAGATGAGACGTGCGGAGCAGGTGCGCGACATCCTTGAAGGCGGTTTCTGCAAGAAGCGTGAGGCCTTCAGAGGCGACCTTGAGCACTCTCCTGCCTTCGAACTCGCTTTCCGACACGAACTCCTTTGTCAGAAGGCGATAGGAAGTCAAGTCCTTGCCCAAAGGGAAAGGTTTCTGGTACTTGAACTCAACAGCCATAATCATCCCCTGTGTGTGACTCTGCCCCTTTGTCACTCTGCCCCTTTCTTTATCCTGCCGCCAGCTTCTTGTAGGTTTCGAAGCGGTCCTTCATATCCTTTTCGGCTTTTTCAAACAGCTTTTCCGCAGCGTCCGGAAAGGTTCTGGTCAGGCTGGAGTAGCGCACCTCTCCCATGAGGAATTCCTTGAAATTGCCCGTGGGCTCCTTGGAATCCAGGGTAAAGGGGTTCTTGCCATCTTCTTTCAGCCTCGGATCAAAGCGATACAGAGGCCAGTAGCCGGCCTCTACGGCCAACTTCTCTTCGTTCTGGCTTCTGCTCATGTTGATCCCGTGGTTGATGCACGGCGCGTAGGCAATAATGAGAGAAGGCCCGTGATAGCTCTCCGCTTCAAGAATCGCCTTCAGGACTTGGTTCTTGTTGGCGCCCATGGCCACGGAAGCGACATAGACATACCCGTAAGTCATAGCCATCCTGCCCATGTCCTTCTTCCGGGTCGGCTTGCCGCTTGCTGCGAACTTGGCTACAGCGCCGGTGGGAGTGGATTTGGAAGACTGGCCTCCGGTGTTGGAGTAAACTTCTGTATCGAGAACCAGGATGTTCACGTCATAACCGCTCGCGATCACGTGATCCAGTCCGCCGTAACCGATATCGTAAGCCCAGCCGTCTCCGCCGAAGATCCAGATCGACTTTTTGGTCAGGTAGTCGCTGCGGTTGAGGATCTCGTATAGAAGAGGGGAGGCGGGGGCTTTCTTCTCGAACAGCTCCGCTTCAAGAAGTTCCTCGATTTTGCCCGCGAATTCCTTCGATTTCTCGCCATCCTCCATATGATCCAGCCAGAGCTGGAAGGCTTCTTTGAGCTCCGGGGACATCTCGACTTTGAGAGCCTCGCGAACAAGGTCAGCGAGCTTGTTCCTCCTCTGCGTCACAGCCAAGGACATGCCGAGCCCATATTCGGCGTTGTCTTCGAACAGGGAGTTCGCCCACGCAGGACCGTGGCCGTCCTCATTCACCGTGTAGGGGCAACTCGGCGCCGAACCTCCGTAGATGGAAGAACAGCCCGTGGCGTTGGCGACCAGCATCCGGTCACCGTAGAGTTGGGTGACGAGCTTGATGTAAGGGGTTTCCCCGCACCCCGGGCATGCTCCGGAGAACTCGAACAAAGGCTGCCTGAATTGGCTTCCCTTGACCGAGGTGGCGGGCACGACGTCGTCCATCACCGGAAGTTCGGTCGAAAAGATGTGGTTGGGAACCTGGGCGTCTGTTTGGGTCTCCAGCGGTTTCATGACAAGGGCCTTTTGTTTCGCCGGACAGATGTCCGCGCAGTTGCCGCAGCCTGTGCAGTCCAACGGGCTCACCTGAATACGGAACTTGAGACCCTTGAACTCCTTGCCCTTGGCCTCCACCGTGACAAAGGCCTCGGGTGCATCCTTGAGGTCTTCGTCCGAGGCCAGAAGCGGACGAATCACGGCGTGAGGGCACACGAAAGAGCACTGGTTGCACTGGATGCAGTGTTCAGGGAGCCAGGCCGGCACGTTGATGGCAATCCCTCTTTTCTCGTACTGAGTGGTGGCGGTGGGGAAAATACCGTCTGCCGGGAGCGCGCTGACCGGGAGATTGTCTCCCTGCTGCGCCAGCATCGGCCGCATCACCTTGGTCACGAATTCAGGCTCGCCTTTTTCAAGGTAGGCTTCCTGACCAGCCTTGGCCCAGGAGGCAGGATAGGCGATTTCCTGCAGGGCGCCTACGGCGCCGTCCACCGCGGCCTCGTTCATCTTGACCACGTCTTCTCCCTTTTTGCCGTAGGTTTTCTCAATGGCATCTTTGATGTAGCGGAAAGCCTCTTCAGGCGGGATCACCTTGGCGATATGGAAGAAGGCCGCCTGCATGATCATGTTGATGCGGCCTCCCAGGCCGAGCTCGGTTGCGATCTTGACGGCGTCAATGTTGTAGAATTTGAGCTTCTTCTGCGCGATCTTGCGCTTCAAAGGGTTGGGCAGCTTGCTTTCCATTTCCTCCAGAGTCCAAGGAGAGTTCAGGAGAAAAGCGCCTTCCTCTCGGATCCCTTCGAGAATGTCGTATTGAGTGACAAAGGCCGGGTTGTGGCACGCGATGAAGTCCGAGTGAGTCAGAAGATAGGGCGACTGGATTCTGCTCGGTGAAAAGCGAAGATGGCTCATGGTGATGCCGCCGGACTTCTTGGCGTCGTAAGCAAAGTAGGCCTGGGCATACATGCCCGTGTTTTCTCCGATGATCTTGATGGAGTTCTTGTTCGCGCCCACGGTGCCGTCGGCACCAAGACCCCAGAATTTGCACCTCACCGTGCCCTTGGGCGCAGGGTCAATGTCTGCGCCAAGCTCCAGGGAGGTGTGAGACACGTCGTCCGTAATCCCCACAGTGAAGTGGTTCTTGGGGGCTGAGCCTCTCAGGTTGTCGAAAACGGCTTTGACCATCACCGGGGTAAAATCCTTGCTCCCCAAGCCGTACCGGCCTCCAACCAGCACAGGGCCGTCGCCCGCGTTCTGAAAAACCGTGCACACGTCCCTGTAAAGGGGTTCTCCCAGGGCGCCGGGGGATTTGGTTCGGTCGAGCACAGCCATTCTCTTGACGGAGGAGGGGAGGGCTCTCAGGAAGTGCTCCTGGGAAAAAGGATGGTAGAGCCGGGCTTTGATCAGGCCAACTCTCTCCCCAACCCCATTGAGGTAGTCGACGGTTTCCTCGATCACGTCGCAGCTCGATGCCATGGAGAAGAGGATTCGGTCCGCCTCAGGGTCGCCGACATAATCAAAAAGATTGTAGCGCCTGCCGGTGAGATCCCCTACCTTCTGCATTTCTTCCTGCACCACATAAGGGATTCTTGCAAAGTAAGGATTGGCGGCTTCCTTGCTCTGGAAGAAAACATCCGGGTTCTGGGACGTGCCTCGCAGCTGCGGGTACTCGGGATTCATGCAGCGGCTTCTGAAATCATCGAGGGCGTCGTAGTCGAGGAGCTTGGCCATGTCCGCATAGTCGATCATTTCAATCTTCTGGATCTCCATGGAGGTGCGGAATCCGTCGAAGAAGTGCAGGAAGGGAAGGCTCAGACGGACACTGGCAAGATGCGCCACAAGAGCAAGGTCCATGACCTCCTGCACGGAGGCGGAAGCCAGCAGGGAAAACCCTGTTTCACGAACCGCATTGACATCGGAGTGATCTCCGAAGATCGAAAGCGCATGGGCGGCCACGGCCCTCGCCGACACGTGAAACACCGTGGGCATCAGCTCACCCGCAATCTTGTACATGTTGGGAATCATGAGAAGAAGGCCTTGCGAGGCGGTGAAGGTGGTGGAGAGCGCCCCTGCGGACAAAGCCCCGTGCACGGCGCCGGCCGCGCCGCCTTCGGATTGCATCTCAACGACTTTCAGGACCTGGCCGAAAATGTTTTTTCTTCCATGGGCCGCCCAGTCATCACAGTACTCCCCCATGCTGCTCGACGGGGTGATGGGATAGATGGCTGCGACTTCGCTCAGCGCATAAGCCACGTGAGCCGCCGCTTCGTTTCCTTCAATGGTTTTCATCTTGTCGCTCATAACCTATATTCTCCTTTGCATCCAATCCTATTTGCTCAAGCGTTTCATGTCCTCAACGAGTTTGCGTACCGACTCCGCGGAGAACTGAAGCGCTTTATTCTCTTCTTCGTTCAGTTTGATCTCAATGACCTGTTCCATCCCCTTGGCCCCCAGTTTCACGGGCACGCCGATAAAGAGGTTCTTGATCCCGTATTCTCCTTCCAGGTAGGCGGCACAAGGAAGGATCTTCTTCTTGTCCTTCAAAATGGCCTCAGCCATTTCCACCGCGGCAGAGGCCGGCGCGTAATAGGCGCTTCCTGTTTTGAGAAGGCCGACAATCTCGGCTCCGCCGCTTCGGGTCCTATCTTCCAGCGCCTTGATCCTGTCCGGCGGAAGCAGTTCGGTGATGGGGATGCCTCCCACGGTGGAATAGCGCGACACCGGAACCATGGTGTCTCCGTGGCCTCCCAGAACAAAGGCGTGGATGTTTTCAATCGACACATTGAGTTCCATGCCGATGAAAGCCCGGAAGCGCGCAGAATCCAGCACTCCCGCCATGCCGATGACCCGCTGCTTCGGAAATCGGCTCGCGTCATACGCCACGTGGCACATGGCGTCCAGCGGATTACTCACAATAATGAGAATGGAATTCGGCGCCACCGCCGCCACCTCCCTCACCACGGTTTTCATGATGCCCATGTTGGTGGCCAGGAGATCGTCCCGGCTCATCCCGGGCTTGCGTGGAATCCCTGCGGTAATGATGATGATGTCTGACCCCTCGGCCCTGGCATACTCATTGGTGCACCCCTCGATTCTGCAATCATGCCCTTCGATGGGAGCCGCCTCTGCGAGGTCCAAAGCTTTTCCTGCCGGCACTCCTTCCAGCACGTCGATGAGGACGACGTCGGCCAGCTCTTTTTCAGCAAGGCGCATGGCTGCCGTTGCGCCCACATTGCCTGCCCCTATTACAGTGACTTTTCTACGCATGGGAAGACTCCTTTCAAAAAAGATCGATGGAAAACGATTCTAAAGATGATCATTGATCTTGTGTCGGAAAAAGCTTTTTTGGAGTGTTGGAGTACTGGAGTACTGGAGTCATGGAGTACTGGTTGAAACACCCGAATCTGTCTTTACCATTACTCCAACACTCCAATACTCCATTACTCCATTCTTATATTATTCTCCTTCACCCCTCTTCGTCTCTTCTCCGATTTTCTCGGGAGAGACAAAGCTCGCTTTCAAGAACTCGCGATTGAATCGGGCGATGTTCGAAATGGAAACCTCTTTGGGGCAGACCGCCTCGCATTCCTTGTGGTTGCTGCAATTTCCGAAACCCAGTTCATCCATTTTCTGAATCATTTCTAGAGCGCGTCTTGCGGCTTCGGGCTTTCCGTGGGGCAGAAGCACAAGATGGGAAATCTTGGCTCCTGTGAAAAGCATGGCCGAGGCATTAGGGCAGGCTGCCACGCAGGCGCCGCAACCGATACAGGCGGCGGCATCCATGGACAGTTCAGCCATTTCCGCCGGAACCGGAATACTGTTCGCCTCAGGAGCCTGGCTGGTGTTCACTGAAACATAGCCCCCAGCCTGGACGATCTGATCAAAGGCACTGCGATCCACGACTAGGTCTTTGATCACCTTGAAGGCCCGAGCGCGGAAAGGCTCGATCACCAGGGTCTGTCCATCGCGAAAGTGCCTCATGTGAAGCTGACACAGGGTCGTTGCTTTTTCAGGACCGTGGGGGATGCCGTTGACCACACTGCCGCAGGCGCCGCAGATCCCTTCACGACAGTCATGGTCAAAAGCGATGGGATCCTTTCCTTGATGAACGAGGCTCTCGTTGACCACATCGAGCATTTCCAGGAACGACATGTCCGTGGAGATATCCTTGGCTTGATAGGCTTCGAAAATCCCTTTTTCCCCGCCGCCTTTTTGCCGCCACACCTTGAGTGTCAGTTGAATGGTCTTACTCATTTGTAACTCCTCTGCGCGAGCGCTACATTTTCAAAAACCAGAGGCTCCTTGTGAAGGGTTGGGGGGGCGCCGACTCCGTTGAATTCCCACGCCGCCACATAGCAGGAGGTCTCATCGTTTCTCTTGGCCTCGTGGTCTTCGGTCTGATAGGCGACGTTGAAGTGGCATCCGCAAGATTCCTTCCTTGCGAGAGCATCGTCGATCATCAATTCCGCAAACTCCAGGTAGTCTGCTACGCGATTGGCTCTTTCTAGACTCTGGTTCAAGTCGGCAGCGCTCCCAGGCACATTGACGTTTTGCCAGAATTCCTGGCGGAGTGCCGGGATGCTCTCCTTCGCCTTCAAGAGCCCTGTCTCCTCTCTGGCCATGCCGCAGTTCTCCCACATGATCCGGCCCAACTCTCGGTGGAAATCGGCCACGGTCCTCTTCCCCTTGATGGTGAGGAGTCTGAGGGCCGTTTCTGTCGCACCCCTGGCGGATTCCTTAAAGGCGGTGTGACTTTCATCGAGCTCCAGGAAGCGGGTGCCGGCGAGATACCCTCCGATCGTGTAGGGAATGACAAAGTAGCCGTCCGCCAAGCCCTGCATCAGGGCGCTGGCCCCGAGCCGGTTGGACCCGTGGTCAGAAAAGTTCGCCTCGCCCAGGACAAAGAGCCCCGGGATCGTGCTCATCAGGTTGTAATCCACCCAGAGCCCGCCCATGGTGTAATGAATGGCAGGGTAGATCATCATGGGCGCTTCATAGGGGTTCTCGCCCGTGATCCGCTCATACATCTGAAAAAGGTTCCCGTATTTCTTTTTGATCACCTCCGCACCGTCCCTTTGAATGGCCTCTTTGAAGTCCAGGTACACGGCATATCCGGTGGGTCCTACCCCCTTGCCCTCGTCGCACATCTCCTTGGCATTGCGGGAAGCCACATCCCGGGGAACGAGATTTCCGAAGCTGGGGTATTTTCGTTCCAGAAAATAGTCCCTTTCCGCTTCCGGAATGTCATTGGGGCTCCTTTTGTCTCCGGGTCGCGCAGGGACCCAGACCCGGCCGTCGTTTCTGAGGCTTTCGCTCATGAGCGTCAGTTTGGACTGGTAGGTGCCGTGAACCGGGATACAGGTCGGGTGGATCTGGGTGAAGCAGGGGTTCGCCAAAAGCGCACCTTTCTTGTGTGCCCGCCAGATGGCGCTCACATTGCCGCTCCTTCCGTTGGTGGAGAGGAAATAGACGTTGCCGTATCCGCCTGTGGCAAGCACGACCGCATGGGCGGCGTGGTTTTCCATCTGCCCCGTGATCAGGTTCCTGACGGTGATTCCCCGGGCCTGATCGTTCACGACCACCAGGTCCACCATTTCGCGGCGGGGAAACATCTTGACCTTCCCTGCGTGAACCTGTCGCATCATCGCGTGATACGCGCCCAGGAGCAGCTGCTGACCGGTCTGGCCTCTGGCATAAAAAGTTCTGGACACCTGGGCTCCGCCGAAGGAGCGGTTGGCGAGGAGGCCGCCGTACTCTCTTGCAAAGGGAACGCCTTGGGCGACGCACAGGTCGATGATCTGATTGCTGATCTGCGCCAAGCGGTAGACATTGGCCTCGCGGGCCCGAAAGTCGCCGCCCTTGACCGTGTCGTAAAAGAGTCGCCAGATGCTGTCTCCGTCGCCGGGGTAGTTCTTGGCCGCGTTGATGCCGCCCTGGGCGGCGATGCTGTGAGCACGGCGAGGGCTGTCCTGAATGCAAAAAGTTTTGACGTTGTAGCCCAACTCAGCCAGCGTGGCAGAGGCGGAGGCGCCCGCGAGGCCTGTTCCCACCACGATGATCTCGAATTTCCGTTTGTTCGCCGGGTTGACCAGCTTGAGTTCGAAGCGGTGGCGGTCCCATTTCCCCACAAGGGGGCCTCCGGGCACCTTGGAATCCAATCTCATAAGGGATCCTCCGTTCTACAAAGACAAGAAAAGAAAAACCGGGATCGAGGCAAAGCCGATTCCGATGATGAGACTGAAAAGGATCCCCACCCGCTCGACAAAGGGCATGTACTTGGGGTGGTTGAGCCCGAGCGTCTGAAACCCGCTCCAGAACCCGTGGCTTACGTGGACCGCGACCACGATCACTCCGGCAATGTAAAACAGGGTCCAAAATCCGAATTCGGCAAAGGTGTTCGAGAGGATCGTGAAATCATTGATCGTCATCTTATCGACAAAACGGAACTTAATGAGATGAAAGATGACGAAAACAAGGATGAGCGCACCGCTGTAGGGAGCAGTCCGCGATCCGATCGTTCGGCCTCCGGCGCTCTTGTCGACGGCGTAAGCAATGGGTCTGGCCCGACGGTTTTCAAGAAAAAGATAAAGCCCCATACCGATGTGAAGAACCGCGAAGAAGATGAGGCCGAATTCCGCGACCGTGACCAGTGCCTCAACAGTGTGCAAGTGGTCCACGTAGGAAAGGAAAGATTCTTTTCCCGCGTAAACCGTGAGATTTCCCATCAGGTGGACCGCAATAAACAGGCAAAAGAGAAGACCTGTGACCGCCTGGACCTGCTTCTTGCCGATGGAACTCGAGAAGGTTTTCACCAGCCAGTTCATTTCTCTCTCCCCATGATCCGATGAGTGTTTTGGGGTACCATGGACCGTGCGCCCTGCGCCAAAAGCCAAAGGCGGGCACCCCTGACCCGCCTGAAGCATCGCCTGTGTCTTCTTTACTCCGCACGAGGCGCAGCGACACGTCCTGATCAGAAAGAGGCCTTACACACCTGCTCCAGAGCCGCAGCCATGGCCTCATCCTCTTTCCTGATGTCATCCAGGGTCTTGGGTTTGACGGAAGCCGGCCTTGGTTCCAGCCCGTATTTCCATTTCAGGAACTGCTCGCCGGTGGTCGGGTAAAGCGCATAGATCAGGAGGTCGAAGTCATCCTTGGCGAGGTTCCCGGTTTTCGTCCTGGCCTTTTCCAGCTCCGGTTCGAGGTAGTCTGCTGCCCGGCCGGTGATTGGGGTTTCACCCCGCTTGTATCCCTTGAGAACTTTTTTCTGCACTTCAGGATCCACCGGGGTCGGCGTTTTCCCGTATAAGCCATAGACAAGGTCCTTGACTTCGTTGGTGACCATCTTGTACTTGCCAAAAAGGACATTCAGCACGGCCTGCACCCCGACGATCTGGGAAGTCGGGGTGACCAGCGGCGGGGTTCCCAATTCTTTTCGTGTGAGCGCCACCTCCCGGTAAACCTCGGGAAGGCGATGAAGGGCCTTGGCCTCTTTGAGCTGACTTACCAGGTTGGAGATCATGCCGCCCGGAACCTGATGGACCAGCACCCCGGTGTCAATCACCGACATCTGATGCTTGGCAAGATAGTCCCGGTACTTGGGAGCCGCGTTTTCCAAGGTCTGGCCGCACTCCAGGAGGAGATTCAGATTGAAGCCCGGATCCCGGTCTGTTCCGAAGAGGGTTGCCACTATGGGTTCCACCGCGGGCTGAGAAGTTCTCAAGGCAAAGGGCGCCAGGCAGGTGTCCACAATATCCACGCCGGCCTTGATCGCTTCGAGGTACACCATGGAGGCCATTCCGCTGGTGTAGTGGGTGTGGAGCTGAATGGGGATATGGATCACCTTCTTGAGCTCCGTGATGAGCTTGGCGATGTCAAAGGGCGCCATGATGCCGGCCATGTCTTTGAGACAGAGAGAGTCGGCACCCATGGCCTGAATTTCTTTAGCCTTCGAAAGGTAATACTCCAGGTTGAATACTTCACCGCCCATGCGCCTTTCTGTCAGGGTGTAGCAGATGACCCCTTGGAAGTGTTTCCCGTTCGCCTTGATCCTCTCCACCACGGTCTGAAAGTTGCGGAAATCGTTGAGCGCGTCGAAAACCCGGAAGATATCCATCCCCGCTTCTGCAGTCTTGTCCACAAAGAGCCGGGCCACGTCATCGGCGTAATTCCTGTAGCCTACCAGGTTCTGACCCCTCAGGAGCATGTTGAAAGGGGTTTTCTTGATGTACTTCTTCAGGGTCTTGATTCGCTCAAACGGGTCTTCCCCCAAAAAGCGGTGCATGGTGTCGAAGGTGGCTCCTCCCCACACCTCCATGGCCCAGAATCCGACCTGGTCCATCTTTTCGGCAATAGGGAGCATGTCTTCCGTCCTCATGCGGGTTGCCAAGGTGGACTGATGCCCATCCCTGAAAGTGTTGTCCTGGATCTTGATCGGGTTTTTCGGCCCACCTTCCAAAAAAACATTGCTCATCGGAAACCTCCCTTCAAACATGAATAGTTAAAGAAGCCGGACCCCTCCGCCAAGGAGCAGCGGGTGCCAGGGTAGGCCCATTAGCCGCGCCATACGACTGCGACTCACCATAGCGAAAGCAGTGCGCTCGGTCAAGAGTTCTTTTTCACAATGTGATTGACTTCCGCTTTCCCTCTTAATAGAATCCGCTCGAAATCGCATCGGACAGAAACCCTGTAACATCGCCTCGTTATCAGAAGCGTTTTTTTCGGAATGAAGAGCCCACAGCTCCACGGTGTGGTGCCGCAGTAACCTCAAAGAGGGTGCTTATGAATCCTGAAAAAACCATTGCGGGAAAGCAAATTCTCATCGTTGAGGATGAGAAAGATGTCATCGAGGTTTTAACCGAACTTCTTGAGGTCTGCAGACTCGATGCCGCCACTTCTTTCGAGGAAGGCAAAAGGCTGCTAAACGAAAACGACTACGACTTGGTCATTCTGGACATCATGGGTGTTCGGGGTTTTGACCTTCTGAAAGTTGCCAATGAACGTCGCATCCCGGCCCTGATGCTGACGGCCCACGCCTTATCGGAGGAGAACCTGAATAGGGCGGCCAGAGAGGGCGCGGTCTATTACGCGCCCAAGGATGAAATAACCAGCATCGCGACCTTTGCGGCAGATGTCATCGAGTTCATCGAAAAAAAGAAAAGCCCCTGGCTCCGGGTCATTGAAAGGCTGGGAGGCTATTACGACCACAAGTTCGGCGGCACGAATTGGAGGGAAAAGGAACTCGAATACCTCCTGAGGAAAGCGGGGAGATCGATGTAACCTCGATAAAGGACTTCCCCTGTTTCCATGGACATCAGCAGCACAGATCTATCCGTAGCGTTCTGGTAGCCTAGTGTCCATTCTGATGAGAACCCTGGAAAACCTATGCCCATTTACGAATTCGAGTGTCTCTCCTGCGAGTGCCGATTTCAGAATCTGGTGATGAAGGAGAGCGAGGAAAAAAAGCTTCTCTGCCCCAAATGCGGAAGCCGCAAAAAGAGGCGTCTGATCTCGCGGGCAGCCTACCATGTGTCCGAGCGGGATCGTGTTGCTGCGTTCAACCCGGCTGCAGCAAAGGAGGATGCCTTTTTCAAAGACAGCCGCAACATCGGACTGGCGGCGAAGAAAAGGGCGCAGAAAATGGGCGTGGACCTGGGCTCCGGCTTTGAAGAGAAGCTTGAAAAATTGAGATCAGATCCCGGAAGCGTGATCAGGGATAGTGAATAGCAGGCTGTTGATCCATGAAGAATGAAAAGGCTATCAACAGGGAAGGGGATGTGCTTCTGATCCACTATCAGGACCAGCCCGTGGCTTACGCGCGCATTGAGGGGATCAACCCGGATATCAAGAAGGACTGGTACCAGGTGACATTGCTGCTCCTGACCATCCCTGCTCAGTCGGTCACGTGGATTCTGAGGGAAGAATACATCCATGGGGCCTCCTTCACCATGGGGGGGCAGACCGTGCGATTGGAAAAAATGAAGAGGGTTTTTCCCGGGGAAACGCCGCAAGGCCCGAAGGCTCCGGAGAAAGGTTCCAAAGTGATCGCGTTCAAGAAACAGCACTGATGAACGCCCATCTCAGTCAAGAGTGACAAGTGACAAGTAACAAGAGCAAAGCATGGGCTTTTCACTCGTGACTCGTCACTTGTCACTCGTTACTTTCATTCGGCGCCTTGTATCTGAGCGTTTTTGAGCAACCTGAGGTGACTATGCTTTAGGAGGAGAACAATGGTTTCCAGCAACAAGGTCGTTTACACTTTTGAAGAAGGGGACGGCAAGAACAAGAAGCTCCTGGGCGGAAAAGGGGCGAACCTCTGCGAAATGACGCGAATCGGCCTCCCCGTGCCTCCTGGATTTGTCATTTCCACTGAGGCGTGTCTGTCCTATTTGGCGCAAAAGAAAGAAGGGCTTCAACAGGACCTGATGAACCAGGTCAGGGAGTCCATGGCTTACCTTGAGAAGAAGACAGGCCGGGGATTCGGCAGTGCGGAGCAACCCCTGCTGGTTTCCGTGAGATCCGGGGCCGCCATGTCCATGCCCGGCATGATGGACACGATCCTGAATCTGGGTCTCAACAGCAAAAGCCTTCCCGCTCTCATCAAAATGACCCAAAACGAGCGTTTCGGCTACGACGCTTACCGGCGCTTCATCCAGCTCTTCGGCTCGGTGGCGCTGGGAATGCCGGACGAGGGCTTTGATCAGATTTTCAACCGCATCAAGGAGAAAACCGGGGCAAAGGACGACACGCAACTCGTTGCAGCTGCGCTGAAGGAGGCGTCAGCGGCGTTCCTGGATCTTGTGAGCAGGAAAATGCGGAAACCCTTTCCAGAGGATCCTTACGTCCAGCTGGAACTGGCCATTGAGGCGGTCTTCAGGTCTTGGATGGGGAAACGAGCCGTGGACTACCGCAAGGAGTTTCACATCACACCGGAGATGGCGAATGGCACAGCGGTGAACGTGTGCACCATGGTCTTCGGGAACCTCGGAAACGACAGTGCCACCGGCGTTGCCTTTACCCGAAATCCCGGTACGGGAGAAAACCGTCTCTTCGGAGAATACATGATCAATGCGCAGGGCGAAGATGTGGTGGCGGGAATCCGGACGCCCAAGCCGATCAACGAACTGAGAAGGGACATGCCGGAGGTCTACAAGCAACTGGAAGCCTTGCGTCGCACCCTGGAGACGTACTACCGGGAGGTGCAGGATTTCGAGTTCACCATTGAAAAGGGGAAGCTGTGGTGCCTTCAGACCCGGAACGGCAAAATGAATGCCTCCGCCTTCATCAAGACATCGATCGACATGGTCAATGAAGGCCTGATCTCGGAAAAGCAGGCGATTCTGCGGATTCAACCTGACATGCTCGCTCAGATGCTTCATCCTCGGTTGGATCCTAAAGCCAAGGTAAACGTTCTGGCCCAGGGGCTGCCGGCATCGCCCGGGGCGGCATCAGGAAAGATCGTCTTTGACGCGGACAGGGCGGAGAGCAAGGGGAAACTGGGCGAGAAGGTGATTCTGGTCAGGGAAGAAACCAAGCCGGACGACATCCACGGTTTCTTTGCGTCCCAGGGCATCCTCACGAGTCGCGGAGGCAAGACATCGCATGCGGCGGTGGTGGCCAGAAGCATGGGCAAGCCCTGTGTCTCAGGATGTGAAGCCATTCGAATCCACGATCTGGCAAAGGAGGCGGTGATTTCCGGGGTGGCCCTCAGGGAAGGAGACGTGATCACCATAGACGGAAGCACAGGTCATGTCTACCAGGGGGAGGTTCCCACGATCGAGCCTGAGTTCGTGGAGGATCTGCTCGTGCTGCTCGGATGGGCGGATGATATGGCGGAACTGAAGGTGATGGCCAATGCGGACACGCCGGACTCCGTGAGCAAGTCCAAGAGCTACGGAGCCATGGGAATCGGCCTTTGCAGGACGGAGCGAATGTTCAATCAGCAGGACCGCCTTCCGATTATGCAGCAACTGATTCTTGCCGAGAGTGCGGAGGAGAGGGATGCCTGTGTGGCCAAGCTTCTTCCCTTCCAGCGGGAAGACCTCAAGGAGATTCTCAGGATCATGGACGGAAAGCCGGTGACCATTCGACTCCTCGATCCTCCAATCCACGAATTCCTTCCCTCCGAGGATGAGTTGGTCGATGAGATCGAGCATCTGAGAGAACTGAAAAAAACTGTCGAGCTCATGGCGGATCTGCCGGATACCTTGAAGCTGTTGGACCCGGAACTCCACAACAAGTATTCCGCAAACCTGGAGAGCATCACCCTGGGTTTGGACGAATTGAAGCACAAGCATTTGGAAGAGGAACTCATCATGGCCAAGGAGAGCATGCTCCAGAAAGTGAGGGCTCTTTCCGAGACCAACCCCATGCTCGGGCACCGGGGAGTGCGCCTGGGCATTACCTATCCGGAGATTTATGCCATGCAGATCCAGGCGATTCTGGAAGCGGCCGCAGAGTGCATCAAAGAAGCTGTGCCGGTGGCTCCGGAAATCATGGTTCCCCAGGTGTGCACGCTTCAGGAACTGGTGTTTGTGAGCGATCACGTAACCAGGATCCATCAGGAGGTGGAAAAGAAATTCGGGATCAAGGTCCCTTTTAAATTCGGGACCATGATCGAAGTCGTGCGTGCGTGCATGCGGGCCGGCCGGCTTGCGGAACTGGCGGAGTTCATGTCTTTCGGGACCAATGACCTTACCCAGGCCACGTTCTCCTTCTCGCGGGAAGATGCGGAAAACAAGTTCCTGCCTCTCTATAACGAGAGGGGAATCCTGCAGCACAACCCCTTTGAGATCCTGGACATGAAGGGCGTAGGCCGCCTCATGATGATCACCGTGGAGTGGGCGAGAAAGGCGAGGCCGGAGATCAAAGTGGGAATTTGCGGGGAGCACGGCGGGCACCCGGATGCGATCCGGTTCTGCCACCACATCAAGCTCAACTACGTCTCCTGTTCACCCCTCAGGGTTCCCATTGCGAGACTGGCCGCGGCCCACGCGAAACTCAAGGAGGCGGAGTTCAAGTTCGTGTAAGGGAAAAGGATAAAGGTTAAAGGAAAAAGGAAAAAAGAACACCCTCCGACGCGGAGCGCCTATTCGTCGGCTTTGCTCTTTTTGTTCCTATCTTTGACCTTTGCCCTTTAACCTATTCTTTTATTGTCCATGTCGCGAGAGCTCATAGATTCTCTGGCTCAGGAGGGAAAGGACCTCGAGGGGCTCTTGCTCTTTATGGGGGCGCCGTCTCAGGAAGTCTCTTTTGATCACCGCAACGGCGTTGGTGAAATTGAGCTTTGACAGCGCTCCGACGTGATCCACAACGCCCAGCTTGTGGAACCGTCTGCCCAGGTAAGTCATCTTCTTGAGAAGCGCTTCCTCTTTCAGCGCAAGGTTTTTCTGGTGGCCCATGGCTTTGGTGGCGATCCAGTAGGATTCCATAAAAGTCTTGGCCAAGCTGGCCCAGGTGGGCAGCTTGTCAAAGCCCATTTTGGTGATCTTGAAGGCGTCCTTTTCCACCGATGCACTCACGAGGGAAACTTCCAGAAAATAGTCCAGGATGGATCGTACCTTCTCTTCCTCATTTTCTTCTTCGTCAAAAAGGAATTCGGTTTTGAGGAGATTCTTCATGAAGGTGTAATCCGCGAGAATGGCGGCCATCTTCTTCTCGGCCTCCTTCCCTGTCAGCAGGGACGTGGCGACAAGGGCATGAGGAATAAAGAAGTGAATGATGTTGTTCTTGTAATACTCGAGTTCTATTTTCTTGTCGTCTTCCACGAAATAAAACGTCTCTTCCTCCTGGTCCACGTCTTCCAGCACTTCCACAATCTTCCAGTTCAGCAAAAGAGAGAGGGTTTCCTGGGTCGCCCTGTTGGAATCGCCGAGGCTCGCGGCCATGGGAATGCTGTAAGCCTTCAGAAAGCGGATCAGGGTCTCCACCGTTTCGAGGAGTTCCGAATAGAGGAACCCGCGCCGGTGTGCGCCCAGAATAGCCGTCGCCACAAGGGTCAGAGGAGTGACCAAGGTGACATCGTTGATCGCCTTGACCAAGCGAAACGCAAAGCGGCGCGGGACTTCTTGCCGTGCAAGATGGGTTTGCTGGAGGTACTCGTTGAGGGAGAGGGGCGGACTGAAACGGATATAAACCTTTCCGTACTTTCGCTTCAGGAATCTCCTGGCGCCGATAATGTGCTTGAGCTTCTCCTGCTCTTTTTCTCCTCCCTCGAGCTCCTTTCGGTAGGACTGCTCTTCCATGATTCGATCATAGACCATGGAGGTGGGCACGAACACGAGATCCTTGCAGAATCCCTCGGCATGGGCCTGGAGCAGGATAGAGAGAAAACCTGTTTTCGGAAGGACCAGTTTGCCGTTACGGCTTCGACCCCCTTCGATGTAGACCTCGATGGGATGTCCCTCTTCCAGGAGAGCCTTGATGTATCGGTTGAAGACCTCCAGGTAAAGCCTCGGCTGCCGGAAGGAACGGCGGATGAAAAAAGCGCCGGCCTTCCGGAAGATGTATCCGACGGGCCAGAAGGCCAGGTTTTTGCCGGCGGCGACTCGGGGAATGTGCATGTGCGATTCGTGGAGCACGTAATTCAGGAGCAGGTAGTCGATATGGCTCTTGTGGGAGGGGATGAAGATGAGAGGGCCTTTTCGAGCCCACTCCTTGACCATGCCCAGCACGGAGGAGTCCACGTCTATTGCCTCGAAAGTTCTTTTCCACAACCACTTGAGCGCAATATCAAAGAGGTGAACATAGGTGATATTGAAATCAGCGGCAATCTCATCGAAATACTCACCGGCTTTTTTTCGGGCGTACCTCAAGCTCTTTTGCTCAGAGGCGGCGGTGCTCTCGATCTTCTCGCTCACCCTGGGATCCATGAGGACCATTTCCTTGAGTTGCTGGCGGGACTTCATGATCGGCCCCAGGATCACTCTTTTCCTGCGGTCAATGCTTTCGATGAGCGCGTCCCGGATTTCCGAGACCATGGCATGCAGAGGGCGGTCCGGCGGCTGAGACTGGAGATACGCTTTGAGGTCCAGAGGTTGGCCGAAATCGATGAAAGCCTCGCCCCTGTGTTTTGCAAACATCAGGATCTTCCTGATCACGCTGGGATAGTCCCGGTACCCGAAGAGGATGTCCGTGAGCGTTTCATAATCTTTCTCCGCGGAGGTCTCATAGAGAATGAGCTGAGGAATGATGAAGAGGGGACGCTCCATGTTTCTCTGCGTTTCAAGGAGGAACTGGAGATGATCTTTTTCGGCGTGAATAAACCGGCTGATAAACCGTTTAGGGTCGATCAGGAAGATGAGGGAGGGCGTGCCTTCCTGTATGGCTTTACCGTAGAAGCCGGTCTGATACGGGCTGGGGAATTTCCTTGATCGGTAGAAGAAGGAGAGCTGGGAGAAGAGGACCTTGAAAAAGCGAGTCACGGGCAGAAGCAGAGACATGTTGAGATCAAAGGCGATTTTGGGGTAAGGAAGCCCTCTTCTTCTGAGGTTGTAGTGATAGAGAAGGTAATCGAGGTGGCCGCGGTACTTGGTCGCATAGACCACCGTGCCCTCCTTTTGGAGTTCCTTCAAGCCTTCTTTGGCGTTCTCGTCAACCTTGGCTCTCCGGAAAAGGGCGGAGAGCATCCACCCCAGCAGGAACCTCGGCTTGTCCTCCAGGAGATAAGGATAGAGAATCTCTTTGTTGGCTGATTTCATGATCGTTCAAAGGGGCATTTTTTCAACTATAGATAATTCGGTTTCACTCTGCAAATCAAGTTTTTTATACGCTGGGACCCTCCGCAAAGGCTTCCTGAAAATGTCAGAGCCCCAAGAAACTTATGTTGACAAAAGGAATTTCTTGTTTCTAAGATAGATTAAAAGGCTCCATTGGAGGACCACATGCTCAGACCCATGGTCATTGCAGGATTGACTGTCGATCCTCTGACCAACAGTCCCATTGTGATTTTGAAAGAAATAGGCGGCGAGAGAACCCTTCCGATCTGGATCGGTTTACTCGAGGCGACAGCCATTGCCAGCGAGCTCGAGGGGATCAAGTTTTCGAGACCCATGACGCATGACCTTCTTAAGAACATCATGTCCCTCATGGACATGAGAGTAAACAAGATCGAAGTGTGTGACTTGAAGAACAACACCTATTTCGCTCTGATCTACCTCGATCACAAGGGCAAGGAAATCTCGATTGACGCGAGGCCGAGTGATGCTCTCGCGCTTTCGCTCAGGATGGGCGCTCCTATTTTCGTTTCCGAAGATGTGATCAAGAAATCCTCTCAGATCGATTTGAAGGCGGAGCCGGAAGATAAAACCGAACAGGGCAAAAAGTGGCAGGAGATCCTGGAGAAACTCAACCCGGACGATTTCGGAAAGTACAAAATGTAGTGGGCCTAAGCTGTCTGGTGCGAAGGTCTCTGCTTTTAGCTCAAGGGGTTTCATGGCCATTGGAGTTCCGGCAAACCTCTGGGGCTTTTTTTTAAGGCACAAAGGCACAGAGCAGAAGGATCATTATATCCCTTTGTCCCTGTGTTTCTTTGTGCCTTTGTCCCTTCATATGGAGTGAAAGCATGATCGATTTGCATACCCATTCATTGTTCAGCGACGGTGCGTTGATTCCTTCGGAACTGATCCGGAGGCTCGAAGCCATGGGCTACCTCGCGGCAGCCATCACCGACCACGTGGACTCCTCCAACCTGGATCATGTGGTCCCGAGAATCGTGCGTGTGGCCGAGGAACTGAACCATGCGCAGTCGGTCAAAGTCATCCCGGGCGTTGAGCTGACGCATGTGCCGCCTGCTGTCATTCCATCCCTGGTTCGAAGGGCAAGGGAGATGGGAGCCCGGCTGGTCGTGATTCACGGGGAGACGATCGCTGAGCCTGTGGCCGCGGGAACCAACAGGGCAGGGATCGAGGCGGGAGCCGATATCCTCGCCCATCCGGGTCTCATCCGGCCGGAAGAGGTGAGGCTTGCGGTGAGCAAAGGCGTGTTCCTTGAAATCAGCGCCAGGAAAGGGCACAGCCTGACCAACGGGCACGTCGCCAAACTGGCGTTGGAGGCCGGAGCCCGGCTGGTTCTGAACTCGGACAGCCACGGTCCAGGGGATTTCATGACGGAAGCGTTTGCGGCCAAAGTGACCCAAGGGGCAGGCCTGCCCTCGGATTCACTCCAACATCTCCTGTCCAATTCCCGTCTTCTTCTCGGCGGAATCGGATTTCCCCTTTGAGACGTTCGTTCCCAATCTTTCATTGCTGTGGAATTCTTGTGGTCATCCTCTGGGTGACCCTGATGACCCTGCTCATCCGGAAAACGGAGTTCTCTGCAGAGCCCAAGGCTCGCAGTGAATTCACCCCTTCCTCGCTCGAATCTCAAGACAAGGAATGGCGAGAGATTTATCTCAAAGAGCGAAAGATCGGCTACACCGTGAGCCTGATCAGACCTTTCAAAACAGGGTACTTTATCCAGGAGGAACTCTTCCTGAAACTCAACCTCATGGGCCTCGGCAGAAGCCTTTACTCGCTCACTCAGGCCCAGGTGGACGAGAACCTTTTGCTGAAAAGTTTCCAGCTGATGATGAACTCCGGCGTTGTGCGTTTTCGCATGTCGGGAAAGATGGAAGGAGAGGTCCTCGTTCTGAGTTCCGGGGCGCAAGGCGAAAAAAGGATCAAGCTCACTCAAACCCCCATGGTCGCTTCGAGCATGACCTACTTCTTCCGTTCGCGAAAAATAAAGGTGGGCGACGTCTTTCCTTTGCCTTTCCTCGATCCCTCCACCCTGATGCAGAAGCAACTGCAGATCCAGGTGATAGGAAAAGAGGGGCTGACCCTTCACCGGGTGACTTATGAGACGTTCCGCTTGGAAACCGAACTCTGGGGAAAGCCGCTGACTTTCTGGGTCGATGAAAACGGAGAGACCCTTAAAGAAGAAGGGTTCATGGGCTTCACCACGGTTAAATCGAGTGCGGCCAGCGCGACTCAGGGAATCGAGGGAGGGGCTGATCTTTATGAGATGACCGCAGTCACGCCCGATCGTCCCCTGAAGGATCCGGTCCGGCTGACCTATCTGAAAGTGCGAGTGGACGGAGTGGACAGCAAAAACCCTGCGCTGAACAGCGGCCGCCAACGAATGCAGGACGGGGCTCTTGAGATCCAAAAAGAAAAACTTCCCACCCCGTCCCTTTACACCCTTGGGGAGCACGATTTGCCATCCGAGTGGAAAGGGTTCCTGGAGCCGGAGTTCAACATCGAGAGCGGGGATAGGAATATGCTGGCGGCGATGCAGCGGATCGCAGGAGACGACCGCGACCCCGTCTCCGTGGCCAGCAAACTCCTTCAATGGGTTTTTCGCAACGTGGACAAGAAACCGGTTCTCTCCATCCCGAGTGCCGTGGAAGTGCTCCGATCCAAGGAAGGCGACTGCAATGAACATGCGACCCTTCTCACCGCTCTTCTGAGGGCTGCAGGGATCCCGGCGCGGCTTTGCATCGGCCTGGTTTACACGCGGGACAAGTTCTACTATCATGCCTGGACAGAAGCCTACCTGGGCGAGTGGATCTCCATGGACGCAACCCTGAACCAGATGCCAGCGGATGCCAGCCACATCAAGCTTCTCGAAGGCAACCTCCACAAGCAGGTTGAAATTGCCGGACGCATCGGAGAACTCAAGGTGCAGATCCTGGACCAGCGATATGATTAAGCTCATTCATTTGACGAAGACCTATAAAGAGCTCCGCGCTGTGGACGACCTCAACCTGGAGGTAAAGGAAGGGAGTCTCTTCGGTTTTCTTGGACCGAACGGTGCCGGAAAAACCACGACCATCAAGATGATGGCAGGCGTTCTGAAACCCACTTCCGGGAGGATCCTCATCAACGGGATGGACCTCGCCGAGGAGCCGGAAAAAGTGAAGCAGGGCATCGGGTTCATCCCCGACCGCCCCTATCTCTACGAGAAGCTGACCGGCATGGAGTTCATGAAGTTTATTGCCGGACTCTACGGCATGGACCCTGCCTCTTCGCTTCAGACAAGAATTCGCGACCTCCTGGAGATGTTCGACCTGACGCACTGGAGGGATGAGCTGATTGAAAGCTACTCCCACGGCATGAAGCAGCGGCTGGTCATGTGTTCTGCGTTGCTTCCGCAGCCCAAGGTTCTCATTGTGGACGAACCCATGGTCGGCCTCGACCCCAGGGGCGCGCGGCTGGTCAAAGACTTGTTCATGGAACAATCCCGCAAGAAAACCACCCTCTTCATGTCCACCCATTCTCTTGAAGTCGCGGCAGAGCTGTGCCAGGACATCGCCATTATCCAGGCCGGGAAGATCATCGCCCGCGGAACCTCCGAAGACCTGAAGAAAGCAGCCGGTGTGGACGGTGGCCTGGAGAGCGTGTTCCTCAAACTCACGGAGGGAAAGCGAATCGCCCATGCGACGCCTTTGTCTGCTTCTTAGTCCGAGAATTTGGGGGTTCAGGAATGCGCTTTCAAACACCACAGGAAAGGGGAGAAAGAGAACGGCCTTCATGGTTGTGGTCGGCCTGGCTTTCTGGGTTCTCCTGTTCGTCCTGTCCTTCCGCGTCTTGAGATACTTCCAGTCTGTGGAAGTCATCGGCGACCTGCTCGCCCATCATCTCCTCGGCATGATCCTGATGGTCTTCTTCTCTCTCCTCATTTTCAGCCATATCATCACGGCCCTGTCTAACCTCTATTTGTCATCGGACCTGGAGCTCTGCCATGCCTGCCCCGCACCTCTCGAAGAAGTTTTTCTGAGCCGCGCGATTTACACGGTGATGGACAGTTCCTGGATGGTGATCGTTTTCGGCCTGCCGGTCATGATGGCCTATGCCTTTGTGTTCAAACCTGGTTTCGGGTTCTACTTTTCCCTCCTGCACATGGGGCTTGGCGTGACCCTGATCGCTGGAGCCCTCGGCATCCTGCTCACCATGGTCCTCGTCCGTGTCTTTCCGGCCCAGAGGACCCGAGATATCATCATGCTTCTGGGAGTGTGCGGGCTCGGTGCTCTTTATCTGATGTTCCGGCTGCTGAGGCCGGAAAGGCTGGTGGACCCTGACGCCTTTTTCAGCATCGCCCAGTACATGGCGGCGCTTCAGGGTCCGGACTCCCCCTATCTGCCCACCCACTGGATGACCGAGACGCTCTGGGCATACTTGAGCCGTTCATCGGGAAAAGAGATCTTGTTCCAATCCGGCCTGCTTTGGAGCACAGCCGGTGCGCTGACGGCCATCAACGTGTGGGTGGCTCAGGCGATCTACTTCTCCGGGTTTTCCAAGTCCCAGGAGGCCAAGAGAAGAAGAGCAGGGAAGAGGCTCTTGGACCTTTTCGTGGCGATGATCAAACGGCCTTTCAAACCCGAGCTCGGAGCCATCATCGACAAAGACCTCCGGGCCTTTTTCAGGGACAACACCCAGTGGTCACAGCTGCTGCTTCTGGGAGCGCTGGTCGTGGTTTATGTTTACAATTTCTCGGTGCTTCCTCTGGACAAAAGCCCCATTCGCATCGAGTTTCTTCAGAACGAGATCGCTTTTCTCAACGTGGGGCTTGCGGGGTTCGTGCTCTCCGCGGTCTCTGTTCGCTTCATCTTTCCTGCCGTGAGCTCTGAAGGTGCTGCGTTCTGGATCGTCCGGTCTTCGCCCGTGCCCCTCAAACGGTTTCTCTGGACCAAGTTCGCCCTTTACCTACTCCCCATGCTCGTTCTCGGGGAAATGCTCATCCTATTGACCAACCGCCTTCTCGAAGTGACTCCCTTCATGATGGCACTTTCTTCAGTCACCATGTTTCTCGCCGTTTTCGGGATTGTGGCGCTTGGAGTGGGCATGGGCGCCATGTATCCTAATTTCAATCACCAGAACATTGCGCAGGTGGCGACCGGTTTCGGCGGGCTCATGTTTATGATTGTCAGTGCCGCCTTTGTGGCTCTCATCGTTGCGCTGGAAGCGGGACCTGTCTATGTGCTGGTCATGGCTGAGATCAGAGGAGTGCCGGTGACAGGTTGGCAGTGGTTCTTGATCGTGTTGTCCTTTTCCGCCGTCCTCTTCATCATGGCCGCTGGCGTCTACAAGCCGATGAAAATGGGATTGAAAGCGTTGAGCGAACACGAATAGAAAGGGACAAAGGTACAAAGCAGAAAACCTCTAATACCCCCTTTGTCCCAATGTGCCTCTGTCCCTTTGTACCTCGTTTTGTAAAAATATTGGACTTTCCCATCGGAGTGCGGGCATAATTTTTATTTTCAATTCCTGACGAAGAGACTTCGCGACTATGTTTGACTTTGAGTGCGTCGGCAACCTTCACATCCACACGGTTCACTCCGACGGAACAGAAACTGTTCCGCAAATAGCGGAATCCGCCGCAAAGGCAGGCCTTGATTTCATCATTATCAACGACCACTCTTACATGGCGGATGCTCTCTCTTTGCAGGAAGAGGGCTTCTACGGAAAAGTGCTTGTGCTTGTGGGTTCCGAGTTGGGCGTTCGTTTTCACCACTACCTGGCGTTTGATTTGAAGGAACGCATTGCAGAGCACAGCCTACCGCCTCAAAAAATGATCGACGAGGTTCAAGCCCAGGGAGGGTTCGGATTTCTCGCCCATCCCTTTGAAAAGGGGATGCCTTTTACGGAGAAATCGGTCGCCTACACGTGGAATGATCTGTCTGTGACGGGCTACCAGGGGATCTGTCTTTGGAACTTCATGTCCCGATGGAAGGAGCGGGTCAGAACCATCCTTCATGGTTTCTTCTTCTTGGCCTTCAAGACTCAGCTTCTCAAGGGGCCGAGTCGGGAGACTTTGGCCTTCTGGGACCAGCAATGCCGCCAGAGAAGAATGGCGGTCATCGGGGGCTCCGATGCCCATGGGACGGAGTTCAAGTGGGGGCCGCTGAACCTCACGCCTTTCACCTACGAGTATCTGCTCAACAGCATCACCGTGCACATCTTCCTCAAGAACCGGCTACCGAAGGTTCTCGAAGAGGCAAAGACGGAAGTTTACGGCGCCCTCAAGGAAGGGCGTCTCTTTGTCGCCCATGATAACCTCTGCCCCTCAAGAGGCTTCCGCTTTGATTTCATCTCCAATGACGGCTCGGACCTCTACATGGGGGAAGAGGGGGAGTTCAGGGCGGGAAGTTTTGTGATCGAAATCCCTGCAGAGGGCGAAGTCAGGATGGTCAAAGACGGTCAGGTCGTGAAAAAACGGCGGGGAAGAGAGGTCATGTACGAACCGAAGGAAAAAGGGGTGTACAGGGTTGAGGTGTATCGGCGCCTGTTTCCTTTCGGCTGGCGACCCTGGATCTTTTCCAATCCCATTTATCTAAGATAGCTGAAAGTCCTGAGCCTAGTCGAAGGACTGACCGCTGACGACCGACCGCCGCAAGACGCCCGCTCTCAGCCTCTTCTCTTCTTGACTTCCTCCTTGAATCCTAAGACAATTCCGCTATTGCCTGGGTGGCGGAAATGGTAGACGCAAGGGACTTAAAATCCCTCGGTAGGTCCCTACCGTGCCGGTTCGATTCCGGCCCTAGGCACCAAGCAGCACACCTGCAAAAAAGCGGGGTTAAAGCAATGAACAATTGCGAGAAGTGCAGTTTCAGGGCGCGGTACGACAGGAATCCACGATCCATTCTGGGCCGCATGTGGAAATGGCATATCGGCTGGTGCCCGGGATGGAAATCCTACCTCAAATCCCTTCCCGAACAAACGCGTAACAAACTGAAAGAGCAATACCGTTAGGAACTACCGTTTCCATTTCCGCTCAGGAAAGGGAGAGCCTTTTTCAATGGACGATTGGTGCGATCAGGAAGACTGGGTTCCTGAGGGGGATCGGGTTTATCGCTGTACCCAGTGCGGCAAGAGGCTCTATCCCCGAGAGAGGCAGGAGAACGGGAAATTTCTGGGCTGGCAATTGCCGCCGCACAAAACCAAGGGTCACAGGATTAAAGCCATTAAAGCCCGCCAGCATAGAATCCGAAAAGGTCGGAAGTGAGGGACACAAGAACGGGCAAGGAGGAGAAAATGAAGCGAGAGGAGTTGGGAAAGTATTGGAAGAAGGTGATAAAAGGGAGGCCGGCAGAATCCAAGGTTATCGACCCGCTCAGCGTGGTGACGGCGCCCTGGGTCAGGCTGAAGTGCAAGTATGGTTGCGAAATGTACGGAAGGGAATACTGTTGCCCGCCGGAGACCCCGACCCCGGAGCAGACGAGGGGAATTCTCGATTGCTACCAGAGGGCCATTCTATTCCATTACCAGGCTGCTAAAAAAGAGGGTGAGAACCGGACCAAAGTGCGCAAAGCTTACCTCGACGCGCTCGTAGAACTTGAAGGGGAAATGTTTAAGGATGGATACTACAAAGCCTTTGTGCTTCTCTCGGGCCCGTGCAGCCTTTGTGCTGAATGTGCAAAATCGAAGAACAAACCGTGCAATTTCGGAAATCGCGCAAGGCCTTCCATGGAGTCCTGCGGAATCGACGTCTATCAGACAGCCTGGAACAATGGCTTTCCAATCCATCCGCTCCGCCACAAGGGCGAGACGCAGAACCTTTATTGCCTCATGCTCGTCGACTGAAGAAGCGTAGAGCTAAGAGCGCAGAGCAGAGAGCAAGAAGGGCAGGGAAAAGCACTGGGGTAACTCCTTGCTCCAAGCTCTGCGCTTCATCCTCTTTGCCCTTGCTCTTAGCTCTATGCTCTAGGCTTCTTCAGAGGGCCCGCAAGAGCCTGAAAAGGTTGTCTCCGGCAAAGAGGTGGGCCAGCTGGATAAGCGGATATTGGAGAATGCTGGAGATGATGCCGGTTTTCAGAAACCGATCGGCCAGAAAAACGCCCAGCAGGAGCATCGGCGTGTACCTTGCCATTTCCCTGTACTTTTGGAGAGCCTCGTAGGAAAGGAAGCTTTCAAGGACGTGCGAGCCATCCAAGGGAGGAATGGGGAGCAGGTTGAACAAACCGAGCGCTATGTTCAGAATGACCATTGAAAGCAGGATCCTGAGATACAATTCCGAAGGAAAAAAAAGATAACGTATAAGTATTCCCGCAAGGAGCGCAACGCCTAAGTTCGCAAGGGGGCCGGCCAATGAGACCCAAAGATTCCCCATTCTCGGGTTTCTGAAATACCGGGGATTGACGGGCACCGGTTTAGCCCAGCCGAAGTGGAAAAGCAACAGGCAGATTGCTCCAATAGGGTCAAGATGGCTGATGGGGTTAAAGGTTATCCTTCCAGCCTGTTTTGCCGTGGGGTCTCCTAGGGATAGCGCGGTGCGGGCGTGAGCGTATTCGTGCACCGTAATGGCAAAAAGAACCACGGGAATATTTACGATCAGTTCTTGGATACTACCAAACATAGCCTTCCTTTCTTATCCTAGCGTGCGATACTATCAGGAATCCCCTAACAGGACAAGAGCTAAAATGGTTGACGAAAGGTCCGGGGTGTGCGAAATTTCAACTTGCCCCACCCGGTGGGAGTTGGGTATTATGAATACGGTTTTTTCGAGTGTTCGCCCTGAGCGGAGGGCAGCAGCGAAGTCGACGGGGGAGGGAGTGGGTGCCGCGGGCTCTGCCGCGGGGGGCCCACTCAAGTTTGGAGAAGTCCATGGCCAGGAGAAGCGCTGATTTTGCAGGGAGCTGGTACCCGGGCAGGGATTCGGATTGTCGGCGTGCGATCGAAGAATTCTCCCGATCCAGTGTTCCTTGCCCTGCCGGTGGCGCGGTCGGCGGGATCGTGCCCCATGCCGGGTGGGTCTTTTCCGGCAAGATCGCCTGCAATGTCATCAGGTGCCTGAGCGAGCAGTCTTCCCCGGACACGATTGTTTTGTTCGGAAGGCATCTCCACCCTTCAAGCAAGAGCTACATCATGAGCGAAGGGTCGTGGGCTACACCCCTGGGCGACCTCGAGATCGATCAGGATCTCGGTAAAAAACTTCAAGCGGAATTTCCCTTTGTCGTTGAGACCGCGACCCGTTACGACCAGGACAATACCATTGAATTGCAGTTGCCGTTCATCAAACATTATTTTCCGGAGGTGAAGATCCTGCCTTTGGGAGTGCCGCCGGCTCAGGGTTCCCTTCGAATCGGAGAGCGCGCAGCGGAGATTTCCCGTGAGCTGGGCCGGAACATCCTGGTTCTGGGGTCGACAGACCTCACTCATTACGGTCACAATTACGGGTATGCCCCTAAGGGGGTAGGTAAAGGCGCAGTGGAGTGGGTGAAGAACGAAAATGACAAAAGGCTGGTGGATTTGATTCTCCGGATGGATGCAGAAGAAGTCATCCGGGAGTCCCTGACCAATCACAATGCGTGCTGCTCAGGGGCCGTCGGCACAGCAATCGCGGCGGCCAAGAAACTCGGAGCCCGCCAAGCGCAAAAGCTTCTATATGCGACAAGCTATGATGTTCGGCCGGACAACAGCTTTGTCGGCTACGTGGGCGTCGTTTTTTTGAACGGTGGTGAATCCCGAAGCGATTAGACTGCATTCCTTTTGGATGCTTAGGAAGACCTATGGAGAAAAGCCGAATCAAGTTGGAATTCCTGGTTCATGATTTGAAGGTGCCGCTTGCAGTGATCGAGGCGGGAATCCTTTCGCTGCTTCAGAAGCAGGACAAGTACGGGGAGCTTAACGACAAGCAGATCAAGATCCTGGAAAGGGCATTGAGAAACACCATTGTGACGCGCACGCTCGTGAACGACGCCCTGGAACTCGGCCGATCCAGCCAGGGAATCGTCAACAAGGCGACCTTCACGCCGGCCCAGCTTATCGTCCAGACTTTGATTGAAGTCCTTGATCTCACCGATCACAGCACCGCGGACGCCATCAAGGAGTGCAAGAGCCTGGCTGACCTCCAGACGTGTCTTTCGGGGCAGGGACTCGCTGTTGAAATCGAGGAAGCCTTTTGGACCCGGGATCTGTATCTCGATGAAAGCAAGGTGAGGCAGATTCTAAGGAACCTTCTGACCAACGCCTTCAAGTACAAAAAGAATCGCGTGGTCCTGAAGATCGCACGGGGTGAGCGCCATCTCTTCCTTTCAGTCAGTGACGACGGCGAAGGCATCCCTTCCGGGTATCACAAGAAGATCTTCGAATGCTATTTTCAGATGGACATGAAAACGGATCATTGTGTGAGGGGCCACGGTCTAGGTCTGGCCGGGGTGCAGGTGCTCCTCGAAGACATGGGAGGAGAACTTTTTCTTGAAAGCGACACCGGAAAGGGGGCGACCTTTTCTGTCAAAATTCCATGGTGAAAAATCAGCCTAAGCCGGAAAAGGCACCCGTCCTTCCTGCGCTACAGAATATCTTCGAGATCTTTCTTGCTCACCCTTTGTTTGGCATCAAAATCGTTCCAGAAGTCCCTGTCCTTTTCCCTCCACCCTGAACCGAAGACCTTGTCGAAGAAAGGCTTCAACCTCCAGAACCAGCGTCCGTGCCTCAGGGTTCCTTTCTGTTTCGCTTCCAGAATGTCCCTTAAGAAGTCCGCGATTTCAGGAAGCTTGTCCTTTGGGACATAGGAATGAGCTCCTTCCCTGATGGAGCGGATGAGATTGTCGGGGCTGAGGGCATGGGCGGTGAGCATGACGGCCGATGTTTTCTTTTGAGTGGCCATCTTCAGAAGATCATAGCCTTTGACGCCCATGATATCCAGGATGACAATATCATAGGGGTTCTTGTTGAGAAACTTGACTCCTGCTTCAAAGCTCGGAGCCTTGTCGACCAAACACGTGCTCAGCAGCTCCGCAAGAGTGTCCAGCACGTCGGGCTCATCATCGACAATCAAGACCCTTTTTCCTTCGAGAATGTCGTCATTCCCCATCGTCATCCTCCCATGGATTGCAACTGCATGCTCGTGTACCACTGGTGAAGCAGAGCTGAACCGATCACGACCGGACCGGATGCTCCGCCCTCTAGGGAACTCTTGCCGCCTCGCGGGAGCAAGGATTAAAGAGTCGAATCCGATTTTTTGCTTAAAAAAAGGCAAAAGTCATTCTGAGAAAGGATGCCGGGATGTTACCCCACAAGATCCTCTTAGTCAATCAATTTATATATCTGTCGCGCACTCATCGGGCGGAGGCGCTCGGGCTTGAGGTGTCTTCTCCGATGTGGTATAGAAGAGGTGTTTTGGAGATGGAGGAGGAAGACACTATGGAATTCGTAGAGAAGGCAAGAATTCGGCTGGATCATTGGATTCACCACAGTGAAGACCACTGTCAGGAGTACGTGTCCTTTGCCAAGGAACTGGAGGACGCCGGAAAGATCGAAAGCGCTCGGCACCTCAAGGACATGATCGGTCTGACCACCCGGAGCACCGAGGTTCTGAAAAAAGCCATGAAAGCCCTGGGTTAGGAGAGAGGCCATGGGGGGAGAATCATGAATAACCTGATCCGTCCTGCAGCGGAGATGATTTTCAAATCCAAACTAACCCTCGCGTTGACCGGTGCAGGGATTTCCGTGGAGTCGGGGATTCCGGATTTCAGGAGCGCCGGGGGGCTCTGGTCCAGGTACGACCCTTCGGAGTATGCGACCATCACCGCCTTCAGGCAGAATCCTGAAAGAGTCTGGAACATGCTCCGGGAGATGGATGCGGTCGTGAGCGGCGCTCGTCCCAATCCGGCGCACACCGGCATGGGCGAAATGGAGAAAATGGGTTTTCTTCACTGCATCATTACCCAGAATGTGGACAATCTCCATCAGGCGGGCGGAGCGAAGAACGTGATCGAGTACCACGGCAATTCCAGCACACTGTCGTGCCTGTCCTGCGGAAGGACTTACCTCGCTGAAGAAAAAAGAACTGAACGAACACCCCGATGCGAGTGCAAGAACATTCTCAAACCGGACGTGGTCTTCTTCGGGGAGGCCATTCCACCGGCGGCCCTGAGCCGGTCGTTTCAACTGGCTTCTCGCGCCGAGGTCTTGATGGTGGTGGGGACATCCGCTGTCGTCTCTCCGGCCAACACCATTCCGTCTATCGCCAAAGATCGCGGGGCGAAGATCATTGAAATCAACAAGGAGAGCACCCACCTCACGCACACGGTGACGGATATTTTCATTGAGCAAAGCGCCGGGGAGGCCATTTCGGAGATTGTCTCCGAACTCAAGCAGCGCAAGGAAAGGGATGGTTAATTCTTCGGGGGAATGACTCTTTACGAGCACGAAGGTGCAAAGGCACATAGGCACAACGCGGAGAGTGACATGACTTTGGGCCTTTGCCCCTCTGTCCCTTTGTCCCTCAATCTGTCGGCTACAGCCGACAGCCGTTTACTTGGGTTTCAGGAAATCCTCGAGATGAATGACCTTGTCCTCTTTTCTCGCGGCGTCCCAGGAGAGCTTGATTTTTGATTTTCGGAGATCATTGATCATGGTTTGGAGTTCCGGGTTCTTCTCGATGATCCCCTGGATCTGCTTGCTCAAATCCTTCCACGTCCTGTCGAGTTCCTGGGTTTCCAACCGAAAGCCGGCCCAGGTCGAGAGCAGGGACCCCAGGTGAGAAAGCAGACCAAAATGGGTTGTTCCCTGGAGATAAAAGGGGCAGTGGCACCAGAGGCTGAAACAGTCCATTCCCCTTTTTTTCGCCTCATTCAGGATGGTTGAATGAATGGCGCTGGGGCCTTTGTAGTTGACGGTGGAGAGGCCCTTTTCTTTCAGTCGTGCGAGAAGCTCCTCGCTGGAGGCAACCGCCGAAATCACCGTGTCCGTGTGAAGGACGTTGTCGTACATGCTGCCCAGAAGGATGACGGTCTTCACTTTGACCTTTTCACAAAGACCCACCAGAGCCTCTGCAAAGTAGAGCCAGCGCAGATTGGGTTCCGGAGCCTTAAATAGAATCATATCGCGGCCCGTCCTCTCCTTTTGGACGACATGGAGATATCCTCCGGGGGGCGTTATTTTCTTCAGAAGCCCCTCTTCAATCTCCACCGAAGGTCTGTTTTCATCGAACCGATAGAAGGGATCAGGAACAATCCTGCCGAACGCTCTGGCATCGAGCTTTTCAATCAGATAATCCACCATGCCCCTTGAGAGATCAAGGGCATTGCCCCAGCCCTCAAACCCTGCAATCAAAACAGGGTCGTCAAGCTCAGGCGTGTAAGCGATTTCAATGGCATCCGGGAACATGAAGGAAGTTTGGCATCCCGTGGCCGGAGTTGTCAATTCATTTCTGTTGACAAAGCTGGAAAAAGTTTTAAATTACCGCGTGTTAGAGAGAAGATTCCAGCGCTCCAGCTGGCTCAGAGGGGAAAGGTTGTCCATAGAAATCGAAAAAAGTGTTCTGGAAAATGCCTGCAAAGAGATGATCGAAACAATCCTTTTTTGCCTTCCCAGCGCCTTCAAGGGAACCATCTATAGGGTCGGCAAGCCTCCGGCTTTGATCACCGAACGAATCACCTCCGGGATCAGTGACTCATCCAAGAAACAGATCTCCTGGGGACTTCCAGAGAACTCGGACTACAACCCGCCGGGCAGGCCCTGGATTGACTACCGGGATGAACCGGGAAGGCCTTTGGAAGCCATGGCGTGGTGCGTGGAAAAACAGATCAGCTGGACCTCCGCGGATCCCACAAACGACCCACGGAGCGTAAGACTCCAGGTGGAAGGCGTTGAAGAGGATTTTCACCACATGGAACCGGTGCTGGTTCGCAAGTCCGATCTCCACGTCGACCTGTGTTCTTCTCTGGAGTATCCCAGGGACTACCAGGAGAGGGTCCTTTGGCAGGGGAGCGATTACGTGGTGGTGGCGGTGGTGAAGATCCATTTCGTTCCTCACACGATTCGCGTCGGCAGCCCCGAAACCAAGGTGATCAAAAAACTGTCCCGCTCCCTGGGCACCCAGCTCCTTTCCCATCACCTTCATCAGGATACGGTTCGAGCGATGCAGCAACTGGCGAGGGACAGGCTCAATGCGTGCAACATCCTCGCCGATTCCCTGCGCAACACCATTACCAAATCCGCGCTTATCTTTTCCCTCGTGAAAATGGAAATGTGGAATCTGAGGGAACAGTGGGAGGCGCTGCTTTATAAGGAACGGCACGAAAGAAGTGCAAAACGGGAGGCGATCAAGGAACTGGAAGAGGTGCTGATGCACATGACGGGGGACACTCAGGGAATGAAAAATGATCTCGCCGCAGTGCAGCGCCGCTTCCTCGATCTTCCTTTGAGTCCCCAGAAAGCCGAGAACTGGGTCACGCTGCAGATCCAGGAGCGATGGAGAGATCTCCTTGCCAAATCTTCTCAGGATGAAAAGATCACACGCAGGATTTGGCAGAGCCTTGAAAAGCTCAAGAAGTCCCTCTATTACGGCAAGAATCCTGAAGTGGTTGCGGGCTATTCCGGGATTCCCAGGGAATTGAAAGAGGAATGGGTGGACGCGATTTACAGCAATGTGGATGGGTTCAACGATTCGACGATCGACCGTTTGATCCGGATTCTAGCGAACCCGGCATTGCCCATCCCCAGCAGGGAAAGATCCAGGAGGATGTTGACGCAGCTTAAGGTTCTTGCGGAAAACATGGATCAGCTTGAAAGAAACACGAATTTTCTCCTGCGCCACGTGCTGAACGGCGGAGAAAACGGCTCGGCACAGGAATTCGTTAACGGGGAGAAGAAAAAGTTTTAGAATTCTCTTCACGGATTTGTTAAAATCGGAGCATGCGCCTGTAGCTCAGATGGATAGAGCAGCGGACTTCTAATCCGCAGGCCCCGCGTTCGAGTCGCGGCAGGCGCGCCAGTAAAGACAA
>CAZOLJ010000010.1:0-34248 GCA_964580575.1 uncultured Desulfobacteraceae bacterium
CTAGGAAAGCTGCTGAGTTCATAGAGGAGGAGAGTCATGGCAAGAGCGTTCAAGCTACCGGATCTGGGCGAGGGTATCCACGAAGGTGAAGTTCTGTCCGTTCCCGTGGCCGTGGGGGATAAAGTCAAAGAAGGAGATATCATCCTGGAGGTAGAGACCGACAAAGCGGCGGTTGAGATCCCTTCGCCTTACATTGGCGTGGTTGAAGAGATACTGGTGAAACCGGGCGACACGGTCAAGGTCGGCCAGGTCCTCTTGACTTTCAGCGGCGCAGAAGAAGCGGCCCCGGTAAAAAAAGAAAAGCCGGAGAAAAAAGCTCCGGAGCCTTCCAAGCCGGTCGAGGTGAAACCGGAGCCGGCCCGCCGAGAAGGCCCTGTGCCTGCCTCCCCTGGCACACGACGCCTTGCCCGCGAACTGGGAGTGGAGCTTCGCATGGTTACCGCCACCGGTCCCGGCGGTTTGGTGACGGCCGATGACGTGAAGTCATTCGCGGGAAAGAAAGAAAAGGTCGTGGAAGCCCCGCCTGCCGTTGGGACGGAAGAAAGACCCCAGGAGACTCGTCCATTCGCACCGGCAGTGCCCAAGCTGCCCGATTTCTCGAAATGGGGACCTATTGAACGCGTACCCCTACGGTCCATCCGAAAGGCCACGGCAAAGCAGATGACCCTCGCTTGGTCACAAATCCCCCACGTGAACAATCAGGACGTGGTGGACATGACAAAACTCGAAGAATTCCGGCGAAGGCACAAGGCGGAGATCGAGGCAAAGGGCGGAAAGCTGACGCCGACGGTCTTTGCGCTCAAGGCAGTTGCAGCAGCCCTCAAAGCGTATCCTAACTTCAATGCGTCATTGGACACCGAAGCAGGAGAAATCGTCGTCAAGCGCTATTACCACATCGGGGTGGCCGTGAATACCCCGGACGGCCTCATCGTTCCGGTGGTCAGGGATGTAGACAGGAAGAGCATCGTGGAGCTGAGCATCGAACTGAAACAACTGATCGAAAAAACAAGAGCGCGAAAAACGACCTTAGAGGAGCTTCAGGGCGGAACCTTTTCCATCACGAACGTGGGCAACATGGGCGGAGGCCACTTTGTCCCCATCGTCAATTACCCGCAGGTGGCTATCCTGGGGATGGGAGCGGCTACCATGCAGCCGGCGGTAACAGGCAATGAAAAGGACGGATATCAGATCGTGCCTCGCCTTCTCATGCCGCTTGTACTCTGCATTGATCACAGGGTCCTCGATGGGGCAGATGCCATTCCCTTTATGAGGAAGATTGTGGAACTGCTTGAAGATCCGGAACAGCTCTTCATGATGATGACGTAGGTTGTTGAATAGAAGTGACAAGTGACGAGTAACGAGTGACAAGTTTGTCTTCCTTTCTCGTTACTTGTTACTCGTCACTCGTTACTGAAATGGACGTGCTTTGGATTTCCATGGAGGGGTCCCATGGTCATGGGTGAGTTGGTTCAGGAGACACAGGTCCTGGTCATCGGGAGTGGGCCGGGAGGGTATGCGGCTGCTTTCAGGGCAGCGGATCTCGGTCTCGATGTCACTATGGTGGACGTGGCAGCGAGACCCGGCGGGGAGTGCCTTTACCGTGGTTGCATTCCCTCAAAGACCCTGCTCTACCTGTCGGAGCTTGTCCATGATGCGCATCGGGCCCGGAACATGGGCATCACTTTTGGTGAGCCCCATGTTGACCTTGCGAAAATTCGCGCGTGGAAAGAAGAGGTCATCGACAAGCTGGCCTCAGGGCTGGTGACCCTGAGCAACAAGAGGGGCGTGCAGCTCCTCAGGGGGCGAGCGGTTTTTGAAGGCTCCGACAAAGTCCGCCTTCAAGATTCAGAAGTCAGCCACATCAAGTTCCGCCATGCCATTTTGGCCACAGGGTCTAAAGCGGCTCCTTTTCAGGGGATAACCCTTGAACGCGGAAGCCGGATCATGGATTCTGCCGGAGCGCTCGATCTTGCCGACATCCCCGAGCGGCTTCTCATTCTGGGCGGAGGGTACATCGCCCTGGAGATGGGAACGGTGTATGCCTCTCTGGGAAGCAAGGTGACCCTCGTCGTTCGAGGAGACCGCCTTCTGCGAGGAGCCGATCGGGATCTTGCTGTTCCGCTCATCAGGCGACTGAAGGAACTCTTCACTTCAATTCATTTCAACACCAAAGCTTCATCCATCAAGGAGAGGGGAAACCAGGTCGAAGTGGGTCTGGAGGGAGAAGCGGAAAAGCCCAAGCAAACCTATGACCGTTTGCTCATTGCCATGGGCCGGCAGCCCAATACGAAAGAGATCGGACTCGAGAACACCAAGGTGAAGGTGAACGAGAAAGGCTTTGTGGTGGTTGACGAACAGCAGAGGACGTCAGATCCGAAGATTTTTGCCGTGGGGGATCTGGCGGGCGAACCCATGCTGGCGCACAAGGCGTTTCGAGAAGGGAAAGTGGCAGCAGAGGTGATAGCGGGCCAACCCTCAGCGTTTGATGTGCGGGCCATTCCGGCGGTAGTTTACACAGATCCCCAGGTGGCCTGGGCAGGGCTGACAGAAGAACAGGCACGAAAGCAGAATCGACCGGTCCGAATCGAACGTTTTCCCTGGAAGTTTTCAAACCGTGCCATTACCATGGGCGCGACAGAGGGGCTCACGAAAATAATCGCCGACCCTGAAACCGGAAGAGTGGTGGGAATCGGTATCTCAGGAAGGAGCGCAGAGGGAATGGTTTCCGAAGGGGTCCTGGCCATTGAGATGGGCGCCCTTGTTGAGGACATGGGTCTCAGCATTCATCCCCACCCGACGCTTTCAGAGACCGTGGGAGAGGCTGCGGAGATTTTTCTCGGAAGCGTGACCCATCTCCTACCTAAGAGAGAGAAGTGATTGAAGGGCATTGGAAATTGGGGTCAAAGGACATCGGATAAGGATTGAGGAGAAGAGGTTATGAAGAAAATAATGTGGGCAGTATTCTTTTGGACCCTAGCCTTTATCGGCTCCGTGGCTTTTGCTGCGGAGCAGGGCAAAATCAAAGACACGGAGTCGGCCATGCACGGCGACGACGCAGCCAGACATCAGATCGTGGACACATACAAGTTTCCGGGCTTTGAGGTGGTCCAGATCAACCTGCCGGTGCTCTCGCACTACTCGTACATTCTGGTCTCCGGCAAGGAAGCCCTGATCGTGGATCCGGACCGGGATGTGCAGTTCTACCTGGACTTTGTCTCCAAGAACCGCCTGACGATCAAGGGGGTGTATCTGACTCACTCCCATGCCGATTTTGTGGCCGGGCATCTGGAGATCCTCAAAGCGGTTGATTGCCAGATCTATCAGAGCGCCGCCAGCGGTGCGGCCTACAAGATCAACCCCATGAAGGAAGGCTCGACCTTTAGGATCGGTTCCGCCATTGTGAAAGTCCTGGAGACGCCCGGACACACACCGGACGGGACCTGCGCTCTTGTCTTCAACGGAGAGGAAGACAAGGTGGGCCAGGTCCTCTTTACGGGCGACACTCTTTTTGTCGGCAGCGTCGGGCGTCCGGACCTGCTGGAGGGCAAGATGACGGCTGCGTCGCTCGCGTCCATGGGTTTTGACACGTGGAATAACAAACTCTCCAAACTGGCCGACTCCGTCATGGTCCTGCCGGCCCATGGCGCGGGCAGCCTCTGCGGAGCGCACTTGAGCGACAGTCCCAAGAGCACCATCGGCGCCGAGCGGGCGTCCAACCCCTACTTCACGCTCAAAGGCCGATCGGAGTTCATCGCAGCGGTGTTGAAGGATTTGCCGGAGGCGCCCCAGTACTTCAAGCACAATGCCGCCATGAACCGGCAGGGACCGGCCCTGGTCAACTGGGCCGCGCCCGTGCCTGCGGAAGTCAAAGCCGAACAGTCGCTGATGGACACGTCGAAGGTCTACGTCGTGGACATTCGGGACTCGTCAGTTTATGCGGCCGAACACATCCCCGGGTCCGTGAACATCGGTATACGGGGGAGATTCGAAACCTGGGCAGGGACCATGGTCCCCTGGGCCATGCATGAGTCGGACAAGCTCGTGGTGCTGGGCAGCAAGGCCGAACTCAAGGAAGCCCTTTACCGGCTCCACCGCATCGGCTATGAGGCAAGCGTTCTCACGCCCGAAACCTGGAAGGCCGCCAAGCTGCCTACAAAAAAGGTTGAGTTCATCAAGGCTGGGGATCTTTACAGCCAGATGAAGGCAGGCACTTCTCCGATCATCGTGGATGTACGGCTGCCTAACGAGTGGATGGGCCTGAGGATCGGGGAGGTGGTGAACCTTCCTCTTACCCACCTGAGCGAGCTGTCGTCCAAGCTCGATCCGAGTCAGCCTGTGGTGACGGTGTGCAATTCCGCCTACCGGTCCAGCATGGCCATCGGGCTTCTGGAAGCCAAGGGATTTCAAAAAGTGACTTCCCTGGCCGGTGGGAGCGAAGCCTGGATCGATGCCGGGCTTCCTGTGTACGGCGCTGAGACCGCAGCACCTGCTGCCGGAGCGGGCCCGGCCAAACGCGAGATTCGGCTGGCCGATCGGATGTCGGCCGACGAGTTACGGCGCATGGCCAAGGACCTGCCGGGAACCTTTGACATGGTGGATATCCGGCCGGCCGATCAGTTCAAGGACTATCACATTCCGGGCTCCCGGAACGCGGATGTCGCCGACGTGCTCAACAACCCGGCCTACCTGACCGGTGCCGGGCCGCTCATTCTGGTTGATCGCGACGGCTCGCTGGCCATGCAGATCGCCGGCATCCTGTCCCAGAAAACGCAGAGGACCGTCAAGGCCCTGCACGGCGGCTTGGAGTCTTACTGGAAAGACAGCGGCTGGAAGGATGCAGCGAAAGCGGTTGCGGCGCCTCCTTCACCTACACTTCCTGCTGCGCCTGCGAAACCTGACAGCCCCAAGGCTGAACCGCCCAAGGCTCCCAAGAAAAAATCCGCGGGGTGTTGATCATGAAAGAGTCCATGGGACCCAAACCCTACATGAATCCGTACCTAGCAGGGGTGATTCTCGGTTTGACGCTCCTGGCATCTTATATGGTGCTCGGAGCCGGGCTCGGGGCTTCCTCAGGTATCGCGCGAATCGCCGCCTATCTTGAAGGCGGCCTTGCGCCTTCCCACGTCGGCTCCAGCGAGTACTTCGGGGCCTGGGGAAAGGAACCCCTCCATTACTACCTCGTGTACATGTTCTTCGGCGTTTTCGCCGGAGGTCTAATCTCGGCGTTTCTGAGCCGAAGACTGAAGTTCCAGGTCGAGCGCGGCCAAAAGGCCCCCAGGCAATTTCGCCTTGTGCTCGCGTTGGCCGGAGGCGTGCTGGCCGGTTTCGCGAGCCGTTTGGCCCAGGGCTGCACCTCGGGACAGGCTCTGTCCGGAAGCGCCATGCTCCTCTCCGGCAGCCTGGTCTTTTTGATCTGCGTCTTTGCCGGGGGGTATGCGGCAGCGTGGTTCGTAAGGAGGCAGTGGCATGATTAGCACCTTCTTCGGACTGGAGGCGCTGTCTTCGTCGGCTGCCATGGCGACTGCATTCCTGATCGGACTGGCCTTCGGCTTTTCCCTGGAACAGGCGGGTTTCGGCAGCTCCCGCCGGTTGGCAGGCATCTTCTACTTCCGGGACATGACGGTGCTGAAGGTCATGTTCACGGCCGTTCTCGTGGCCATGCTGGGCCTCCAGTACGCGAGTGGACTGGGACTGGTCAAAGAAGATCAGCTCTTCTTCATGCCCAGCATCTACGGGCCGCAGATCGTGGGCGGTCTGATTTTCGGAGTGGGCTTTGTCATGGGCGCCTGGTGCCCTGGGACAGCGGCGGTGGGCGTGGCTTCCGGCCGACTGGATGCGCTGGTGTTCCTTGCAGGCGCTGGAATCGGAAGCGTTTTTTTCAACGAGCTCTTCGGCATCTTGAAGGGCCTCTACACCTGGGGAGACAGAGGCGTGCGATTTGCCTGGCAGGACCTGGGTCTCTCGGCCGCAGGGTTGGGCTTCCTGATCGTGACAGTGGCTCTGGTCCTGTTTTGGGGATCCGAATACCTGGAAAAACGACGAGCATTAGGTGGTGTGTATTGGCGGAGCTCCTTTCTAAGGTCTTTCAGCACCGTCCTGATCCTACTGGCTCTCGGCCTGATGGCCATGGAGGGAAGGATTGCGGGCGACAGGCCTCAAGGCCTTAAGACAAGCACCTCCGCCATGCTGGCGGAGATTGAATCGGCAAAGGACCACATGGAGCCGGAAGAACTGGCCGACCGGCTGATGCGGGGCGAACCGGAGTTCCTGGTGGTCGACATCCGACCGGCGGAGGAGTATGCGGAGTTTCGCGTTCGCGGCGCCGTGAACATCCCCATGGCCGATTTGCCGGAGGCGCTTGCGGGCAGGGAGAACCAGGGCATTATCGTGCTCTACTCCAACGGCATGACCCACCCGGCCCAGGCGCGTGACGCCCTTTTCCGCCTAGGCTTCACAAACGCTTACCTGCTCACCGACGGACTTGTGGGGTTCATCGAACGCGTTCTGAAACCTGTTTCTCTCAGGACAGAGCCGCTGTCCGAGGAGCAGACGGCAAGAATCAACTCGTGGCGGCAGTACTTCCTCGCTTCGGAAAAACCACAGCCGGCTCAAGCCGGGCCGGAAGAGTCTCTGGCCGTCTCTCAACCTGTTCCGCCCAAGTGGCCGGGCCTGGTGGAGCCTGCGTGGCTGGCCGAGAACCTCGGCAATCGTGAAGTCCGGGTCATCGAGGTTCGGGCTCAAGCCCAGTACAACAGCGGCCACATCCCGGGTTCCGTTTGCGTTTCCCATGACAACTTCCGTGGCGTGGTGGGCGGCGTCTCCTCTATGCTGCAGCCCCCTGAGCTGCTGGCCGGGCACATGTCCCTCATGGGAATCCGACCCACGGACAGGGTGATCCTCGTTCCCGATGACAAACCCCATGATGCGACCTTGGTGGCCATGGCATTGGCGCGTCTAGGCCATACACGTTTCGGGATCCTCAACGGAGGCTTCCCGCGCTGGGTCCATGAAAAGCGTCCTGTCACGACCGAACTGCCTCAGGTTGAGAAGTCCCAATACCCGGTTCCCTCTCCCGATGTCTTTACGGTGACGTACAAGGAAATCATGGAGGTCCTCAAGCCTGCGGATCATGTCATCCTTGATGTCCGTCCAACGGAATACTTCACGGGGGAGAAGGTGGATGAAGCCCGGGGCGGGCACATCCCCGGAGCCAAGAGCCGGCCCTACACAGAAGACCTTTCCAAGTACGGCAAAGTCACCCTGCTCAAGCCGTCGGAGGAACTCGCAACCGCCTACGCTTCCCTCGTGCCCAATAAGCAGACGACGGTGATCATCCACTGCCGCACCGGCCATCAGGCCAGCCAGACCTTTTTTGTGATGCGATACCTGCTGGGCTATGAGAGGGTGTTGTGGTATGACGCAGGCTGGTCTGAGTGGGCCTCGAGAAGCGAATTGCCCGTTGAGAAATAGCAGGTTGCTCAAAAACGCCCATCTACGGCGTTGCCCTCACCCTTCGTCGTTGCGACGTACTGGACTGTACGTCTCACTCCTCGGGATTTCGGGTGCCTTGTATCTGAGCGTTTTTGAGCAACCTGCGAGCAGTGCCTTTCTCTCGGCACACTGATAATGCAAAGAGCGTTCGGAAGGTTTTTTGAGAGGGGGAAATGGCTGAAATCCGCTGGGCAATGATCCCCGGCGATATCATGGCAGTTAGGGATCTTTTCCAGGAGTATGCCGATTCTCTGAGTTTCGTGCTGGACTTCCAGGATTTCAGGGAGGAGCTTGCGACCCTGCCGGGCAAATACGCCCTCCCTTTGGGAGCCATTCTTGTGGCCAGGGAGAACAGAGAGACGGTGGGGTGTGTGGCCGTGCGGCCCCTGGCGGAAGAAATCTGCGAGATGAAACGGCTCTATGTAAAGCCGGCGCACCGCGGCAAGAGACTAGGCCGGGAGCTCGCCCTGGCGATCATCGAGGAAGCAAAGAGACTCGGTTACAAGGCGATGAGGTTGGACACTGTAGAGGCCATGAAAGAGGCATCGGCGCTCTACCGTGCTCTGGGATTCCAACCCATCGATGCATACTGCTACAATCCCCTTCCCGGAGCCATGTACTTCGAGCTGAAGCTAGCTTAGAGCAGGGAGCGAAGTGCTTGGAGCAAAAACAGAACAAGGATACATAGTCAAAAGAGAACCGAAGAATATTGAATGACGAATATAGAACGCCGAAGGCAAGGACCAATTCGTTAAACTTCATCATTCGAAATTCCATGTTCGATATTCGGTTTTAGGGATTAGATTTCGGCTCAGAACAAAGCCCTGGATCAGGAAATGCCGTACTTCCCCTTGAGAATCTCGGCTGCGCCTTTGATGTCTTCTTTGATGATGGCAGCCGATCGCTCTAACTGACCTCGGATGTCTTGGACAGGGAGTTCGAAGATCTTTTCGACTCCATAGGGACCGATTTTCGCAGGCACCCCGAAGCTCATGGAGCCAAGGCCGTCTTCCTTCTTGAGCAGCCCGTATTCGTTCTCCAGGATGGCAATCACGGGCTGCACTTCGGATTCCCCTTTGACAATGGCGCGGAGCATGTCGCACGCTGCCCTGGCCGGGCCTGCTGAAGCGCTTTGTCCGGTCTCATTGACAAAGTGGGTCCCGCCCTTCTTGGCTTCATCCATCACATCCCGGATTTTCTGCGGATCAATGCCGGAAACCCTGATGATGTCTTCAAGGGGGATGCCGCTCACAGAGAAGTAGCGGGGATGGGCTACCATGGAGTCCCCATGCTCCCCAAAGACGATGCCCTGCATAGCCGTGCCGGATATGCCGAGCACCTGGGAAACCGCATGACAAATTCTTCTTGTGTCCAGGTTGCCGGCTTGGCCCATGATATTTTCTCTTGGAAAGCCGGTCACCTTGTGCCCCACCCACGTCATGGCGGTGACGGGGTTTCCCATATAAATAAGGATCGGCAGATCTTTCGAAGAACACCCTTCATAAAGGTCTCTGATTTGCCTGGAGGTCTCGGCGATCACTTGCGTATTCATTGCGAGCAGATCTCTCCGGCTCTGGCCTTCCTTTCTCGGAACACCAACGCCGATAAAGATGACATCCAGACCGGCCATGTCGTCGAGAAAGTTGGTACCTGCAAGACGGGGTCTTCGAAGAGCATTCGCTTTAAGATCTTCCACCCAGGCGCCTGCCCTGTTGGGATAGTTTTCCGTCGGCCTGCCATAGAAGACCACTTCCTTGCCCAGGCCTTCATCGACCAGGGTCAGCACAACATCCCTGGAGACATTTCCGAACCCCCACACGCCGATCTTGTCTCTTTCCTTGACACGCTCGATAAATCTGCAGGATTTGGGAGCCTCTATTTCCATAATATGCCCTCTCGGCGGGTTGTCAGTAGCTTTCAGACGCATTCAACTTAACAACCCCGTTTTTCCGTGTCAACGCAGATCATTCCCATTGACGTCGCAGGCTGAGTTTCTTAATGTGTGAGACACTGTTTCTCTGGTCGTGAGTCATCCGGGATTTAGAGCGATGGTCTCGTAGAGAACTGGGGAGCGGTGCTGTGTGTCATTCCGGCGGAAGTCCCTCGACAGGCTCGGGACCCTGAGTTTGTCGAACGGGCCGGAATCCAGTGAAGATCGTCATCTCTGGACCCCGGCTTTCGCCGGGGTGACGGCTCTGTTGGCTCTCTACGGGTGAATCAAGAGCGTAGGGGTAGAACTGGGATCAGGCATGGAGCCAACCCAAACCAAGAAGCTCTTCTTGATGCAGAACGTGATGCTGCGGGTGTGTTACGCTCTCCTCCCCCTGGTCTTCGCTTCCGTTTATCTTTTCGGGTGGCGGTCGCTTGCCGTGGTCGTGGTGGTCCTCGGATTCGGCATCGCGACCGAGGCCCTCTTCACCTTTCGAGAAAAGAAACCCGTCACTTCCGCCGTCTTTGTGACCTCTCTGATCTTCTCGCTTTCCCTCCCTCCCATGATTCCTTTCTGGATGGCGATTGTGGGGATTGTGGCGGGGGTTGCGCTCGGAAAAATGGTTTTCGGCGGTTTCGGCCGGAATGTATTTAATCCGGCCATGGTGGGAAGGTGTTTTCTTTATGTCACCTTTCCCATAGAAATGACCAATCAGTGGGCCAGCCCTCTTTGGGGAGGTGCGGCAGGCTTCGGCAGGTGGTCTCTGTCGTTGGACGCCGTCTCTCAAGCGACGCCCCTTGTGGAGTTGCGGAGAGGAATCTCAGTTCCTTTTGAGCACCTCTTCCTGGGCAACACGGCAGGCTCGCTTGGTGAGACGTCAGCGCTCCTGATTCTTCTGGGGGGCCTCTACCTGATCTACAAAAAGGCGGCGCCCTGGCGCTTGGCCGTCTCCTGCCTGATCGGCGGCATCTTGCTGAGCAGTGTGCTTCATGGTTTCGGTGTAGCGGGTGTCCCGTCCGCTCCGGTCTCATTACTCTCAGGATCATTTCTTTTCGGAAGTATTTTCGTGGTGACCGAGCCTGTCTCAGGTGCGAAGACGGAGTATGGTCAGTGGATTTATGGTTTCATGGTGGGAGGCCTAACCGTGGTTCTGAGGGGATTTTCCAATTTCCCCGAAGGGGTCATGTTTTCCATCCTGATCATGAACGCCTTTGTTCCGCTCATCGACCAGGCGGTGAGGCGGATGCAGGCGGCAAAGAAGGCGGTGCCATGAAGAAGCGGCTCTATTCCATTGTCTTCATGTTTCTGCTAACCTTTTTATTCGCTGCCTTAGTGAGCGCGGTGAAAGTCCACAACGAAGAAAGGATACAAACCAATCAGCAGGTCAAGCTCCAGAGGATTATCCTCAGGGTGCTGGGCGTTTCTGTAGATGAAAAGGCGCCGAACCGGGAGGTGATCCAGGTTTTTGAGAGGAGAGTGAAAGCCATTGAGGTGAAGCAGCAGACGCTCTACGTGGGATATGCTGAGGATGGTAAACAGATCACCGGTTATGCATTTCCATTAGGCGGAGCGGGTTTTTGGGGGCCGGTATACGGTATGGTGAGCGTGGACCCTCAAGCCTCCAGGCTTCTGGGAATTGCCTTTTATAGACACTCGGAGACGCCGGGTCTTGGGGCAAGGATCACGGAGCCCTGGTTTACCAAACAGTTCGCCGGCCTGCCGCTCTTCCCTGTGGAAGGAGATAAGAGAATCTTTTACTTGAAGCCGGCAGGCCCGGGCAAAGGTCCGAATGAGCTGGACGCGATCACAGGAGCGACTGGCACGAGCCGCGGTGTAGAAGCCTTTGTGAACCGGGATTTGGATCGTTTTCTCAGAGAAACTTGGAAACATGTGAGGAAGGGATAGGGGATGCCCAAGCCTTTGAGCGGCAGTCAAATCTTTTTGCAGGGACTCTGGAATGACAATCCCGTGTTGAGGCAGATTCTCGGAATCTGCTCCACCCTTGCCGTGACCAACTTGCTCGTCAACACCCTGGTCATGAATGCAGGCCTGATCTTCACCGTATGCATGTCCTCCCTGACCGTCTCCATTCTGAGAAACTACACGCCCATGAAAATCCGCATGATGGCCCAGACGCTCATCATCGCGTCCTACGTCATCATCGTGGACATCGCCATTGCCGCCTATCTTCCGGACATCAGCGAGGCCCTGGGGCCTTATGTGGGGCTTATCATCACCAACTGCATTGTCATGGGACGGTGCGAAGCATTTGCCATGAAGAACCGGCCCTGGGCTTCTTTCCTGGATGGGCTCGCCATGAGCCTGGGGTATGCAGCGGTGCTTTTGATCATCGCCGTCATCCGCGAACCCTTCGGGTTCGGAACGCTTCTCGGTTACAGGATCATGCCGGAGGGTTTTACGCCCTGGACCATCATGATCATGGCGCCCGGCGCTTTTTTCACCTTAGGTCTCTTTGCGTGGTTCGTGAGGGCCAAGTTCCCTCAGACGGCTGAAGAGAAAAAACAAGGGTATTGAGATGGTTCAGGTTGATTCGGGAACATTGTTTTTTGCTGCGATCTTCACGAACAACATCCTCCTGACGAATTTCCTGGGGTTGTGCCCCTTTCTGGCGATTTCTCGGGAGATCCGGTCTGCCCTGGGTCTGGGCGTGGCCGTCGTCTTCGTGATGACCTGCACGGCTGTCCTCAATTATCTTGTTTACTATTATGTCCTTTTGCCTCTGAACCTGGACCATTTCCGCTACATTGTTTTCATCATTATTATCGCCGCCTTTGTACAACTAGTGGAAATGACGGTGGAGCGGTTTTTCCCGGCGCTCTACTACATCCTCGGCATCTTTTTGCCCCTGATCACGGTGAACTGCGCGATCCTGGGAGCTTCGCTTTTCATGATCATTCGCGACTACACCCTCGTTCAATCCATGGCCTATGGGGCCGGAAGCGGAATCGGCTGGATGATCGCGATCATTGCGGTTGGAGCCATTCGTGAAAAGGTTCAGAAGAGCGCCAAGCTTCCGAAAGGGTTGGAAGGTCCGGCGCTCACCCTGATCATTACAGGGATTATGGCCCTGGCGTTCACGGCATTCAGCGGGATGATACAGATACAGTGACAAGTGACGAGTGACAAGTGACAAGCAAAACAGGAAAAAGGTATTACTCGTCACTCGTGACTCTTTACTGCAGTTGGACTGGTGGCACGGACAAACGCGAATTTCGTTTGTCCGTGGGAGTGCACGATGCAACGGAGAACTGACAACGGTGAACGGTGAACGAATAAAGAACGATGTACCCATGACCCTCTCATGCTTTCGATAATTATCAGCCTTCTCATCCTGAGCGGGATCGCGGCGCTGCTAGCCCTCTTCCTCGAAATCGCCGACTCCTATCTGGCCGACTACGGGGAAATGAAGATCCTCGTCAACGAGCAGAAACAATTGGTCGTCGAGGGAGGGAGGCCTTTGCTTTCCACCCTCATGGGCCAGGGGATTTTTATTCCCTCTGCTTGCGGGGGCAAAGGCACTTGCTCGTACTGCAAGGTGAAGGTTTTGGAGGGGGGCGGCCCGGTGCTCCCCACGGAGACGCCTTATCTGTCGCCGGAAGAGCTGACCAGCCATGTCAGGCTTTCTTGCCAGATCAAAGTCAAGGACAACCTGAAGATCGAGATCCCGGAAGAGCTGTTCCTGGTGAAGGAATACGTGGTCAGAGTGGAAAGCATCAAAGATCTGACGCCGGAGATCAAGAGCATTTTCCTCAGGATTCTGTGGCCGGACCAGGGGATCACCTTCAAAGCCGGACAATATATCCAATTTGAAGTCCCAAAATACAAGCTCACCAGCGGGCCGGAGTACCGCGCCTATTCCATCTGTTCCGACGCTGCCGAGCACCATTCCCTGGAACTCGTCATCACCAAGGTTCCTCAGGGAGCCGTGACCACTTATGTGCACGAGTTCTTGAAGGAGGGAGAGGAACTGAGGGCTACCGGACCCTATGGGAAATTTTACCTCAAGGATTCGGACAGCGACATTCTCTTTATCGCCACCGGATCGGGCATGGCGCCGATCAAATCCATGCTTCACCAGGCCGAGCATGAACAAATCCGAAAGAGAATCCAGTTCTTCTTCGGAGCGAGGACTATCAAGGATCTCTATTTCCAGGAGGAACTCCTGGCATGGGAGAGAACGCTTCATTCCTTCAAATATGTGCCCACCCTTTCCCGACCCGAAGAGGCAGACCATTGGCAGGGTGAAAATGGAAGAGTGACCGGCCTCATCGACAAATACATCCCTGAAGGAGCGAGTGTCGACGTCTACATCTGCGGGTCACCGGCCATGGTGGACTCGTGCGTGGAGATTCTGAAAAAGAAGAAGATTCCTGAGGACAGCATCTTCTTCGACAAATTCGAATAGAACCCCTTGGGCTTCGCAGTTAACTCCTTCTTGTCTATTGACAATCCCGGCCTGCTATTTAGATTTGTTATATTGTCCTCTGAATCCTAAACAAAAGCGAAGACCCATCACAAAAATACGAAAGTGGGAAAACACGAAAAAAACTCTCGCCTTTCGTGTCTTTCTAATTTCGTGGTTAAAGGATTTCCTCTCTTTATCTCGCGAGGATGACATGACCAAGCAGATCGTTTACTCATCCAGCCCTGAAGATTTTTTTTACATGGACGTGAATGTCCCATGCCAAGCCGCTTGTCCTGCGGCAACGAACATTCCAGCCTATATCCGGGCCCTCTTCGAAGGCCGATACGATGGGTCTTACTCCATCAACCACATGGCCAACCTTCTGCCCGGTGTCCTGGGCCGAGTGTGTTCCCGTCCCTGTGAAGACAAGTGCCGCCATGGAGAGCCGGAACTGGGCCGCCCCGTAAACATCTGTCACATCAAGAGAGCGGCCGCAGACTTGAGAAGAAAAGGGCCGCCTCCGGAACCAGGCCCTTTCGCGTCGCTCGGCAAAAAGGTGGCTGTGGTGGGAGCAGGCCCTGCAGGCCTTGCAGCGGCCCATGACTTGGCTACGCTCGGAGTCGCCGTGACACTCTACGAAGCTTTTGAAAAGGGAGGCGGGATGCTCCGATACGGGATCCCTGAGTTCCGGCTGCCCAGAGAGGTCCTTGAAGACGAAATCGATTATGTCGTACGCACAGGAGCTGTTCTCAAGACCGGGGTGAGGGTGGGAATCGACACAGCCATAAAGGACCTTCTTGAAGCGTACGATGCGGTTCTCCTTGCGGCAGGATGTTACCGTTCCCTGCGGCTCGACCTGACAGGGGAAGATCTTCAGGGAGTCTATCCTGGTCTGGAATTCATGATGCAGGTCTGCGCAGGAAAGCCTCCCAGTGTGGGAAACAGGGTGCTCGTCATCGGCGCGGGGTTCACGGCTTTTGACTGCGCCCGGTCCGCCCTTAGGCTGGGTGCGCAGGACGTGACCATTTGCCTCCGGCGAACAGAGGAGGATCTGGTGGTCACGAAAGACGAGGTGATCGAGACAAAGACAGAGGGCGTCAAGATCGCTTCTCTCATGCTTTCCAGAAAAATCCTCGGGAAGGAACGCGTTGAAGGTGTGGAATTTGTGAGGGCACGGCCTGGCGAAAAAAGAGCGAAAGGCAAGGGGGAGGTCGTCGCCCTTGAGGGAAGTGAATTCGTTTTGTCTGCAGACACGGTCATCGTGGCCACAGGCCAACGGCCTGAGCCGCTTCGCCTGGCTCTCGGGGATAAGAAAGAAGAAGTCCTGAAGGCCGACCCGGATTCCTTTTCCTCTCCGATGAAGGGGCTCTACGTGGCCGGTGACTACCTCTCCGGGCCTTCAACGGTGATCCAGGCGGTCGGGATGGGGCGGAGGGCAGCGGAAAGGATCCTTCGAGACCTGACAGGCAAGGCCTTCCGGGAGAAAACGGTGCGCATGGAGGAAACGGAAATCACCGACCGCAAGCGTGCCTGGGATTATGTTCCAAGGCAGGACATGCCTACGGTTCAGCCCGTGCAGGATCGGTTCCTCACCCCGAGGACCGAGGTGGAGACAGGCTTGTCTCCGGAGCAGGCGCAGGAGGAGTCGAAACGTTGCTACCTCTGCTATCTCCATTACGAAATCGACATCAAGCGGTGCATCTACTGCCGGTACTGTATTGATGTCGCGCCCAGGGATTGCATCAAACTGGTCAAAGAAGTGAAAACCAATGAAGCCGGCGCCATCGCCGGTTTTACGGAAACCACCCACTGGGCCGAGGTCAACGCGATCATGATCGACAATTCCCGCTGCATTCGATGTGGAGAGTGCATGCGAGTCTGCCCGGTGAACTGCATCTCTGTGACCAGGGTGGAGCTCACAGAGCGAATGGCGCGGGGAGGGGACCATGTCTGAGGAGCATTTCATTGTGATCGGAAACGGCCCGGCAGGCCACCACGCCGCAGTGACCTTACGGCTGGAGGCGCCGGGAGCGCGCATCACCCTGATCGGCAAGGAACCGCACGGGTGTTACCGGCCCCATCTCCTGCCCAAGTGGATCAGCGGCAACCTCAAGGAAGAGGCTCTCTATGTGTGCCCTGTTGAAGATTACAAGAAGATGGACATTAAATTCCGAAGCGGGCAGAAAGTGGTCGCCCTGGATCCCGGCCAAAGGGAACTCATTCTGGATCACAAGGAAAGGCTTCGCTTCAGCGGCCTCATCCTTGCCGTGGGCGGAAAGCCGAGAATCCCTGAACCTCTTCTGATCTTCAGGGATGTCCTGTTCACCCTCAAGACGCTGGAAGATGCCAGAGTCTGGAAGGAGGAGATTGCACAGGTGGGTTCGGTGCTCATGATGGGCGGAGACCTCACCTCCCTGGCCGTCACCAAGGCCCTCTTGGGCCTGGGCAAGAAAGTGTACTTCATGGTGAATGAAGAGGCCTTCTGGCCGTTGCGGTGGAGCCTGTCGCTTTTCGAGGAAATGTCTCACCGGCTCCGGCAAAAGGGGGTGGAAGTCCTGGCGGACCAGCGGTTGAAAGGGATCGCCCGAAAAGGGAATCGCGACTATGAGGTCCAAGTCGGTCGTGAGACAGTGCGCGTGGGCATGATCGGAGCATTTTTCGGGCTCATCCCGGATGTGCGATTCCTGGCAGGATCCGGGCTTCAGCTGGATCGCGGCATTCTTGTGGACGAATATCTGAACACGGGCTTCAAAGGAGTGTATGCCGCCGGGGACTGCGCCCAGATCTACCACCCGCAACTCCGCGACTACTGGGTCTCCGTCGGCCATGACAACGCCCTGGAGCTTGGCCGTACAGCGGCCCTGAATCTGGTAGGCAACACGGTGAAGGCTGAAGGAGCCGGGAAGTGTGTTTTCGAAGTTCAAGGCATCAAGGTGAACACGTCTTGGTGGACGGAGTTTTGAGATGGCGGCAGTGGATTTGACCATTGAAATATGCGGGATGTCGGGGGACGGAACCATTGCGGCTGGTGGAATCCTCAACGAAGCCATGTCCAGGGCCGGTCTCTCCGTGCTGGCTTTTGATTCCTACCCGGCTGAAATCAGAGGGTTCGGCCGCTGCGTCACCCATTCGAGAGTCGGCGATCAGGAAATGCGGGCGTTGAGCGATAAGACCCACGTGCTGATTTCGCTGGATGACAAGGAATCTCAGTCGCGGATCCCTTTTCTTGCAAAAGAGGCGGTGATTATTTTCGACAGCAAGCCCCCGTCCTACGTGGAGGAAGGGACATCCATTGCAGCTCATGTGGAGCCTGATTCGCTGCTCTTCGGCATGCCTTTCTCCGACCTGGCCGCAGCAGCATCGGGAAGCACGAGGGGCAGGAACCTGACTGCGCTGGGCGGCTTTGCCGCTATCTTCGGCATCCCCCCACAGCACTTCCAGGAAATCATCGCGAAGAAATTCAAGGCCAAGGGCGACAGGGTCTTGGAGGTCAACCTCAAGAGCTTTGATGCGGGGTTCCGCTATGCCTCAGAAACGTTCAAGGAAAGAGAACCGCCTGCTCTCACATTGCCGGAACCGGAGAAAGAGGAAAAGATCCTGATCTCCGGGAATGAAGCGGTGGGGCGTGCGGCCCTTGATGCAGGGCTCAAGCTCTACTTCGGCTATCCCATTACGCCGGCGACACCGATCATGGAGTATTTGGCCAAGACTTTGCCGGGACGGGGAGGAAGAGTGGTGCAGATGGAGGATGAGATTGCCTCCATCGGCGCGGTGCTGGGAAGCTTCTTTGCAGGGAAAAGGGCCATGACAGCCACTTCAGGCCCTGGGTTTGCCCTGATGACGGAGCTCATCACCCACGGGGTCATGTCTGAAACGCCGGCCGTCATTATCAACGCCCAAAGAGGCGGACCTGCCACGGGCCTGCCGAGCAAGACCGAGCAGTCTGACTTGCAGGCAGCGGTCTTCGGCGGGCCGGGGGATTCGGCTAGAATCGTCATCGCGCCCACCAACGTGAGGGAGTGCTATGAGTTCACCCTGATGAGCTTTCAGCTGGCTGAGCGATATCAGACGCCGGTCATCGTGCTCACGGACTTTTTTCTCAACAACCGTGTCGAAAAGGTTAACCTCATTGCAGCGTCGGCAGCTCAGCGAGCCGACTGGAACCTCTATCCCGATGAATCGAGCAGGGGGCGCTACGAGCGTTACAAAGTTACGGAATCCGGGATTTCCCCCAGAGCAATACCTGGCACAGAGGGGTGTCTTTTCGATGCCACAGGACTGGAACACACTGAAAAAGGGAGACCTGATTACTCCTCCGAGATCCATTCAAAGATGACGGAAAAGCGGCATCGGAAAATCCAAGGGGCCTTGAAGGATCTGCCGGAGCCGCTTGAATTCTCCTCCGGTGGAACCATGGATGTGGGGGTGATCGCCTGGGGATCGACTTTCGGGTCAGCCCTTGAGGCGGTATTGACAGCTCAACGGGAAGGCATGAAGGTGGGGGCGTTAAAGGTCGTGAGCCTTTTTCCGTATCACGCCGAAGTCATCCGGACCTTCATGAAAAAATGCAAAGAGATTCTGATTCCGGAACTGAATTACGAAGGCCAGCTCGCTAACCTGATCGGGCATCTTTATGGAAAAGACGTGGTCAGGCTCAACCGGACAACCGGAATGCCGATGTCACCGAGCCTGATACTTGAAAAGATAGAATCACTGGTGGAGTCAAAAGGATAGAGATGCAAGTAGCGTGATGCAGGTAGCGTGATGCAGGTAGCAGGTTGCATGTCGCAGGTTGCAGGTCGATAAAACCCAAAGACTGATTCTGATGCTTTTTCAACAAGCAACAAGCGACCTGCAACATGCGGCCCGCACGAAGACAGAGCCTGTGAGATCAAGAGCAGCTCATGAATCATTGAGAGGCTGAGAGATGAAAACCTCCGGTAAAGTGCTTGCCGAACAGGTCAGGAAGATCGAAGAATCGAAAGTGTTCTCCATTCGATCGCCCAACCTGCCGACCTGGTGTCCCGGCTGCGGGTACTTCGGGATTCACCAGGGTTTGAACAATGCCATTGAGCGGCTGGAACTCCCTCATCACAAGATCGTCGTTGTTTCAGGAATAGGATGCGCAGGACGCTATCCGTTTTTTACAGACACCTACGGCCTTCACACGGTTCACGGAAGGACCCTCCCCGTATCAACGGGAGTGAAACTCGCCAATCCTGAACTCACGGTTTTTGCCGTAGGAGGAGACGGCGACGGCCTGGGGATCGGAGGAGGTCATCTGCCTCACATTGCGAGGAGGAACGTGGACGTCAATTACCTTCTCTTTGACAACTCGATCTACGGCCTCACCAAGGGCCAGCCTTCGCCCAGCTCCCCTGTGGGTTTCAAAACAAAGGTTTCGCCTCAGGGCAGCCAGGAGGCTCCGCTGAATGCCACGCTCCTTGCTCTATCCTACGGCGCCTCCTTTGTAGCAAGGCTTTTTGCAGGAGACCCGGAGGGCATCACGAACGCCCTGATCCAAGGGATAGGGCGCAAGGGGTTTTCTTTTTTTCACGTGTACACCTCCTGCGTTACTTTTGACAAGGAGTACAAGACATGGGACCATCTCAAACAGTGGGTTCACCCTCTCCCTGCAGCGCACGATCCCACGGATCGCAAACAGGCGATCAACGAGGCACTGGAGGACCAGTTTAGTTTGGGAATTCTGTATAAAAGAATGGAGTAAGGGAAGAATAGAGTAATGGTAACGAATGAATGGAGTAATGGAGTGTTGGAGTGATGGAGCCATGCGTTAACGCCAAGAGCAAGTCGTCAAGTCTCCCCTTCTTGAGGTCCCTGCGCAGTACTCCAATACTCCACTACTCCAGTGCTCCATTCCTGCATTACTCCAACACTCCATCACTCCAACGAGCATAGAAGCTCGATGAAAGGATTAGGTCATGCCCAAGAATCTGACTCACAAAATCCTTGAAGCCCATCTTGTTGGAGGCAAACTTGTTCCAGGTGAAGAAATCGGGATACGCATCGACCACACCCTTCTACAGGATGCCACAGGCACGGTGGCCATGCTGGAGTTCGAGTCCCTGGGAATTGACTCGGTGAAAGTTGAAGTCGCGGCCCAGTACGTGGACCACAACCTTCTGCAAACGGACAACAAGAATGCCGATGACCACCGGTATCTTCAGACCGCGTGTGCGCGATATGGAATCCATTTCAGCCCGGCAGGGAACGGCATTTCACACCAGGTTCACATGGAACGTTTCGGGGTCCCGGGCAAAATCATCCTTGGGTCGGACAGCCACACGCCGGGGGCGGCAGGGGTGTCCATGCTGGGCATCGGAGCCGGAGGGCTGGACGTGGCACTGGCCATGGCCGGCCGGCCTTACCATCTTCCCTGCCCAAAGGTCCTGGGAGTGAAGCTCACCGGAACTCTGCCGGATTGGGTAAGCGCCAAAGACGTGATCCTGGAGATGCTGCGCCGCTATGATGTGAAGGGGTGCGTCGGCAAGATCGTCGAATACTATGGGCCGGGGGTCAGGAGCCTGTCTGCGACTGACCGTGAAACCATTGGGAACATGGGAACCGAACTTGGTGCTACAGGAACCGTCTTTCCGGCCGATGAAAACACTCGCGCCTATTTGGAAGCTCAGGGCAGAGGAGAGGCGTACCGGGAACTTCGTGCGGACGAAGGCGCTCCTTATGACGAGCATGCGGAGATCGATCTCTCCTCCCTTGAACCGCTGATCGCCTGTCCTTCTTCTCCGGGCAACGTAGTCCCTGTGAGGGAAGTGGCCGGCATCAAAGCAGATCAAGTGATCATCGGAAGCAGTGTGAACTCTTCCTTCCGGGACCTCATGGTGGTTGCCAAAATCATGGAAGGCAGGCATCGTCATCCGGATACCTCCCTGCACATCAATCCGGGAAGCAACCAGGTCCTTGAGAATGTTGCGCATGAAGGAGGCCTGGGCTTGCTTCTTCGCGCAGGCGCTCGCATTCACCAGTCCGGCTGCCTGGGATGCATCGGCATGGGCCAGGCGCCCGGCACAGGGCAGGTGAGCCTCCGCACTTTTCCGCGAAATTTTCCGGGCCGCTCCGGCACCAAGGATGACCGCGTCTATCTCTGTTCTCCGGAGACAGGAGCCGCGGCTGCTCTTAAGGGGGTGATCACAGATCCCAGGGACCTGGACAAAGAGATGAGCTATCCAGGAATCACAGATCCCAAGAAATATCTCGTGGACAAGGAGTCCATCATTTCGCCCTTAGAGGAACTTCGCAAAACCGAAGTCGTGAGAGGCCCCAACATCAAGCCGTTGCCGAAGATGGACCCGCTTCCTGACACGCTGGAGGGGGATGTCGTGATCAAGGTAGGCGACAACATCTCTACGGACACGATCATGCCGGCGGGGAGCAAGGTGCTTCCTCTTCGATCCAACATCGAGGCGATCAGTGAGTTCGTTTTTTACCAGATTGATCCCAAGTTTTATGAAGCGAGCAAGGAGGCAGGCAGCGTCGTTGTCGTGGGAGGCGAAAACTACGGCCAGGGTTCAAGCCGAGAGCATGCGGCCCTGGCGCCACGCTATCTGGGAGTTCGCGTGAAAATCGCCAAGAGCTTTGCAAGAATTCACAAGGCCAACCTGTGCAACTTCGGGATCCTACCCCTGGTTCTCAAAGATCCTAAAGACTATGATCGTTTCAGCAGAGGGTCTCGCGTCGTCCTCCCCGGAGTCCGTGATCGCATTGCCAAAGGGGAAAAGGAAATCCCTGTGGAGGTGAACGGGCATCGCGTGATCACCCTTCTCGACGTCTCGGAGAGACAGCGCAAACACCTGCTGGCCGGCGGAACGTTGAATGCTGTGAAACGGGAGTTGGAGAGGGCATAGAATCAATGATCGGGCTGTTCCCGAAGTTTAACCCGAGGGAAGTAGCATGCAGCAGGTCGGACGTTGCAGGTCGCAGGTAGGGAATTGATGCAGCGTTGGAGCCGAAGCCTTGAGGCGGTTCTACGTGCAACCTGCAACTGGCAACCTGCTGCTTGAGAGAGTCAACAAAGCAAGTTTCCATTGGCTCAGCAACAACTAGAGCAATGACCTGTGAAGGGTCGCGCGGAGGTCACCATGGCCCAGACGGTTGTTATGAAAAACACGGGATTGCGGGGAATCACGGTTGCCGATACCAAGATCAGCTTCATTGATGCTGAACAGGGTGTCCTGATCTATCGCGGCTATCGGATCGAAGAGCTCGCCGAAAGATCAACCTTTGCGGAGGTCGCTTACCTGCTCCTGAACGGATCCCTGCCCGGCCCAGAAGAGCTCCGAAAGTTCGAGAAAGAGGTGACGGCCGCAAGGGATGTCCCGACTTATGTGTACTTCTGCATGCAGGACTGGCCCAAAGGAGCAAAACCCATGGATGTCCTCCAGGCTTGCGTCCCTGTGCTCGCCATGGCGGACCCGGAACTTGCAGAGGAGAGCAGGGAGGCCAATGTCCGGATGGCGATCCGGCTGATCGCTCGAGTGCCGGTGGTGGTTGCGGCGTGGCATCGCATCCGAAACGGGCTGGAGCCCCTCGCTTCAGACCCGAGCCTTTCTCACACGGCAAATTTCCTCTGGCTGCTCCACGGGAAAAGACCGGATGCGAAAACCGCCAGAGACCTGGACGTGTGCCTCATTCTTCACGCGGACCACACGTTCAACGCTTCGACCTTTGCCTGTCGCGAGGTGGTATCCACCCGGGCCCACATGTATGCTGGGGTTGCCGCGGGGATCGGAGCGCTATCCGGAAGCCTGCACGGGGGCGCCAATGCGGAGGTGATGAAGATGCTCCTGGAGCTGAAGTCCGAGAAGGACATCCCAGGTTGGGTGAAGGCCAGGCTGGATAAGGGAGACAGGATCATGGGCATGGGCCATGCGGTCTACAAGACCATGGACCCCAGGGCAAGATTCCTCAAAGACATGGCGTATCGGATAGGCAAAAAGACCGGACAGAGCCGATGGCACGAGCTGTCCACGCAAATCGAAACAGCCGGGCTGGAAGAGTTCAGGAAGAGAGGGAAGACGGAGATTCAGCCCAACGTGGATTTCTTCAGCGCGCCCGTTTACCACATGATGGGCATTCCCAGGGACTTGATGACACCGATTTTTGCGATCTCCAGAACGGCAGGGTGGTGCAGCCACATCATTGAGGAGAAATTTGCCGAAGCCCAGGAAAAGCCGGCTCTTTACAGGCCGCAGGCGGAGTATGTGGGCCAGTACTGCGGGCTCATGGGGTGTGAGTACTCTCCTCCTGAAGACAGAACCTGATTCACCGAAACTAACTTCCCCTCCCCCGGTGGGAGGGGATAAAGGGGAGGGGGAAATACGGAGAGTGATAAGTATTGGCAACCTTCACCACCCCCACCCTTGCCCTCCCCCATCAAGGGGGAGGGAATTCTTGCGTTGCCCTGCCTCTATGGACAGAGTTTTTATGTGGAGCTGAAGCCTTGCAGTGAAAGGATCTTTCCATGAAGTATCGTATCGAACAGGACAGCATGGGTGAAGTGAGGGTGCCTGAGGAAGCCTACTATGGGGCGCAGACCCAGCGGGCCAAGGAGAACTTCTCCATCAGCATCCTGCGGCTCCCGCCCTGCTTCATCAAGGCCATTGCTCTGATCAAGAAACATGCGGCGCAAGTGAATTCCGAGCTCCAACGGCTCGATACTCGGCTCAGCCAAAGCATCGTGACCGCGGCCCAGGAAGTTTTTGAAGGCAAGCTCGATGATCAATTCGTTGTGGATGTGTTCCAGACCGGGTCGGGCACGTCCACCAACATGAATGTCAACGAGGTGGTTGCAGGCAGGGCCAACGAACTCCTCACCGGAAAGCGGGGAGGGAAATCGCCGGTGCACCCCAACGATCACGTGAACCTGGGACAGTCGAGCAACGACGTGATCCCCTCGGCAATTCACATCGCCGCGCTCCTTGAAATCAGAAATCAACTCCTCCCGGCTTTGGATCTGCTCCGCAAAGAACTGGAAGAAAAGAGCGTGGCTTTTCGCCACATCAGAAAGATTGCCCGCACTCATCTGCAGGACGCGGTTCCCATGACTTTGGGCCAGGAATTCAGCGGATACGCAAGACAGGCGGAACTGGGGATCGACCGGCTGCGCGGCGTGGAGGAAAGGCTCTCGGAGCTGGCTCTGGGAGGGACCGCGGTGGGGAATGGTCTCAACGCCCATCCTCAGTTTGCCTCAAGAGTGATCGCCTCTATCTCCCGAGAGACAGGATTTGCCTTCAGGGAAGCAAAAAACCACTTTGAAGCTCAAGCGGCTCAGGACGCGGTGGTGGAAACGAGCGCAGCACTGAAGATCATCGCGGTCAGCCTAGTCAAGATAGCGAACGACATCCGATGGCTGGCATCCGGACCGCGCTGCGGGATCGGAGAGATCACCATCCCTTCCCTTCAGCCCGGTTCGTCGATCATGCCGGGAAAGGTCAACCCTGTGATTCCGGAGATGGCGCTGCAAGTTTCAGCCCAGGCGATCGGCAATGACGCCGTCATCACCCAGGGAGGGCAGGCAGGAAATTTTGAACTGAATGTCATGCTTCCTCTGATGGCCTACGACCTGATCCAGTCCATTCAGTTGCTCTCAGGAGCTGCGCGAGCGCTAGGTGAGAAATGCATCCGGGGGATTGAAGCCAACGAGGAGAAGTGTGCTTCAAACCTGGAGCAAAGCCTTGCTCTGGCGACTGCTTTTGTCCCGGCCATCGGCTACGACAGAGCGGCTTCCCTGGCCAAAGAGGCTTATGAAAAGAAAAAGACGATACGTGAAGTAGCTCTGGAGAAGCGGGTGTTGTCTGAAGAGGAGATTCGGAAGATACTGGATAAGATGGTGGGAAAAGATGAAACGCGCTGATCGCGCCCCAGGTTTTTACCATCGAGAAGAACTTCTCAGGAACGGCGTCTGAAGAGGCTCGCCAGGACCGCGGAAATTCCCGGTGAGGCTATCTCCCACGTCGCTTGCACGTAGGGCAGGAAAGGCACAGCCCCCCACTTGCGCTTGAAAAAGCCGATCCCTTCGTTGACCGCCAGCCCCAGGTTCATCTTCGTATGGCCGCGCTCTTTCGCCTCTTCCAGAAGTTGAGCCAGAAGAAGGTCTGTCGCACCCGGCGGGGCTATCCCGGGATCCCTGAAGGAAAACATGTAGAAAGCCGTGGCTAGGCCGGCGTACTCCCCAACAGAGAGGGCGGCCAATCGTCCGTCGGCCAGACGAGCCGAGACAAGCAAGCTGCTTGAGGACTCGGCCAAATAGCGGGGAAGTCTTTTATAAATGTGCCGGATGCCGGCCGCAAACGAGCGCTCGTTCAGGTACCGGTGGACAAGGGCCGCGTGATCCTCTCCCCATGCGCCCCCTCGCTCCACGGTGAGCTCCCGGCCCGCGCGGCGGAGAAGGTTTCTTGTTTTTTGGCCCGGCGGCGACACCGGCACCGGGAGAGAATAGTACCAGTCCTCTTCGATTGCAGCGCTCTTGGGCGCCTGGGGCGGACGGGCCGGACCGATGACCGTGATGCGGCGGAGCCCTGGAAGACGAAGCGCCAGGCTGACCGCTTCCGCCATGGCCCCTGTGTCTTTGGGATCGTGCAGCGGATACCCCACAAGCACCACTTCCCCTTCCCTTTCATAGCCCACGCAAGGCCCCAGCATCCGGGGCTTCACATCGGACACGGCGCAGACGTAAGGGATCACCTGCTCAGGCGTCTGGGCTTGAGCGGTGACTCCCGCGAACTGTCCGGGCACGATCATCGGCTCCTCCTGACCCTGAAGCCCGTGCCTTCGAGCAGAGGCAGAAGATTGAGCATATGCGCTGTGCCGACAAAGACCGCGCAGCGGCCCGTCTCCAGGAAAGGCTTCATGCGCTCGAGGAAAGTGGCGTCGCGGCGGTGGATGACCCGCTCGGTGCGCGTGGGGAATTCCGTGCTGGTTCCCATCATCCCGTTGAGATCCCCCTTGAGATAGGCGCGCTCGTTGCGTCTGATGTAACCGTCCCAGCGATCGCAAATGCGGAAGAAACGGACGACCCGCGAGAGGGGAATGCTCTCAAGGATCTCGATCTGTTCTGCAATGGTCTCCATGCCGACCACCGCCTTTCCCATGTCGTGAGCCAGATGCCAGGCCTCCAGATCCACGGACTGATCCCACCCATGGCGTTTCAGATAGCTGGTCCAGAGGGAGAAAAACGCCATCCAGTGGCGGGTTTCAGAGAGAAAAAAGCGCACATCCGGAGGGTCCGGCCGCTGAAGGCCCAATACCCGTGCCCAGAAGCCCCTCGGTCCAATCACAACCCTCTCGAGTCGGCGAACCTCTTCCTCGGTGAGGGCGTCGATGAGACGCGAACTGCCGGATTCGGGGCTGCGGCCGGTCTCCGAGACCTGGTCGAGGCTCGCCTGATCCAGAGGCCCTTCGAAAAGCACCGTGTCCACCCGCTCGAAAAGCTTGCGGAAGGAAGACTCAAAACTGTAGCAGAAAAAGTGGGCCGTGCCGCCAATCCAGGACCTGCGGCCCTCCTTCTCTATCTCCCAGAACATGGCAAAGCGCCGCTCTCGGGGGAGGCTGGCCAGAAACTGCTGTTTGGACATGGACGCCCCGGACGAGGAAGCCAACACTTTCATGAGTTCGTTCACGCCGGATCGGACGGTCTCCTTTTCCTGCCAGGAGGCCATCTCATAGGGCAATGCAGGAGCGCCGCCCCACTTGGTCTTGAAGCGGCGGATGCCCTCATTGACGCCGAGACCCAAATGGATGAACGCTTTGCCCTGCCGTCCGGCGATCCTGATCATTTCCCTGAAAAGAAGATCCGAGGCATAATGCACGTAGTGAGTACGGGAGTGGGCGCCGATAAGATAGGTCAGGAAAGCCCGAGGGGCCGTGTCCAGCAGCAGGCAAGCGGCCAGGTGACCGTGCGGGTCCCATGCATTGAGCAGGACGAGTCCCGGAGTCTTTTGGAGAACCGTCTCGGTTTTGGCAAAGAGTTCGCGCACATTGGAAGGCAGCGCCACCCGGCCCACAAACTCGGCCCAAAGGCGGCGGTGCGCTGCCGTGAAGGTGTTCCCCTCCTCCAGCCGCAAGAGACCTGACGTCTTCTCCGCCAACCGCTCCAGGCGCTGAGGCACCTTGGCATCAGCAGAAAGAACGTAGTAGTTATCATGGGCTTGGCCATAGGCCTTCAATCGATCGGGCAGGGTCGGACCGATGGCCCAGCAAGTCCTTGCCCGGGAACGCCGCACAGCCTCTGCTAGGGCTTGATCAAAGCCCTTGCCGCTGGTCTCGCCCGAAAGCGGATATCCAACAGCGATGAGCCAGTCCTCTGCCGCGTAAAAGAGGTACGGCCCTGCGACGAACGGTTCCCCGCCGGACATAGACTGCATGAACAGGACGGAGTGTTCCGGCACAGTGGCCCTTTTCAGGATCGCATCCAGCTCAGAAGGGTTCAAGGCTGCCTCCCAATCCTCTCTTTGAATCTCTATGGGTTTCATTCCCCGCAGCAAGCTGCGGGGATCGTCATTGCTTTTGGAATGCTAGCACACGGGTATCTCCTAGTAAACGGCTCCGGTTCCGGCCATTCCAGGTTTTCCCCGGGAAGGGCTTTACAGATTCAGATTTTGCAGTTGATCTTGAAGAGCAGTTTGAAGTTTGCTGGGTGAATGTTGCCTGACACCTTTTGACAGCCGCTTTAATCTGGTATATCAATGAACAAGGCGGTATGGACCGCGCGGATGACACCGACTGACGGGAGGTGGAGAAATGAACAGGAACTTCCGTGTTTGCCTTTGCGTGAGCATAGTGTTGCTTCTAACCCTTGTTGTGTCCGATGCCTTTGCTCAGAAGGAAGACCCCAACGCCAATGTGTTCAATCTTTATGGTAAGGCGATTGGAACCGTCAAAGAGGATGGGAAAATCACCAACCTCTATGGCACGGCGATCGGATCTGTCGATGAGAAAGGCACGGTGTTCAATGTGAGCAAAATGGCCATCGGACAAGTGGATTCGGGCGGCACCGTGAGCAACCAGTCCGGAACCCCTCTGGGCAAGGTGGACGGACAGGGCAACGTCTACAATGTGGGCGGGACAAAGGTCGGTTCGGTGAACGCCGCAGGAAATATTATGCTCATCGGCGGTGCGGCTCGGCTCCTGTTCTTCGCAGGGAGATAGGCGGCTGCCTGTGCTGCGGGTGGGGTTGCTGGAGCGCTCACCCGCGGTCTGTTTCGCTCAAGTGAACCAGACCCTGTCTTCCGTGCCTTTGTTGACCGCTGCCTCCACGAAAGAGGATACGAGCCTATCGGCTGGCGTTGACCACTGAGCGCGTCCCCCTCCCCTCATTGCTGGCAGAGGGAGTCAGTGGGTGCCCCTACTTGAATATGAGTTCCGCCCTTTCCCTCCCAAGTCGTTCCGAGTGGATCTCCATGGCTTTCACGATGAAGTCAATATCGGCTGCCGCGTTGGCTGTTTGAGGCCTCAGGATTTCGGCGAGCGCCTTTTCAGCCTTGTTCAACCGGTTGAGAAAGAGCAGATAGTTCGTGCGGCTCTTGTAGGCGGAGCGGATCAGGGCCGGCGCATTCTGGCCATGAGCGCGGAGAAGATCGGCGTAGTGTTCCACCAGGAGAAGAAACAGCTCCTTGAAAGGACCTTTGGCTTTTTCGGGAAGGTTCGAGTCTCTCAGAATCGTTTGGAGGTTGGGGTTTCTGGCTTTCTCTACGAGAGAGAGGCTCGCTTCAAGGGCGTGCTCCCTGGTGATCAGGTAATTCTTGGCGAATCCTTTTCGCCCCTCCACGACTTTTCGGACTTGAAAAACGTGGTATATGAGGATGATGGGGATGAATATCATCCAAAAGGTCATTTTAGGGCTTTGGAGCACAGCGACGGCCAGTTCAGAGGCAAGTCGCTTTTCATAGTCCCATATGAAGTCTCTCTTTTCGCTCATTGATGCCATGGTGTTTTGCTTCCTCCCTCATGCCGTTGCCTCGTTCCAGGTTTCATCGCGGTACGGGGATACCCTTTCAGACGCTACCAAAACGCCACCCTCTGAGAGCTATCCCTTCCCGAAAGAGAAACCAAGAAATCGGTGGAACCTGGAGGAAGGATGGATGTCCCCTTTGGTAGGGTATCCCGCGGAGATGGAGGGGGAGTTTCACGGTCCCTTGGGCGTGTATTCGCGGTTGTTTCTTAGAGTGACTGCGGCTTCGCCGAATTCGTCAATGTCCGTGTAGTAAAGCGCTGTGGCCTTTAGATTTCTATCCTCAATGAACTTGAACGCGGAACCAAACCCGGGCAAACGATCTCCGAGAGGGGCAATCACGAACATGAAAAGAACGACCACCCCCACCCCGATGAGCAATTTCAGCCAGGCATAGGCACCGCCCGGCGGACCTGAAGGGTCGCCGGGCGGTTCTATTTTCGTCTGCCTGTCTATTAGTTGGCGCACGCGTGGCTCCTGCCCCTATCCCTCTCCCCGATAGGGAAGAGGGATAGGAAGAGGGAAAATTTTACATCAGATGCCCGCTGTAATGCCGGGGAACACGACATAGAACATAAGCCATGCCATTAACAGGGTGAGGCTAAGGTCCATGCTCTGGCCGACGACATAGAGCGTGACCGGTTTTCCTCCCTTGAAGTAAGGTCTGAACTCACGGAAATTGGTCTCCAGGCCGATGGAGGTGAAGGCCAGGGCAAAGAACCATTCCCGTGCGAGCCTTGTGAACCCGCGCAAAATACCCTGATCCATCATGACCGTACTCACGTCTTTGCCCATCGTGGCATCGATTACCGAGAAAATAATGGACGCCACCATGAACCCGAGCACGAACTTGGGGAAGCGGTGCCAAATTTCCCACCAGCTCACCTCTTGACCCGGAGCGCATTCGATCTTGGCACACCAGTAATAGGCCACACCGAAGGCCGTGAGTCCGATCAGGACGTTCTGGATCATCTTGATCGTAGCCGCCACGTAGAGGGCCTTTTCGCCGTAAAAGGCGCCGGCCGCAGCCACAGCGCCCGTGGAGTCGATGGTCCCTCCCATCCAGGCACCGGCCAGGATCTCAGGCATGCCCACAAGCCTAGCAAAGGCGGGTTGGGCCACCATGCAGACGGCCGTGAAGACCATAGAGAGACCGATGGCCAGGGTGAGCTCCTCCTTCTTGGCCCGGCAGGCCGCTGCGGTCGCGATGGCTGCCGAAACGCCGCAGACCGACATGTCCGCCGATATCGTGATGTTCAGGGTCTTGGAAGGCATCTTGATGATGTTCTGGCCGATCCAGTACGTGGAGATGAGCAGGATGGGGGTCACCACCCAGGACACGAAGATGCCGGGCGTGCCGATAGCGATGATCTTGTTCACGAGGATTTCGGCGCCGAGCAAAACAAGACCTGTTTTGATGTAAAACTCCGTCTGCACGGCTGGCCGGACCCATTTTGGGGTGCCCACGGTATTGCTCACCAACATGCCAAAGATGATAGCCCATAGAGGGAATCCGAACCCCCAATGCGCCATCGTGGCCTGCTGCTCAGCCATATACGCAAAGACGGCAAAGAGAAAAACAAAGAAGAACCCCACAAAAAAGCGGATGAAGGAATCCCCCATGATCCTTTTGCCGATGCCGAAAAAGACCCCCAGGAGAATGGCCAGGCCTATGAGGTAAGGAATCTTGTTATAGGGCTTGTTGCCGACCTTGGCGCTTGCCTTGGATGCGGCTTCCTTAGCCTTTATCCATGCGGCGATCTCGGCTTCCGCTTTCTTGTTGAGATCGCTGTTCTTGAAGGCTGCAGCCCCTGCCACCTTTTCAGCCTCTTTGGCCTTTGCAAGAGCCGACTCCTGCGCGGCCTTTGCCTTTTTGTTTGCTTCCTCGTGGGGGGCGTTCATCGCATCGGCGGCCGCCTTGCTCCGGTAAAGCGCATCCACGGGATTGCTTACCCATCGGCTGGGAGCAGCCAGATATTCCTGGAGGGTTTTGCCGAAACTTTGATCCCTCGCACGGATCCTTTTCTTTGAGTCCGAGGCTTGGTGCCATGCGATGGTATGGAAGGGAGCCTTAGCTGCTTCCTCTTTCATGATGGAGTTGTATTTGTCGAGATTCTCCTGCATTTTTTCGGGAGGCCTAGGAAGGAAAATGAGAATCCCAACGATCAGGATCAAGAACCCCATCCAGATAGCCATCCAGTCTTCTTTTTTCCATAGGTCGGAAATGGTGGTCTTTGTCCTTTCCAGGACCACATATTCCTCGCTTTGAGGTGCCGCACTCTTTTGTTCAGCCATATCGCATCCTCCTTTTCCCTCTGCGAGACGGACTTCGAAAAGCAAACGTTAGCTCAAACACACCTGTCACTTCGGCTCAGGCGCCAGCCTATCCAGACTTCAGCCTTCATAAAGTCACCTCCCTTCCAGATAATTTTGTAACCACAGAAGAACAGAAAAGCTTTTTACTATAAGCCGGTGAGCCCGCTGGGGCTCAGTGTGTGAACAAAAGCAACCACTGAAAGGTGACGAAAAGCAGCTTGGGTCCAAATCTACGCCTATTTCGATTCGTAACAAGCAAAAATACACAAATCCGGCTTTTTGTCAAGAATGAAAACCTCTTGGATTTAGAGGGAAATAGGCTTATTATTGTCCACAGGAAGGTTCCTTTTTGTTATGATGTTTGTCGATCGAATCCTCTCATGGTTTGCTCCATCCTTTGACTGGATGCAGGTGGAAGTCACCTCGGCGTGCAATGCAGCCTGCATCTATTGCCCCCGCACGGTCTACAGGAAAATATGGGAAGATCGGCACCTCCCCCTGGAAACGTTCAAGAAACTGAAACCGGCGTTTGCCGATACTCGCCATATCCATCTTCAGGGCTGGGGAGAACCTTTTCTTCACCCCGATTTTTTCGAGATGGTAGCCATCGCTAAGGCTCAGGCGTTTCAAGTGGGCACCACCACGAATGCCATGCTGCTCAATGAAGAAACGGTGAGGAAAGTGATCAAAAGCGGTTTAGATATCCTCGCTTTTTCTCTTGCAGGCACCACAGAGCGGAATGACGCCATTCGCAAAGGGACGAGCCTGAAAAAGGTTTTGAAAGCCATAGAGACTCTAAGCCGGGAAAAGGAGAAGCGAGGAACGTCAGGACCGGAGATTCACGTGGCGTATATGCTCTTCCGTTCAGGCATGGCTGAACTGGAGACGTTGCCTGCTTTGCTGGAGGGCCTTGGTGTCAGTCAGGTAGTAGTCAGCACGCTGGACTTTGTGCCCACCGAGGAACTCCGGAAGGAGGCTGTGATCCCGGCCAGGCAAGAAGAGTATGAAGAAGTCCGATCCGTCCTTGAGCGTTTGGTCCAGGCGGGCCGTGAAAAAGGTTTAGCTGTCCATTACCACCTCGTTTCCACGGAAAAACGGCGGGAAATCTGCACAGAGAATATCCAGAGGGCTTTGTGCGTTTCCTCTGACGGGGCAGTCACTCCATGTGTTTACACGAGCCTCGGGGTCTCAGGCACCTATTACAATTTGCAAGGCAAGAAAGTGAGCTGTGAGAGGATGGTCTTCGGAAACATCAGGGAGAAGAAGATAAAGGATATCTGGAAGGAGGAATCCTACAGCGCTTTTCGTCGCTCCTTCCACGAGGGAGAACTCGCTTCCACCTGTCAGAAGTGCCCAAAGATCTGGTGAGGGCTGATGTTCTGAAACAAAACTCCAACTCGATTCATGAAAATGTTCCCCTCTCCAACCATGAGGCTGCGTTGCAATCTTGGAGGTCTCTGTTTCTGTCATTTCGACCGAAGGGAGAAATCTTGAATTCAGGGCACTTAGAGAATCAAGATTTCTCGACTGCCGCCTCGAAATGACATTGCGACACAGCCTCGCATTTGTTGGGAAAAAGGGGAGTGTCTCGTCACGCGGGGGTTTTCTTGCCTGCCGACGTATCCTCTCCTGGCCAGTCACCTAAGGTGCTAAGTCCCTTTCTGCGGTCCTTTCCTGATCTTCGTTCTTTCCCGCTTCGCCGTTCCACACCACCATTCATGAAGTAGCCCACATGGTAGGCCTTTCGTTGATCGCTACCCGAGCGCCTGTCTATGGATGACCGAGTTTTATGAGCCATGGCGACTCCGCAGCCATCACATCCATCCTGTGGCTATAGCAGCCTGTGAAAGTCCAAAGGACCAAAGGGAATTGATTCTCATCAATCTTTTCTGCCTTCGTCCAGGTGTTGTTGAATCTCCTCAGCCGACAGCCCAAAGCTCTTCGCAGTCACTCCGGCCAGTTTGTCCGTGAATGAGGGCACTGGCTGCAACACGATGTTGTTGTCTGACTTGGTGATCAGCATGCGCGTTCCGGTTCTAATTCCCATCTCCTTGCGAAGGCTTGATGGCAAAAGAACATAGCCTCTTCTTGAAACCGTCACCGAAGCTGATTTCATTCTGCTGATTTCCTTTTCACAGGTCGTTTCAAGTTTAGCAGCATTCTGAAAAACGTCAACCAGATTGAATTTCCGTAGCCAGATTCCTCTGGTAGCCTGGAAACCTATTTCTTTTCTCTCCCTGCGCCTGACAAAAAATCCTGCATCGTGTACGCAGGGTTCGGGTATGAATAGAAACCTCGATTCGTTTTAAAGCCCAAGTGTCCCCTGTCCACGTACTGCTTCAGGAAGTCGGTGTTGGCCTTAGCCTGGGGATCGCCTGTCTTCTTGGCCCAGTAATCGGTGATAGTCCATACCGTGGAAAGGCCTATCTGGTCCATGATCCCGAAGGGTCCCATGGGCGTGTGCATGACTCCCATCCAGGCCCGGTCGATATCTTCGATGCTGGCGACGTCGCGGGATGCCAACGTGAGCGCTGAAGTAAAGAGGCTCGAGAGCATGGTGTTGAAGACGTAACCATTGCTCTCCCTGTGAAGCTCAATGACGATCTGACCGATGCTCACAGCAAAGTCATGAACAAGCTGGGTCACTTCAGGAGCGGTGCCCGGATGGGGCATGACATCCACGACATTGGTGGACCTTGTATCGTGGAAGTGGAGGGCGACTAGTTTTTCAGGCCTTCCTGTCGCCGCGGCAAACATGGAGGGGACCAGCATAGAGGTGTTTGTGGTGAAGATGGTCCTCTCAGGGCAGAGTTGGTTGAACTGGGCAAAGACCCTGACCTTCAGCTTGGGATCTTCCGGCACCGACTCACTAACAAGGTCTGTGTTCTGGGCTGCCTTCACAGGATCTGGCGTAGCAGAGATCCTTGCGAAAGCCTGCCGGAGGTTCTCTTCGGTGAGGACTCCGCTTGAAACGAACCAGGAGCCAAGCTTGGCAACTCGTTTCAAAGCCTTGTCCAGGATCTCTTGGGTGAGATCATAATAAACCACCTCATATCCGTACATGGCGCACTGTAGGCCGATTTGCTGGCCCATGGTCCC
>CAZOLJ010000010.1:34348-68886 GCA_964580575.1 uncultured Desulfobacteraceae bacterium
CCACCTCATATCCGTACATGGCGCACTGTAGGCCGATTTGCTGGCCCATGGTCCCGGCACCCAGAATAAGCACCCGCTTGATGTCCTCAATTTTCATGAATGTATCCTTTCACGCGATCTTTGCCCTTCACCGTGGACCGTGAACCTTGCACCGTGCACCTCGCCATCTATGCCAAGACACCTCCATCAACGACGAGAATCGCGCCCGTCGTGTAGGGAGCGGCATCGGAAACCAGATAGAGCACCGCGCCTGCCATTTCACGGGGCTGAGCGTGCCTGCCCATAGGGATCATCTTGACGATGTAGTCATAGATCATTTCATTTTCAAAGAGCGCTTTGGCGAATTTTGTTTGTACAAGGCCCGGGAGCAGGGCATTCACCCTGATATTCTTCGTTGCAAGCTCCTTGGCAAAGGCTTTTGTCATGGAGATAATGCCTGCTTTAGTGATGGAATAGATGCCCTGGAACGGCGCGGGCTTGATGCCGTTGATGGAGGAGGTGTTCACGATGGACCCTCCGCCTGATTCCATCATGAGCCTGGCTGCGTGCTGGATCATGAAGAAGGGTCCCTTGAGATTCACGTCAAACGTCTTGTTCCAAACCCCTTCATCGGCATCCAGCATCTCGCCAAAAAAAGGGTTGGCGCCGGCGTTGTTGATGAGGATGTGGAGCTTTCCATACTGTTCCTTGATTTGCTTGAAAAGCCCGTCTATTTGGTTCAAGTCCCCTACGTGGCACGGGAACACCTCGGCCTTGCCCCCACGGGATGCGATTTTCTCTGCAACTTTCTGAAGACCCTCTGCCTTGCGGCTCGCAAGGAGGCAATGGGCCCCGTAATCCGACAATGTGATGGCAATGGCCTCACCTATGCCTCTGCTCGCACCGGTCACCAGCGCAATCCTACCCTTCAAACTGAAATCAACTTTTTCCATGATGCTCTCCTTTTGGCAATTTCCTTGGGAGGTGACCCTTTCCACCCCCACCTTGATCCTCCCCCGTCAAGGGGGAGGAAACACGCTGAACCGAGTATGATGCCACGCAAGGAATCGCGTGGTTTTATACTCTCTACAGGTCGCTGTGCTCCACGGTCCTTATCGCCTGTTCCTCAAGGATGTGCACGGCCATGATGAGCAACTTGAAGCGCTCGTCCTTGGTCTGCCCTTGGTAAAAGCGGTAGTAAATTTGCTGGGCGATCACCGCGAGGCGGAAGAGCCCGAAGCAAAAATAGAAATCAAAATTGCTGATGCGAATGCCTGCCTTTTCAGCATACCGTTTGACGAGGTCTTCTCGATTGAGCGCCCCGGGTAGGTTTGTGGGAAGCATTGCGGACGCCTGAAAACTGGGCGGGTCATCGCTCTGAACCCAGTATCCCAGGGAGCAGCCAAGGTCCATGAGGGGATCGCCCAGTGTGGCCATTTCCCAGTCAAGCACGCCCACGATCTTCAGAGGGTTATCCGGGTCGAGCACTACGTTGTCGAACTTGAAGTCATTGTGGATGATGGCAGGTTTGGAGAAATCAGGGGGCATCTTGTCATGGAGCCACTGCATCACCCTTTCAAATGCCGGCGCGTCCGGGGTGCGCGCGGCCCTGTAACGCTCAGACCATCCTTCCACTTGCCTTTTCACGTAACCTTCAGGCTTGCCGAACCCTTCCAGGCCGATCGCCTTGTAGTCAATGGAGTGGAGTTTGTGGTGCACATCCAGCAGGTTCTCGCACAACGAACGCAACTGGTCGGGGGAGAAATCGAGCCCCTTGGGAAGGGTCTTCCTGAGGATGATGCCCTTGATGCGTTCCATCACGTAGAAGGGACACCCCATGATGGAGGCATCTTCCGTGTAGGCCAAGGGCCTTGGGCAGTAGGGGAACACCGGATTCAGGGCCTTGAGGATACGGTATTCTCTCCCCATGTCGTGGGCTGTCTTGGCCTTCCTGCCAAAGGGCGGCCGCCTCAGCACAAGCTCCCTCTCGCCTACTCGGAGCAGATAGGTGAGGTTCGAATAGCCGCTTGGAAACTGCTCGACCAGGATTCCGCCCGCCAGCCCCGGAATGTTGTCTTTAAGAAACGCCTCTATGACCTTTAGGTCCAGCTCTTCCCCCTGCCTGACGTTCGTGGGCTTGTCGGTCAATTCCATTCCGTTTGCTCCTTCTAGCGAACCTTCCTGCCCTCGTAGTCCCTGAGAATCCTCTTGGCCACGGCCATCTTGTGGACCTCGTCAGCCCCGTCATAGATCCTGGCGGCGCGTTCGTGCCGGTAGAAATAAGCGATGATCGTGTCATCCGTCATGCCCATGCCGCCGTGGACCTGAAGGGCCTTGTCGATGACCTTCTGCAGGACCCCCGCCACATAGAACTTGATGAAGGAAATGTCGTAGCGGGCAGCCTTTGTTCCCTGAGTCTCGATCTTCCAGGCTGCATTCAAGGTCATGAGCCGAGCCGCCTGGATCTCGGCCGCGCACTCGGCGACCCAGGACTGGATGATCTGTTTGGTGGCAAGAGTCCTGCCGTCAGGCGCGATGATCCTTTTGGATGCCCGCGAGCACATGAGGTCAAAGGCCCTTTTGCAGATCCCGAGCCAGCGCATGCAGTGGTGGATGCGGCCCGGCCCAAGGCGCTCCTGGGCCATGACGAAACCGAATCCTTCGGGACCCAGGAGGTTCTTCCGCGGCACCCGGCACGACTGAAAAAGGATTTCACCATGGGAGGCGTAATCATCCCCCGCATGCCCCATGACCGGGATGTTCCGCACCAGATTGAATCCGGGAGTGTTCGTGGGAACGATGATCATGCTTGCACGAAGGTAGGGCTCGGCATCCGGGTTGGTCACGGCCATGACAATAGAGAAGGCGGCGCCGTCGGCGGCGGTGGAATACCACTTCTGCCCGTTGATGACATAGTCCTCCCCTTCCTTGACTGCAGTAGTGTCCAACATGACGGGGTTGGACCCGGGCATTTCCACCTCGGTCATGGAGAAGCAGCTCCGGATTTTGCCCTGAACCAGAGGCCTCAGGTAAGTCTCCTTCTGTTCGGGGGTTCCGTGAAGATGGAGGATTTCGATGTTGCCTGCATCCGGAGCCTGGCAGCCGAAGATAAAGTGACCGAGGGGGCTGCGGCCGAGCGATTCCGACACAAAGGCATGCTCCACGAGGTTCAGCCCCATGCCGGCGTACTCCTTGGGGTGGTTGGGAGCCCAGAGTTCCATCTTCTTGACCATGGAGCGCTTCTCCTCGATGACAGGGAGCATCTCCCTGAAGGTCTTTGTGAGGAACTCGGGCTCAAGCGGGATGATCTCTTTGTCGACAAACTCATCGATCATGCCCGTGATCACCTTTATCTTGTCCGGGACTTCAAAATCCATGATGAACTCCTGTGTTAGAATGGCTTGGCGATCCTACTTCCGAAGCAGTTTCTCCCACTGCAGGGGTGCTTGCTGAGCAGGGCATATAGAATTGGAGTACTGGAGTGATGGAGTACTGGTCCTAGTCCCTTTTGTTTCACATTACTCCACTTCTCCATTACTCCAGCACTCCAGGTTCTGACCATGCCTGTTTTACCGATACGTGATGAGGGTCGGATCCCCTGCAAGCTCGAGGTGGGTAATGCTGTTGAAGCCGGCCAGGGTGATCCTCTCTTCGTTGTACATGAATCGGGACACGGACGAATTCACCAGTTGCCAGTTCAGCCTTATGGCCCGTTCTCCGGGAATCCCGAGGACGTGGGCAAGGGATGCGGCAATAGCTCCGCCGGAAGTGAAGACCGCAATGGTCTTTCCTCTTCCATGACTTTCCATAATGAGCCGAAGTGACCCGGCCACGCGGGCTTTCAGACCCTCCCAGCTCTCGATTCCGGGGCTGTCATACTCGCCCGTGACCCACCTCAGCATGGCGGCCTCAAAGACCCGCTTGAAGGAGTCCTTGCTGGCGTACATCTTTGGAAGTTCGTCATTCAGCGATGGGTCATCCTTGACCATGTCCGGAAACAGGGCTGTGACTATAGCGGCCGTGTCATATTCGTTGAAACCGCTGAGCATCTCAAGCTCAGGCACTTTTCTATCGGCGACACGGTAAAGGTCGAGCACCTCTTGGGCGGTGGCAGTCTGACGCGCCATGGTCCCTGAGTAGACCGCATCAGGCTGAAAACCCGTGCCGAGAAGGTGTTGCGCAAGAATGCGGGCTTGCCTTTTGCCCAAAGGAGAGAGTCGGTCGTAGTCCTCCTTGCCGAAGGAGGCCTGGCCGTGGCGGATCATGTAGATCATGCTCATGCGAAAAGGGTACCGGCGGAAGGGAAGACTTGTCAAATGCTTTCTGAGTGAAGACGCGGTTTTCACCTTGCTCGACTTCCATTCCCGGGCTATGATCGATGCTCTAGCAAAAAGTCACAAAGCCGTTTTCCGTTCGTGGTTCTATATCCTTCGATACCTCAGGACAGGCTATCACCACGAGCGGAAAATCCGGGACTTGTGTATGCTCAAATGCGTTCGCCCTGATGTATAGAAGGGCGAACGGGATTTTCTAAGAATGCATCATTATCGCATTCCAGAAATCAAAGGCTTTCACGGATGAAAATCCTCGTTTGCATTAAACAGGTGCCTGATTCCAGCGATACGCTCCAGATCGATGAGCGGAAAGGTCTGCTGTCTTACCCGGCGAACACCGCGTTCAGAATGAACCGTTTCGACGAGTTCGCCCTGGAAGAAGCCCTCCTCATCAAGGAAAGATTGTCCGAAACCCTGGTCGATGCGCTATCCGTCGGCCCGCAGCAGGTGAGCGCCACCGTGCAGCGTGCCATGGGCATGGGGGCTGACCATGGGATCCATATCCTGGATGAGGCCGACGGCTACAGGAGCCCCTTCACCGTGGCATCCCTCATTGCCGGCTGTGTCCGCGCGAGGAATTACGATCTGATCATGACCGGTGTGATGGCCGAAGATACCATGGCCTCTCAGACAGGTCAGCTCATCGCCGCGCTCCTGGACCTTCCCTGCGCATCGTCGGTCATAAAGGAGGAGGTTCTGTCTGAAAGAGCGCAGATCTCGGTAGAGAGAGAAGTCGAAGGAGGCGATAGAGAAGCGGTGCTGCTCAAGATGCCCGCAGTGCTCACCATCCAGCCCGGGATTAATTTTCCCAGGTATCCGTCCTTTTCCAAGGTGATGCGGGCACGAACCTATGCTCAGGAGGTCATCAGGGCCGAGGGCCTCGCAATCGAGGAGCCGAGAGAACTGTGTCGCAGGGTGCGGATTCCCGACGCGCCTTCCCAGGGAGTTTTCATCGAAGGGTCCCCTCGGGAGAAGGCGCTTAACCTCATCCGCATCCTGCACGAAAAGTCCTTACTTGCTTGAGTGCCTATGGAAGATCCCACCCTCTACATCATTGCCGAGCTCCGGAAAGGCTGCATCACGCAGGAAACCTATGAACTCCTGAGTTTTGCACGTGTCATTGGGAGAGAGAAAAAACCCGTCTTTCTCACGCTTGGGAAGAAGGTGGAGGAACAGGCACGGGAGATCTCACAAAAAACCGGGTGTGACAGCCTCGTTCTAACGGCCGATCACCTCGAACACTACAATGCCCTGAGCTACGCTCATGCCCTCATGGACATCCTGCAGAAGGAGTCCTCGACGTGGGTGTGCTTGCCTCACACCTCCATGGGCTATGATCTTGCGCCGAGGCTGGCCGTGCCGCTCAAGGCAGCGTGCATTACAGGGGTAGAATCGGTTGGAGAGGGATCACTCGACCGTCCGATTCATTCCGGAAGATTTATCGAAGAGATCGTACCGAAAACCCCCCGAGTGGTGGTGACTGTTCTTCCTGGGGCATTTCGCCCCTGTGAAGAAACAAGTGGTCCCGCCGGCGCTGTAAGGGTGATAGAGGCGGCTTTCACTGAACTGCCGTCACAAACCCTTGGTACTGACGAATCCAGTCACAGGGACAGTGCTTTGAAGGATGCAGAGGTGATCGTATCTGCAGGTCGAGGGATTGGGAAAAAGGAGAACGTCTCGCTCATCAAAAGGCTTGCAGCCTTGTTCCCAAGGTCAGCTGTAGGAGCGTCGCGCTCGGCGTGCGACCTGGGGTGGTTTGAACACAAGCAGCAGGTCGGAACCACCGGTCAGACCGTCTCTCCGAGGCTATACATCGCCTGCGGAATCTCCGGAGCGTTCCAGCATGTGTCAGGCATGAAGGGGGCACAGACCATCGTCGCCATCAACACCGACATTCGTGCCCCCATCTTTCAGGTGGCTCATTACTGCATCGTGGAAGACCTCACGACCTTCATCCCCCTTCTGCTCGAGGCTGCCAATCGTAATCTTCCCTCTCGATGACGGTCGCGACCCCCTGCCCACCGCCCACACAGGCGTTGGCGCACCCGTAGCGCCCCTTCTTTTCATTCAGGATGCGGGCAAGGGTTCCTACCAGGCGGATGCCCGTGGCGCCAAGCGCATGACCTATGGCAATGCCCCCGCCCATGACATTGACCCTTTCAGGATCCAGCCCCAGCTCTCTGATGCAGTTCAGTGCGACAATGGAAAAGGCCTCGTTGATTTCCCAGTAGTTGACATCGGAAAGTTTAAGACCGATCTTTTCCAAAGCCATTTTGCTGGCTGGAACCGGCCCCACCCCCATGATGGTGGGATCAACGCCTGCATACCCGATGGACCGGAGGGTGGCAAGAGGTTTGATGCCTTTTTTCTTTGCCGTTTCCTTGGACATGAGCACCATGGAAGAGGCGGCTGCGTTGAGAGGAGATGCATTGCCCGGAGTAATGACACCGTCTTTCTTGAAGGAGGGCTTCAGTTCCGCCAAGGCCTCCAGGGTGACGTCGGTGCGAACGGCCTGGTCCTTGTCCACCTTCATGACGGTTCCGTCCGCCTGCTCCGCTTCGATGGCCAGGATCTCACCTGAAAAAAAACCTTCGGCCTGAGCCTTCGCAGCCCTTTGGTGTGAGCGCACCCCCCAGAGGTCGAGCTCTTCCCTGGTGAACTTTGTTTGGGAAAAAAGCTTCTCTGCGGTAAGCCCCATATTTACCGAGGTCATCATGTCCCAGTGCTTGTAGATGGGGTAAAGAAACAGAGTCATGTTGAGGGCGATGAGGCCCTTGTCCGAATTGTATGTGCCCATGGGGATGCGCGTCATGTGCTCGTAGCCTCCGGTCAGGATGATGTCGGAGAATCCCATGGCAATCTCCATGAAGCCCATGTGAATGCACGCCATGGAAGAGCCGCACTGCTGGTCCAGAAACTTGGCGGGGATGGTTTCGGGAAGGTTGGCAAGGAAAAGCGGTTGCCGGCCGCCATAAGCCCATTGCTCTCCCACGGCGGTCGAACACCCCACGAGGAAATCGTCGATCTCTTCGGGTTTGATCCCGGTACGTTGAATGACCTCGGGCAGCAGTTTAGCCAGAAGCTCATCCCCTCTCATCCTACAGAACCAGTCCCTGGCCGGATCGGTCGGCCTGGACCGCGACTGTGCCGTCCTCAGATACCCTGCAATGACTACTTCTTTCATGACTGCCCTCCTCTCGAAGCTATCCGCTTGCAAGATGTCATCTCGACCCCTTCGAGTGCCTCAGGGTAAACTATGGGAGAGATCTTAATACTTCTCGATTCAAGAAAGATTTCTCGCTTCGCTCGAAATGACATCACAGGTAAAGGTTTTTATGAATGTCTCTTCTCTGTCATTCCCCTGCGTAAAACTTCTTCCCGGACTGGGCCATATCCTTGATGAGCTCCGCGGGTTTGAAGTGGACCCCGTACTGTTTTTCCAGTTCCAGCAGTTTCGCGTAAACGTTCTTAAGCCCCCACTGATCTGCGTACCTGAGGATTCCCCCCCGGTAAGGGGGAAACCCCGTGCCGTAGATCATGGCCAGATCCATATCCTGCGGACGATCGCAGATACCTTCCTGGATCATGTAAGAGGCTTCATTGATGCCGTTTGCCAGCATCAGGTCCACCACCTCCTGTTTAGACACCTCTTTGGGAGCGACCCTCTTTTCCTTGAGATATTGCAGAACCGCATCAACCACCTTCTGATTCGGCACCGGCTTCTCACCGCTGTAGTCGAAGTAGCCGGCCCCTGTCTTGCGTCCGTAGCACCCTGTCCGGTAGACCACCTCGGTGAGGGGGTGAACCTTGTAGCGCTCTCCCAGTCTCTTTTCAAAAGTCTTATTCACATGGTAGTTGATGTCGATGCCGGTGAGGTCAGAAAGGGTCGCCGGCCCCATGGGCATGCCGAAATCGATCATGGCCTCTTCGATGAACGCGCCGTCCACCCCATCGGCTGTCAGGTACACAGCCCCTCCCATGAGGCCCCCCAGCTGGCGCGACACATAGAAGCCCGGGCCGTCGTTGACTACGATGGGGATCTTCCTGATAGCTCGGGCAAAGGCCACGCTGGTGGCCAGGGTCTGATCGGAAGTCTTCTTGGCGCAGATGACTTCCAGGAGCTGCATTCGATCGGCGGGGTTGAAGAAATGAAGCCCGATCATGCGGCCCGGATCCTTGAGCACTTCGGCCATCTCGGTAATGGGCAGCGCGGAGGTGTTGGTCCCGAAGACCGTGTGGGAAGGACAGGTTTTCTCCAGACTTACCCAAATATCCTGTTTGACCTTCATGTCCTCAAGCACCGCTTCGATCACCAGGTCCACGTCTTTCAAATCCTGCAAAGAGGTGGTGGTGGTCAGCCGCTGGGACATAAGATCTTCCAGATCCTTTTCGGTCATCTTCTTCGTCTTGATGGCATAGGCAAAAGTCTTGCGGACAGCGGACAGCCCTTTTTGGATGGCCTGCTCATTGATGTCCCACAGGATGGCATCAAAGCGCCCTTGGAGCAGCAGGTTGACGATGCCTGAGCCCATGACGCCGCCCCCCAGCATGGCGACCTTCTTTATCTTCGCCGGTTCAACGCCTTCTATCCGCTTCAACCTGCCAGAGCTCCGAGTGTTGAGAAAGATGCTGATGAGGTTCTTGGCCACATCGGAGACCGCGCAGTCGGCGAAGAGCCTGACCTCCTTCTCAATGTCGGCCTCAATGTCGTACCCGAGACCCTGCTCAAAGGCATCGATGGCCTTGAAGGGCGCGATGTACCCCTTGGCCTTTTGATAGGTCATGAACTTGGCATAGCCCAGTAACGCGGTTTTTTCAGCAGCACTGGGAATCCTGTGAATGACGTTGCGCGTCATCCGCATTTTGAGATTCAGTTCCCCTTTGACAAACCTTTGGGCTGCCTTCAAGGCGGCCTCCAGGAGTTTCTCCCTAGGCACCACTTCATCGACAAGCGCTCTCTGCAGGGCTATCTCGGCTTTGATGGGCTTGCCCGTGGTGATCATCTCCAGCGCATTGGGAAGACCGATGAGCCGGGGCAGGCGCTGGGTGCCCCCGGCCCCTGGGATGAGCCCGATCTGAACTTCAGGCTGCCCAAGGTCGACTCCTTGTGCGGCAACCCGGTAGTGGCATGCCATGGCCGTTTCCATCCCGCCCCCTAGGCAGTTGCCGTTGATGGCGGCGATGAAGGGCTTTGAACCGGCTTCTACGCTGTTTAGAAACCTCGCGCCCATAAGGGCCTTCTGATAGATGTCCTCCCTTTTTTTCACCAGCTTGAGCTGGGTGATATCGGCGCCGGCGATGAAATTCTTCCCGACTCCCGTCAGAACAATGGCCTTCACCTGAGCATCTTCAAGAGCCTCTCCGACGGCTTGCTTAAAGTCGGTCATGAGTTGCGGCGACATCTGGTTCACCGGCGGGTTGTCGAGGGTCAACACGGCCACGTTGTCCTTCAGTTCCACCTTGATTGTCGGGTAGTCTGTCTTCATGGCGGGCATCTCCTTCACAAAAGGGACAAACGACCAAAATGTGTGAGGCAAGCGTAGAAGAGACAGGATGCGCGAGAGTTCGCGATTACGTTGAGCTTTACTCCACGCTATACAGCTAAGTCAAGAGAATTTATGTTTTTTCTTGACACATGAGATTATATTCGATAAATGAAACACATCGGATTCAACCGTTCGACCTCCTTCCCTTCCCGAATCAGTGGAGCAAAGATGAAGATCAGTGAACTCTCACGGCGTACGAGTGTTCCGAAAGAGACGATCCACTATTATGTCCGGGAAGGGTTCATACCGAGACCCAGGAAAAAGGGGAAAAACGTATCCGACTATGACGAGAGCTTTATCGAGCGCATCCTCCTGATCAAACAGATCCAGGACCACTTCTTCCTCCCCTTATCCCTTATCAAGAAAATAGTTAAGCAACGGAATAAGTTTCCGGAGCTGAAATCCCTGCTGGAACTGCGGATAGGCTATTTCAGCCCTCTGGACCAATTTCTCCAAAAAGAAGTGGTGGGTGAGGACGCTTTGGCAAAGGCCACAGGGATGGCCAAGAAATGGATTACGAAATTCGAGAAGTGGGGGGTCATTTCCTCGGTTATGCGGGAAGGGGAAAAGGTTTATTCTCAAGACGATGTCATTATCGGGAAATTGCTGGTCGATCTGGATCGTGCGGGTTTTGGTCCTAAGGACGGTATCGATCCCGAGTCTGCGAGGCGCTACACGGATGTCTTCAGGCAGGTTGTCAAGATGGCGCATGGAAGCTTCATGAAGACGGATCTGGACAAGTTTACGGCTGAAGAAAACCTGGAAAGAGGGATTCGGGGCAGGGAGCTGATGGGAGTTTTCTTCTATCATCTCTACCGGAAGCTGGTCAGGGAAGAGGACTGGTCGTTTAATAAGGATAGAGCAGGGACTGGGAGAGGCGGCGCTTCTTCGGGCATACAGAGCTTTTGTCGGCAGTGAATCAACAACCCTTAACCCACTGAAAGGAGATAAAGTCTATGAAACGATCAAAGGCTGGATGGATGATGATAGCGGCCCTCTGCCTTGTTCTGGCCATAGGTCTTCCTGCCTGGGCAGCGGACGTGATTAAGATCGGTGTCATCGGCCCCATGAATTTCACGCAGGGCCAAGGGCACTGGAACGGCGCCACCATGGCAGCCGAGGAAATCAATGCCAAGGGAGGCGTCCAGGTCGGCCAAAAGAAAATGATGATCGAACTGGTCAAGGCCGACTCCAACGAGTTCATCAACATCACGGACGCCGCCAATGCCATGGAGCGCTTGATGACGCAGAGCAAGGTGGACTTCGTTGTCGGCGGGTTTAGGACCGAGGCGGTCATGGCCATGCAGGACATTGCGATGGACTACAAGAAGATCTTTATCGGCTGCGGTGCGGCGCACCCCGAGCTTTGCCTAAGAGTCGCCAAGGACTACAATAAGTACAAGTACTTCTTCCGGGGCACGCCCTTCAACTCCAACTTTTTGGGACAAACCTGCTTTATTCACCTTGGTACCGTGGGGGCTATAATGAAAAAATCTCTAGACCTGCCCCAGGTCAAGGTCGCTGTGGTGGGTGAAAAGGCCGTGTGGACCGAGCCGATGATCAAGGCGGCGGAAGGCAACATCCCCAAGATGGGCATGGAGGTGGCAGGTGTTTGGCAGCCGTCGGATAAAGCGACCGATGTGACTGCCGAACTTTCCGCCATCCAGCGATCTGGAGCCCATATCATTTTCACGATGTTCTCCGCATCCGTTGGGATTACTTTTGCAAGACAGGCCGGGGAACTCAAGGTCCCTGCTGTGCAGGTAGGCATCAACGTGGAGGGCCAAAAGGACGGTTTCTGGCAGGCTACCCAGGGAATGGGCAACTATGTGATGACCATGAACACCTATGCCAGGGGTGTGGAATACAACGAACTGACAAAACCTTTTGTGGATACCTACTTGAAAAGATTCAATGAGACACCGACCTACAACGCTGACACCTACTCCGCCATCAAGTACACGCTTGTGCCGGCCATTGAGAAAACCGCAAGCCTCGATGCGGACAAGCTGGTGGCCTTTATGGAAAATCAAGAGCACATGGTGCCTTCCGGAAAAATCGCCTACCTGAAAGATGCTGAAGGCCGTCCGCTTCATGAACTGAAATGGGGCCCGGGATACCTGACCAGCCTTGGAGTCCAGTGGCAGGACGGTGAACTCAAAGGCGTCTGGCCCAATCAATGGAAGGCAACCCCGGAAGCGCCTGAAATCACCTACAAGGGCATCGTCCCGTACAAGATACCGCCCTGGGTTATTGAGAAATATAAGAAATAGCGGCCCTATATCAAATCAGCACCTCCAATTCCAAAAACCCCTCCCCCTCGATGGGGGAGGGCCGGGGTGGGGGTGGAGAAGCCACATTGTATTCCTAGTGCTTTTTGTTTCCCCCTCCCCTTTATCCCCTCCCACCAGGGGAGGGGAAAGTACTTATAGAGTAGCCGTCGAAGGGGATTTGTTACTATGTTTACATTGAACACCGAGGCTCTATGATCCTGGACATCATCATTAGCGGCCTGATCAGCGGAAGCATCTACGCCCTGCTTGCGATCGGGTTTTCCCTGATCTTCGGGGTGGCCCGCATCGTGAACATCGCCCACACGGCATTTTACATGGTCGCCGCTTATGGCATTTATTTCGGCACCCACAAACTGGGATTCCATCCGCTATGGTGTATGCTTGCCTCCGTGATCATGGTCATCTTGTTCGGCCTGATCGCTTACAAGCTTTTCATTGACCCGATTCGCGAACATGAGGCAGCGGTCTTGATCTGCACCATCGCCTTGGCCATGGCCATGCAGGAGATCATGCTCCTGATGTTCACCGGGAGTTACCTGAGCGTCCCCGCTTTGATTGGAGGGTTTTTCAATTTCTTCGGTGTAAAGGTGTTCTATCAGCAACTGCTGACCTTCGGTCTGGTCCTGATCATCCTTGCTGCGCTTCGCGTCTTGCTCATGAAGACCAAGCTGGGTCTGGCGATTCGCTCCACGGCCCAGGACAGGGAAGTGGCCAATCTAATGGGCATCAATGAGAGCAAGGCAGCCATGATCACCATGGGCATCACAGTCGGTTTGGCAGGGTTGGCAGGCGCTGTGGTGGTGCCTCTCACCATCCTTGATCCCTTCATGTGGATGCACCCTCTGATCATGATGATGGCCGTGGTGGTTCTAGGCGGATTGGGCAGCCTCAAAGGAAGTTTTGCGGGTGCGTATATCCTGGGTTTTGCCGAAGCGCTGGTGGTTTTCTTGATCCCCAAGGGGGCCTTCCTCAAGGGATCCGTGGCCCTGTCCGTCATGATCCTGGTGCTGCTCATCAGACCTGAAGGCCTTTTCGGCGTCGCCTTTGAAGAAGAGAGATGATCATGGGTTTGCTCGCCTTTTATCTGAGAAAACTTTATTCCATCGTGAAAAACGAAATCCTGGTCCTTCCCAGCCGGGTCGTGGTCGTGCTTTTCTTCTTCTTCTTGCTGCTGCTGCCCCTCTTTTACAAAGACCCTTATGTGCTTCGCATCCTGATTCAAGCGAGTATCTTCGCTATCCTCGCTGCGAGCTGGGATCTTCTTTCGGGTTTTACCGGCCAGATGAATTTCGGCCACGCTCTTTTCTTCGGCGTCGGGGCATACACGGCTGCCCTGCTGAATCTTCATCTTCACGTGCCCCCCTGGGGAAGCATCCCCTTGGGGGCGCTTGCTGCCGTGGTTGCCGGCCTGGTCATCGGCATCCCTTGTCTCAGGCTAAGAGGAACGTACTTGGCCCTTACCACTCTGGCCTTCCCCATCATCCTGATGGGGATCGTCTTCAGCCTCCCCGGCATCACCGGCGGGGAGTTGGGCATCTCCGGCATCAGCCGCCTCTCCGGCTCCCGAACGAGCGATTACTACATCACGGTGCTGCTCATGCTCGGCTTGACCACGGTGATGTGGAAGATCACCGACTCCAAGACAGGCATTGTTTTTCATGCCATCCGTGAAGATGAGCTGGCGGTGAGGGCATCGGGCATCAACACCACCCGCTACAAGCTGCTGGCCTTCAGCTTGAGCGGGTTTTTTGCCGGTTTGTCCGGGGGACTCTATGCGCATTTTATGAGGATTGCCGGTCCCTCCACCCTGGAAGTCGGGTTGTCCTTCACCGTGGTGATCTGGGCTGTGTTCGGGGGGATTGTGACCATCTACGGTCCGGTGGCGGCGGTCTTCATTCTTTTTCCACTCCTGGAGTTTTTGCGGTTCTGGCCCGAGTACCGAACCCTGATGTTCGCTGCAGTGATTCTGTTGATCCTTCTGTACATGCCTGAGGGCCTGATCCCCTGGGTCCGAGACAAAATCGAGAAGCAGTGCCCCAGGTGCAAGCTCAGAAACGTGGCCGTACGCAAAACGTGCCGTGTGTGTACGGCCTCTTTGGATTAGTAAGAAGTAGGCACTAGCCCTTTCTGCATACTCCTTTCTGCATACTGCCTACTCATGGCGTTCCACCGAGGGCGTGCAATGGAGGAAAAGGGACTATGGATATCCAAGAGGCATATCTGTCTAAACCGTGGCTGAAGTATTATCCTGACGGCGTGCCGGAAGCCCCGCCGATCCCTGACCTGTCCGTGCCCGAACTGATCGACCAGTTGGCGGACAGATACGCCCGTCACACGGCATTGATCTTCTACGGGAGAAAAATCACCTACGGCCGTCTCAAAGAACTGATCCATCGCTTTGCCACAGGCCTTGCCGACCAGGGGGTGGAGAAGGGCGACACGGTGGCGCTCTATTTGTTGAATTGCCCGCAGTACGTGATTGCCTATTTTGCCGCCCTCAAACTGGGCGCCAAGGTGACGCCCATCAGCCCGGTTTACACCAGCAAGGAAGTCAAACATCAGCTTGAAGACAGTGAAGCGGAGACAGTGGTCTGTCAGGACATTCTCTACAGTAATGTGGAGAAGGCCGGAGTAAATCTGCACCGGGTGATCCTCACCAGCATTAGCGAGTATCTGCCTGCTCTCAAAAAGTGGCTCGGAAAAAGCACTATGGCAAAGGCCTATGGCGGCATGCACGTTCCCTCCCCTGAAGAGATCAAGGAAGCCGGGCTTCTCTCTTTCCAAGACCTGATCCACAAGTATCCTCCCAAGCCGCCGCAGGTCGCCATTGACCCTCTCAGGGATATCGCCGTCCTGCCCTACACAGGAGGCACCACAGGCCTGCCTAAAGCGGCCATCCTGACCCATCGCAACATGATTGCCCTCCAGTCTCAAATCCTCTCCTTCTGGCCTCTTTTTGAAGAAGGGAAGGAAGTGGGCATGGCCTTTCTGCCTTTCTTCCACATCTATGGGCAGGTGGTGGTGATGCTGGGAGGGCTTGCCCTGGGATCTGCTCTGGTGCTTTTCACAACACCCGACATCGATGAGATTCTCTCGGCCATAGAGCGCTACCGAGCCTCCGCCTTTTACGGAGTTCCCACCCTGTTCGAGTACCTCAAGGAGTATGAGAAGACGGATCGCGTCAACTGGAAACGGCTCAAGCTGATTGTGTGTGGCGCCGACACCCTCCATGAATCCACCATCGATGCGTGGGAAAGGAGAACCGGCTCAGTAATCTTTGAAGGTTATGGCATGACCGAAACCACTGCCGTCAGCCACGGCAGCCCGGTGCACAGACCTAAAAAGGGATCTTTCGGGGTTCCTATTCCGGGAATGAAGGCGGCCATCATCGACCATGCGGGGACGGACTTCATGCCGGTAGGTGAAGTGGGGGAACTTATACTCAATGGACCCAACATCATGCAAGGGTACTGGAAGCGGCCTGAAGGAACGGCCGAAACCTTCGTTGAGATAGACGGTGAAAAATGGCTTCGCACAGGAGACTTGGTCAGCATGGACGAGGAGGGGTATTTTCACTTTTTTGACCGCAAGCGCGACCTGATCAAGCACAAGGGATACTCGGTCTTTGCCAGGCATGTGGAAGAAGTCCTTTTTCAACACCCGCAGATCAAGGCGGCTGGTGTGGTCGGTGTGCCTGACCCAAAGGTGGGCAACGTGATCAAGGCTTACGTTGTTTTGGAAAGTGAAGCCAGGGGCAAGATCTCCGAAGAGGAGATTATCGACTTCTGCCGCAAGAACCTGGCCCACTACAAGGTCCCCCAGATTGTGGAATTCAGAGGGGAGCTTCCCAAAACCGATGTGGGCAAGGTTTCCAGGCGCGAACTGAGAGAAGAGGCCGAAGGAAGATGATATGACGCAACCCTTCCTGGAGATCGAAACGATTAACAAGGATTTTGGGGGGATCAGTGCGATTACGGACGTGAGTTTTTCCATGGGCCGGGAAGAGGTGCTGGGCCTGATCGGCCCTAACGGCGCCGGCAAGACCACGCTGCTGCGATTGATCACAGCCATTCTCAAACCCGATTCCGGCACCATCCGATTCAAGGGCAAGGAGATCGTCGGGTTGAAGACGTGGGAGATTGTCAATCGAGGCATCGCCTGTACCTTCCAGAACATGAGGCCCTTCAAACGGCTGCCGATCATTGCCAACGTCATGGTGTCCTGCCTTTCCCCGCGGGCCATGAAGAGCGGGGAATGGGTCAAAAAGATCGAATCCAAGGCCATGGATGCCCTGGAGTTTGCGGGGATCTCCGACATGGCCCTGGAGAAAGCATCCACCTTGTCTCAGGGCGATCTCAAGCGCCTGGAGGTGGCGCGTGCCATTGCCACAGAACCCGAGCTCCTGCTTTTGGACGAGCCCTTTGGCGGACTCAGCCCGGCCGAAACCGAGCTGATGGCACAATCCATCAAGAGACTTCACAAGGGCGGCCGTTTCGGTCGCCTCCACAGCGAAGGCCCGTCCATGATCATCGTGGAGCACAAGCTGCAACAGCTCATGAAGATCGTGGACCGGATCATCGTACTCAATTTCGGAACCGTCATTGCCGACGGCAAGCCTGAGGAGATCGTGACCAACCAAAAGGTCATCGAGGCGTACCTCGGTGATAGGGAGATGTAACCTTGTTGCTCGAAGTTACCCGCCTGACGGTCTGCTATGACAAGGCCATGCTCATCAATGACCTGAGCATGGGGGTGGACCAGGGTGAGCTGGTGAGCCTGGTGGGACCCAACGGGGCAGGCAAATCGACCCTGTTGAGGTCGATCACTGGTTTGGTGTCCTGGGAGAAGCACGTCAAAAAGCGCTCGGCCCATGGAGAGATCACCATCAAGGGGGAAGTGACCTTTGACGGGGAAAGAATCGACCGGATTCCTGCCCATGAGATTGTAAAGAGGGGACTGATTCACTGTCCCGAGAGGAGGAGGCCTTTCAGGGAGATGAGTGTGATAGAGAATCTCATGGCAGGTTCCTACCTTCTGAAGGACAAGAAACAGATCGAAGACAACCTCAAAAGGGTCTATGAACTGTTCCCCATCTTGCAGGGCCGATCCAAGCAGATATCCGGAACCCTGTCGGGCGGAGAGCAGCAGATGCTGGCCATAGGCCGGGCCATTATGTCCATCCCGAAACTCCTGTGCATCGACGAACCCTCCACAGGGCTTGCACCGATCATGAGGGGAGAGGTTTTTGGAAAGATCAAAGAGATCAGTGGGCTTGGAATCACCGTGCTCCTGGTGGAACAGGAGGTGAGCACTGTTTTCAAGATGGCCTCCCGGAATTACGTCCTGTCCTCAGGCAAAATCATCGCTGAAGGATCAGGGGAGCAGTTGCTCCAGGATGAAGTCATTCGTAAAACCTACCTGGGTCTTTAAGACAAGCCTTTGCCCGGCTTCCTGAATGGATTTTCCCATGAACATCCTGTTGGAACCCGTGAACCTGAAGGGTCTGGTCGTGCGGAACCGTTTTGTCCGATCCGCCACCTATGACGGCTGTGCGGAAAAAAGCGGCGCGTCCCCCAAAAGCAATTCAGGAAGCATGAAATCATCTGGACCCCGGTTTTCACCGGGGTGACGGCTTAGGTTAGCGCCTATGCCCTTGAGGGGGAGGGAAGAACTTGAACGATTCTGTGTGAACCATGAACATCATCCAGGACTCGGGGGAGAAGTGCAGACCTTGCACAAGCGACAAAGAAGCCAGCGGAGGTCGCAGAGATGCCGAATGAAGCATTCTAGTTCATTAACCCGCACATGATGGAGGAGAATTTTGAAAGAGTCTGTAATCATTTCTGCTGCAAGAACGCCGGTAGGCCGGTACATGGGGGCGCTGAAGGATGTCCAGGCCTATGACCTGGCAGCCCTGGTCCTAAACGCAGTTTTAGATCGGGCAAAGGTAAGACCCGAGCAGGTTGAGGATGTGATCCTGGGGCAGTCCTATCAGAACGGGGAGTACGTCAATATCGCGCGCATGTCGCTCCTGAAGGCAGGCTGGCCTGATTCCATTCCTGGAGTGACCGTAGACCGTCGCTGCTGCAGCGGGTTGGACACGGTGTGCTTTGCAGGCATGATGATCCAATCAGGACAGGCTGAAGTCGTTGTTGCCGGCGGTGTGGAGAGCATGAGCAACGCGGAGTTTTACATCCCGGGTGACGTCAAATGGGGAGTAGGCGGCAAAAAGGGCATACCCGGGGGGCATGGGGATCTCGCCATCTGGGGAATTCCCCTTTATGATCGTATCCAGCGGGCGAGGGTCATGTCCCAGCCTGAGGAGCGATATGGAATCCTGCCAGCGATGATGACTTGGGCGGAGACGGCGGCCAAAGAAGAAAACATATCCCGTGAGGCCTGTGACCAGTGGGCTTTGCAGAGTCACCGAAAGGCCTGTTTGGCCATTGAATCAGGCAAGTTCGACCAGGAAATCATTCCAGTCTCGATCTCCGAGGGAGAAAAGGAAACACACGTTGTGAAAATGGATGAGAACCCACGGTCTGATGCGAGCCTGGACAAGCTGGCAAAACTCAAGCCTGTGATAAAGGGCGTGTGCACGGCAGGCAATTCCTCAACCGAGAACGACGGAGCAGCCGCCGTGGTGGTCACTTCAAAGGACAAGGCCCTTGAATGGGGCGCAGAACCTATGGCGAAGATCAGGTCCTTTGCGTTGGCGGGGGATGATCCTCGGCGAACCTATAAAACAGTCCCCATTGCCGTAGGCAAGGCCTTGAAAAGGGCGGGGTTGAGCATAGATCAAATGGATCTGATCGAAATCCAGGAGGCCTTTGCAGCCCAGGTTCTGGCTGATCTCAAAAGCATGGGTCTGGGGCCTGAAGACTACGCCAGGATCAATGTAAACGGGTCCGGGATCTCCCTCGGACACCCGATTGCGTGCACGGGGACGCGCATGCTGGTCACCCTTGTTTATGAGATGAAAAGACGGGGCGCACGCTATGGTCTTCAAACCATCTGCGGTGGAGGAGGCCTGGGGATCGCGGCCGTGTTTGAAAGGGAACCGTAGGGGAGTTTGACATGATGGAGAAAAAGCTGAATGAGGTCGTCCTGATTGACGGTGTGAGGACAGCGTTCGGAAAGGCAGGGGAAAAGGGCGTGTTCTGGAAAACCCGGGCCGACGACCTGGCGGTCGCCCTTCTCAAAGCTCTGATCCAAAGGAACCCTGAGGTGCGGCCGGACATGATCGAGGACAGTATCTGGGGGGCCACCAACCAAGTCAAAGAGCAAGGAGGAACGATTGGCAGGGCGGTACCTATGCTGGCCGACTGGGGGTGGAACGTGCCGGGGTGTTCCATCGACCGCATGTGCGCCAGCGGACTCACGGCGATCGGCTTTGGTGTGGGCACCATTGCCACAGGGATGGCCGACTGTCTTCTTACAGGAGGGGTGGAACATATGGGTCACGTGCCCATGGGGTTCATGCGTGATCCTCACCCTCGTCTCCAGGAGGTGATGGGAGGACCATCGGCCTTCAACATGGGCATGACGGCAGAGAATATCCACGACCGGTTTCCGGAATTCACCAGGGAGAAGGCTGACCGATATGCTCTATCATCCCAGCAAAAGGCGGATCGGGCCATTCAGGCCGGCAAAATGAAACCGATGATCGTTCCCATTGAGGTCCAAGGCTGTGACGGTACGAGAGTGGTGGTCGACAAAGATCAGCAACCCAGGCCGGAGACCAGCATGGAATCCCTGGCCGGTCTCAAACCGGTTTTCAAGGAGAACGGGCGGGTCACGGCCGGAAATGCCTCAGGGCTCAATGATGGCGCAGGTGCCATCCTCTTGATGAGCGAGAAAAAGGCTGAGGCCTTGGGCCTGCAACCCAAAATGCGCTGGGTCGCCTCTGCTGTGGCGGCGGTGGATCCCACCATCATGGGAACCGCGCCGGTGCCTGCCACTTTGAAAGCATTGGACAAGGCAGGATTGACCATGAGAGAGTTGGACATCATTGAAATCAACGAGGCCTTTGCAGTCCAGGCCCTCTACTGCTTGGACAGATTGGGCCTGAAGGCGGATGACCCTAGAGTCAATAGATGGGGAGGATCCTTGGCCTTCGGGCACCCCTTGGCCGCGTCAGGCCCGCGGTTGGTCACTTTTCTGATGAACCTTTTCAAAGAGCATCCTGATGCACGGTACGGTCTGACGACCATGTGCGTCGGCCGGGGACAAGGCTATTCCATTATATGGGAGAATATGCAACGGTAGGAGCATGAACAAACATCTTGTTTCCATCGTTCGATATGAGAAGCCGCTGGAGTCTGTCGCGAAAGCCGTTACGCTCTCACATGGCCTGGACTCTTTGCCTTCTCAAACCAAGGTCTTCATCAAGCCCAACATTGTTTTTTGGACCAAGGCCGTTCCCTTTCCCAAGTGGGGGGTCGTTACCACGTCCCGCGTAGTGGAGGACATGGTGGTTCTTCTGAAGGAAAGGGGAATCGATGACATCACCATCGGAGAAGGCACGGTCATCGCTAAACCAAAGGATCTGGAAACGCCTGCTCACGCTTTCAAAACCCTCGGGTATGACGTCCTTAAGAAGAGATATGGTGTGAGGTATTTCAACACCTTCGAACGACCTTTTGTGAAAGTCGATGCAGGTGAAGGCATCACTCTAAACTTTAACCGGGACATTCTGGAGAGTGACTTTGTTGTCAACCTGCCTGTCTTGAAGACCCACACCCAGACCATGGTCAGCCTCGGCATCAAGAACCTCAAGGGGACCATTGACATCCCGTCAAGAAAGAAGTGCCACAGCCCAACGCCCGGCCTGGATCTTCATCGCATGGTCTCGAGACTCTTCCTTCCCATGCCGCCCATGTTCACGCTCGTGGACGGCATCTATACGCAGGAGCGTGGCCCGAACGTGGACGGTCAGGCCAGAAGGAGCAATCTGCTTGTGGCGTCCTCCGATGTTTTATCGGCTGACAGGGTGGGGGCTATGCTCTTGGGCATCGAGCCTGCGAAGGTCCCTCATCTGGTTCATGCCGCTCAAGCCCTGCACCGGCCCGTTGACTTGTCTGATGTGGAGGTCGTTGGGGAGAAGATTGAAGATGTGGCGTCACCTCACGAGTGGACTTTTCCCTACAATGAGGAGGGTACGTTCCCCTTGGTCATGGAAAAGAGAGGGATCAGGGGAGTATCCTACCCCAAGTACGATCTGACGATCTGCACCTATTGTGCGGGATTGACCCGAGTGATGCTGATCGCCATCGCACGGGCCTGGAAGGGCACCCCTTTCGATGAGGTGGAGATTTTGACAGGGAAGCTCATGCAGGCTTCACCCGGTAAGAAAAAGACCCTGTTGCTAGGCAAATGCATTTGCGAGGCCAACAGGAACAACCCCAACATTCGGGAAATGATTGCCATCAAAGGCTGCCCTCCCTCTCCCCAATCTATTTTCAAAGCCCTTCATCAGGCAGGGATCGAAGCGGATCCATACCTCTTCGAACACATGGACAGGACCATGGGAATCCATTTGAAGAGATACCAGGGTAAACCGGAATTCGACGAGTCGTTTTTTGAAATCGCTTGATCCGGGTTGAAACGATTAGAAAGAGGAATACTCATGGAACTGACCCAGACACGGTATGAGGTTGAAAAAGGTATTGCAACGGTCACACTTCATCGGCCGGATCAAATGAACGCTTTCACGCACACCATGCGGAAGGAGTTGGTCGGGATCTTTGCGGCCGCCGATCAGGATGATTCGGTCCGTGCGGTCGTGGTGAAGGGTGCGGGCAAGGCTTTCTGCGCAGGAGCCGATCTTTCCGAAGCCTAAAGGGTTCACGCGAGCATTGTGCGATTCCAAGAGGAATTGAAGAAATTCATGGCCGACCACGTGAAGCGTAAGACGCTGGTTCAACGCTTGATGAAGGCCGGCCTCTGGAATGATAAATGATGCAGAGGCGAGTCGGGAGACAGCCGATGCCAAGGTCGATAACCACAAGGGACGAGGTCGAATGGTCGGGCCGGATCGTGGCTGTCCAGCCTCGCATCCGGCTCAAGCTCTTCAAGCTGCTCGGCGAGATGCTCTCCTGGATGTATCGCGTTGCGTCCCGTAATTCACCTCAATGATAATCGACTATTTCAACATTGACCGGTCCGGGGCTTCCTTTGGGCCACTCGAAGCATATCCGCCATTGGTCATTGATGCGAATGCTATACTGGCCTTGGCGAACCGCACGCGGGGCACTTTTCCAAGCAGTAGGGACAGAGCACATGGTGGCGGCTGCAGAAGGAGATGGTCGTGGAACTGCTGCCGCACCCTTCACAGAGAAGAGGATCAACGGCCTTGGTCAAAGGATTATAGGTCAGAGAAATCGACCTCCTTTCTCTTCCGATATGAGCATCACATAGGACCCTAACCGCCGGGGTCCGGATGAAAAGAGCCGCACATGGTAGGACCTTCACTCTGATGCTGTATTTCTCGATGAGGTCGTCTTTTTTCCTGGCAAGCTCTTCCGGAAGTAGGGCGATCTTTTGCTTGCGGTCTTGAACCAGGTGATCTGAAAGGCCGGATCGCCCCAGGCTTTCCTCCATCTCCTTCTTCAAGGTTCCATAATACTCTTCGAGATTTTTTGCATCCCTCCTAAGTCTTCTGTTCATGCTGTCTCGAAAATCTTGAATCTCATGGGCAATCAATCCCGGTGATACACGTGAAAGGGTGTTGATGATCCTGTTCCACTTGTCATTGTCCTTTAAGGAATCAGGAAGAGGCGCAGTTTCGGCAGCAGCGCTGGCCGACGTATCCAACCGCAGGGGAACAAAGGTACCCGTATCAAAATGGAAGGCAAAAGAGATGAGGCCCTCTTTCTGTTCATCACTGCGAGCCACGTAGCGGCATGTCAGGACAAGGTAATCTGTCTTAATAGCCGCCGTGGACGTCACCCTGCAAAGCGACTTGCGAAAGGTCAGTTGATCCTGGATCAGGCGGTCAAAGCCTTGGCTTTTCAAATAGTGAAAGGAAAGCTGACAGGAAGCCAGAGGAAGATGCCTGCACGAGAGCTCGACCATTTTATCCAGCAGAAGAGAACCATAGTTGATCGCGTATCCCTCTTCGCCTTCTGAGGGCCGCCCTTCCTTGATACGCACATAGTCCGGAATTTCCAAACTCTCTGCAAGATCCTGTGGAAGTAGTGCATCAAAACCCTCCGGGATTGCCTCGATCACGGCCCCTTGCATTTCCAGGAAACGCCGACCAAAGAGAAAAGGTTGTCTCAGGGTCTCAGAGTTCATAGTTTTCACCGAAGATCTTCTCATCCAGGGCCTTTGTGCTCTCATAACCGGTCTTTGCCCGTCTCAGCTTTGTGGCCAGTTGGGAAAAGCTCTTTTCAAGCTTATCCTCGGTGGGAGCGTTAACCCAGATGTCATAGATCATGTCCGAAAACTCCTGCTCTCCCGTAATCCTGCCCAGGACCATGTCGATTTCGCCAATCACCATTTCGAACATGTTGATCTTTCTATCCAGAATGTCCAGGATCTTTTCCTCGATGGTTCCTTCGGCGCAGAGGTTGTAAATCACGACTTCCCTTTCCTGTCCAATCCTGTGAATGCGGCCGATGCGTTGTTCGATTCTCATGGGGTTCCAAGGAAGATCATAGTTGACCATCTGGTTGCAGAACTGCAGGTTTCGACCTTCGCCTCCGATCTCGGTTGTCACCAAAATTCCTTTATCCTCCTTAAACCGCCTTATTTGTTCCTCCTTTTCAAGGCTGTCCATTCTTCCGTGAAATAAGGCATAAGGAATTTGCTGGCGGTCAAGGAACTCTGCGACGGACTCGAGAGTGCCCAGATATTTCACGAATACAATCATCTTTTCCCTTGATCTCTTGACCAAGTTCAGGAGGACCCGATGCTTGCTGTGATCCTCCAGAGAGCAACATCTATCATAAGCATCGCGGATTTCTTTTTCGCAGTGGGAGAGTCCATCAGTTCTTTCAAGGATTCGAGAAAGACTTAAAGCAACAGCGCGGGGCGATGAACCCGCTTCTTCCAAGAGATTCTTGAGCAGGAGCCTTCTGGCTGCGCCGTCGGCCTTATTGATGGTCCTGACAAGGGATGAAATCGTCGCATACAGGGCCTTCTCAGAATCAGGACTTTCCACCTTTACGGTCTGGGCGAATCGCGGCGGGATACCGATTTTGGCCAGAGCGCGGGTATTGCGGACCATGATCTCTCCCAGAAGGGCCTTGAGGGCCTCTCGGTTGCGAGCATCGGTCGGATCCCCGGAAGTCATGAATTGGCGTTTGAATTCCGTGGCCGTCTTCAACTGGCCCGGCTTGAGGAGTGTGACCAGATTATGAAGCTCCATCAAGTTGTTCTCCACCGGAGTGGCCGTGAGCAGAAGGAGAAATCGCTTTTTCAGACTGTTTACGATCTTCCAGTTGAGGGTGTTGCGGTTCTTCAGGTGATGGGCTTCATCCACAATCACCAGATCCCACTCCCTTTGTGTGACTAGAGGGAAGTTCTTGGGTGATTTTGCCGTGTTGATGGAAGCCAGAACGTAAGGCTGATTCCAGAAAGACGTTTCGCCGGAACGAAAAGCCGTTTCTTCTGTGGAAAAGAAGTGCAGTCGGAATTTCGTGGCCAGCTCTTCGGTCCACTGGCTAACCAGAGGCGAGGGGACAAGAATGAGCGCCGACTTGACCATTCCCCTCAAAATGTACTCCTTGAGGATCATGAGGGCCTCGATGGTCTTGCCCAGGCCCACTTCGTCGGCCAATAAAGCGCGACCTCGGAAGATTTTCATCACTTTTCTGACCGTTTCTTCCTGGTACCAGAAGGAACGCACCTCCTGAAGTTGACCCTGGCAGATAAGGTTTTCGAAGGCTTCGCTGAATCGAATCCGATACCCTTCCAGGGCAAGCTCATAATCCTCATACGAAGAGTGTCCGCCCTCTGTGAGGGCCTGATGGAGAGGAAGGGGGTCTACTTCCACACGAACTTGGATTTCCGGGGGAGGGAGACTGATGGCGGCTCTCGCCTGAACCACTCTCTCTGAAGAGACGACCTTCGGGGTTGCTTCATCAGGCTCTGGCAAAGGCTCGGCGCGCTTTTCCTCCATTTCAATCATGGCTTCGCAGTAGAGCTTTTGTTGCTGAAAAGACTTGAGCAGCACTTTCTTGTGTTTTGCTCTCCCATGGGAAAGAAAGCGAAGAGTGTCATCAATGAGGCTCAGCGCTTGAGCATAGCGGCAAGCGTTTGTGAGAAGGCTGCACAAGGACAAGGTCCCTTGGAGATCCAGCGCTTCCATATCGTGGAGCCTCAGGAGAGATTTGAGTTCGATGTCCTTCCTACCCAGAGCATGGGCAAGGCGGCCCATTTCATTCGTGTACTCTACGTTCTTGGGATGGGCATTCGCAGCCTTCTCCATTTGATGGAGTGCCTTTTCAAGGTTGCCTTGTTCTGCGTTTTGTAGAGCTTCCCAGAACAAAAAGTCAGCCTTCTCCAATTGCCCGGCACGAGCCGACCTCTGTCTTCTTTCCTTCAGCCTTTCTTTTCGCTTGGCTTTTTTTCGATCTGCTTTACCTTGGGGCATGCTTTCCCCTCGACGGCAGAGTCTGCTCAGTTCTTCTTCTCACGAGTGGAGATGCTCATTTCTGAGGCAAAGGAAGACCCAAGAACTCAACCCGTTTCGGCTGATTCAGGTTCAAGCCTCAATGATCGGTATTCGATACTGATGAAAAATGCGGTCATGGGAAACAAGGGTGAGGCGTTCTACCTTCGCTTGTGCAATAAGCATTCTGTCAAAGGGGTCACGATGATGAGAGGGTAGATTTCCAACAGCGTGAGCGTGGTCCACAGTAATTGGAAGCACTTCAAAAGGTTGGCGCTCCAATACCTTGCGGAAGCTGGCAGGGATCTTTAGCTTGCCTAAAGCTTGTTTTATTCGGATCTCCCAGATAACCGCAGCACTTACGAAAACAATGTTGCTGACATCGGATATCTTATTTCTCGCAATCTCTGATAACGACGGAGAAGCATCCAGCCACCACAGAAGGACGTGAGTATCAAGCAATAGATTCATGGCTTTGTGACCCCGAAGGCTTTTGCAATATTCTCAGGAAGTTCATCGAAATCCTTTTCAATTTTTATTTTTCCCTTGAGAGCGCCCGGACTCCGCGGCTCTGTGCTTCGTTCATACCGGACCAGCTTAGCAACAGGCTTTCCGGCTTTTCCAATGATAACTTCCTCACCGGCCACAACTTTCTCTATCAGAGCTGACAAATGGGTCTTGGCGGCAGAAATATTGGTGACATGCATACCGGTTACCTCCTTGCCATACACTCTGACCAGATCAGACCAGATTGTCAAGACCTTTCAACAACAGCCCCGTGGAGCATTGGAAATCGTCTGGAGATCACAGCCTCGCCCTAACCTGTGATATGAACAAAGCCCCGAGTGAGGGAGATCCACCCGGGGCTTTCTCTGTCGCCCTGACTAACATCAGAACATCTCAAACTGCGCTCCTCCGGGCTTGTCGTTTTGCTTCAGCATTTCATCAAGCTCTGCTTCTTTGACCTCGATGTGCGTCACCTTCTTGCGCTTGCCCGTGTACTCGATGAACTGGACCTTCACGAGCCGATCTCCGATCTTCTCGACCTCGGTTCCGGCCGTGGCAATCTCTGTCGCAGGCTCAACAGATTCTTCCTTCGTGATGGGTTCGGGCATTGCCTCGGGCTCTGAAAGGGATTGATTGATCATGATTTCCACTTGGACTTCCTTCTTTCAGTAGACCGGCCGCTCATAACCGGGGGCCCTTTGTCAGAGTTCTCCGCAAATACCTTTTGATATTGTATCTGGTTTTCCAATAGGAATCCGTTTTGGGAATGTTCGTGATAGAGTTCATGATTGGCGATTGCGGTATATAAGGTTATTCCCACGCTCGTCAGGGGATCGAAGAGGTCTTTCCAGGTTTGGAAAGTTCAGTCGGGTTTGATATAGCCCCTGTAGGACATATCGCCGCCGAAGACCACAAATGAAGGTTGGGGAGACAACGCCTTGATTTGGGCAATGATGGCGTTTAGCACGAGGGGACGGATTTTCCATGTGCGACTCATGAACGGGCAAGAACCAGTGGTGGATGAGTGCACTCCCATCGGCGGTTACATTTTTGAGGGCATCACCTGCCTGGATGATCGTCAGGCCTGCGTGGCCGGAAGCCGGGGATTTTCCCCCCATCCATCAAGATTACATCTCGAATGTGTTCATCGGGCAGGCGGATTTGCTGGACCTCCCTGGCGAAGCACCGTCAGACAAGATTCTAGGAACTGCCCGCGGTTTTTTGGATGACTTGGAAGATGCCTGGGGATACGGAGGTAAATCGAATGACCGCCTCATGGAGATTGTCGGTAAGGGGCTTCACAGAAATGGCCTTTCCGTATATTCTCCCCTGCATCTCATCCCTTTTGGGATCGAAAAGGTCAAAACGGACGTTCTCCCACTGCCTCAATTCGCCCTCCGTTTGGATGACCGCTGAGGTCTCCGAAAACTGGATGATCCACGCCGCCTCGATCATTTTCCTGATAACCTTGTTGTGGATACGATGAAGGCAGACCGCTATCGGCTCTGGGAGCGGGACCATGCTTTCTTTCCTCTCTTTGAGCTGAATGTTGTAAGGGTCCCCAATTCCTCTGACATCATAAACAGTCAGCGCTCCAGGAAACCCTTTCATCTCGACTTGCATGGAATCCCGGATATCAACAAGGTCACGCACGCTCTCAAAAGTGGAACTGCTGATAAGCACCTGCCCCCCCACAGTGAACGATTCCAATCGACCCGTGAGGTTGACCTGCGCTCCGACCAACCCGTATTTTGTGCGTCTCTCAGACCCGATGTTCCCCACCACCACGGAGCCCGTGTTCACCGCGATTCCCATTTCCAGGTGGGGCAAGCCGTCAGCCTGGTTCATGACGTTGATCTCTTCCATGCTCGACTGCATGCGGAGCGCACAGACCACAGCCTGAAGCGGATGGTCTCGCATGGCTTCGGGTGCTCCAAAAAAGGCTAGGATACCGTCTCCTTGGATTTCGTCGATAATCGCCCGGTACTCTATGAGGATTTCTATCATTTTGCCTAAATAGCGGTTAAGAAAGATGATGACCTGTGCAGGTTCCATGTCTGCGGTCAAGGCGCTGAATCCCCTCAGGTCCGACATGATGATGGAGACTTCCCGTGTTTCGCCGCCCAAATTCAAAGCGTCCCGGGACTCCAGGAGTTTTTTGACCACCTCCTGCGTCACGTATCGGCCAAAGGTGTCCCGGATGAAATCGCGTTTCTCCATGTATTCTGTCAACCTTCGGCCCAGCTGGTTAAAGGTCTGGGCGAGACGGACGATCTCTTTGGGTCCGGTCTCCTCAACGGAGACGGTAAAGTCGCCCCCGGCGATGAGGGATGTGCTTTCGTCCAAATTTTTTACCGGTTTTGTTACGGTTTTGCTGATGGTGGTGATGACGATGGTGAGAAAGCTGAGCCCTAGCAGTCCGATGATAAGGATCTTCAAGCTCAGCGTTCGTATGGGAGCGAGCAATTCGTCTTCCGAAACAACCACTCCGAGCGCCCAGCCCGTGGAAGACAAGGATGCGTAGTACATCCATAGCCTCTTTCCCGAGACCGGGTCATCGAGGGGAACAAATCCTTCCCCTCCCTGGACCATTCTTTTGCCGATCTCTCGAAGCGCAGGGGCATGCCGCGCCTCGGCTATGCTGAAGATGCTTTCTTTCATGATCCAAGTCTCGTCGGGATGAGTGAAATAGACCCCGTTTTGCGAGATGAAGAAAGCATAACCGGTCTCATATATCTTCACGGCGGAAACCATTTTTTTCAACCACAGGAGAGAGACGTCGGCTGTAATGACACCCTGGAACACCCTCTTGCCGCCTGACTCCTTATAAAAGGGTACAGAGAAGGTGGACATGATGATGTTTCCACCCCCTTCATCGTAGTAGGGTTCGCTCCAGACGGGCCGGTTGAGTTCCTTTGGGATTTGATACCAGTCCCAGGTGAAGTAGTGGTAAGACTCGCCACCCAGGAAAGTGACCTTGATGATATCTTTTTCCCTGTAAGCGTAGGGTGAGAAATAGGGTGATTCGGGGTCCATGCCATAAGGCTCAAAGGCAATGGCAGAACCGAAGATCTCCTCGTTGTGGGCAACAGCATTCTGGATCAGACGGATGAGGTCTGATTGATCATAGGAGTATTGCTCAAGAATTCCGGCCAGGTTGATGGGGGCTTTTTCTACCCCTCGAAGAATGACCTCGATCCTGCCGGCCGTGGACAAGGCCAGGTTCTTGGCGTTCTCGGTCACTTGCTTCATGACCGCCTCTTTGGAGGAGTAGTAATTGTAGGCGAAAGCAGCCACGAAGATGATCGCGGTGCTCACAAGGATAAGGGAGGCGAGCTGTGCAGAGAGGGACCTATTTTTCAGCATCGGGCACGCAACTCACGTAAAATTTGGAGAAGGAAGGGACACGGTCGATCATCCTATTTCTTTCAAATTCAAGGGCAACGAAGTCATAGGCGGTCTCCAGCAACCTGCCCATGGGAATGCCCTCCTGCCCGAGAGGGAGCATAATGTCTTTCATGCGGGCAAGCATCCATTCTTGGTGGACACGATTGGTGGCCACGTTCGCTTCGTTGACGTATTTCATCACGATATCTATGGCTTCTTCCTGATGGGCGAAGGCATATTTCCCTTCGATGGAGGCCTTCACAAAACGGACGCATAGACCTGGATTCTTCCTGAAAGTCTCTTCCGTGCAGTTCGACTTCTTAATGACCAACATCAGGGCGGAGCGCTGAACCATCTGTGCGATATTCAAAATCCTGAGCCCCCGGGCGCGCTTGACGATGCCGGTGGACAGGAGCATAACCGCAAAATCCGCCTCGCCCCCATGCTCGGGCCGCTTCAGGCGGGGGATTCTCTTCCCAACAGGGGCGAGAACAATTTGAGGTTCCACAGACACTCGCTCAGTTTCATAACACAACACCTTGGATATTGTGCAGATGTTTTACGCCAGGTCAAGAGCCTTCTGCTTGTCATGCCGTAAAGGTCCCTTAGACGAGAAGCCCTTCCCGCAAAGGAAATGCTATGTCTCATCCTTGTTTATATTGTAACTCAACGCAATGCCTGTGCTGCCGCTTGTATTCGCTATAGTTCTGAAACTGGACAAGCCCTCGACGTGGTCGAGGGATTCCTTGATGTCTCCTGAACTTGAATAGGCGCTTGACACATTGTGCGCCGCAAGGCGGCCAGCTCCCACTTGCGAGTACGACCGGCGTGGCGTCATGGAGGGGGTGCGAAGATTGATTATCACCATCTCCATTTTCGGAGCTATCTCTATGCTCATCGCCTCACTTGGGATTACCCCACAGTGCGATCTCTTCTGTATGCATTTCCGCCTGTCCGAGATCATGTGGATAGATAAAGACCGCTCTCCTCTCTTGCCATCACGAAAACCGAAAAACACTCATTCCAGGACTTCCTTCTGGCAGTCAAAAGAAGCTTTCGAAGCGGTCTGGAAAACACCGTGAGATCTGACAATCATCAACAAAAGTCGCTCGTCAAGCGCCTTATTGGCGCGGTTGTTGCCGACGCGAGGGGCGCTTCAATTTGAAAGACGGTCCTCAAAAATATTTCAGCAATATGAGGGAATTTCGCCCTTACTTCGGAGTTGCTGGGGAGATTGTGGGTCATCAGCCTGCGTGGAGCTCTTACTTGAAAATTGACATTTAGGGTTGCATCATTTTCACCGACACTTGTCGCAAAAACGGTGATATTGGTCTGTCCAGAAATCCAAGTCGCATTGGCTGTGTTTGAAAAAGTGCCCTTCATGGTTTGACGAATGATTTCACGTCCATACTTTGCTCGGAAATCCTCGACAAGGGAGTCAAACACACGCATAGCGCTTTCGAAATCATGCCTCTCCTCCAGAGACAAAATGACTTCTTTGAGCTTGCCATCACTAAAAAAGAAGGAAACGGAAAAATGCTTGCCCACCAGAGTAACATCGTCAAGTCTCAGCAGTTCCTCGGCACCATCACTTCGATGTTTCGGTTTCAAAGGGTGCACTGCATTTGGTACTTGTGCCTTAGCCTGCTCGAGCGTCATGCCATACTCGGTTCCATGCCAAAGAGGTTGCCCCCTGACATTAGACGCAAACAATAGAATGATTAGGACCGTAATGGCGGGAAGATATTTTTTCATTTTTTTCCTCCAAACGACCAAATAGGTGGTTTCCGAACAAGACGCACCGCCTTACCCGCTCGGGTCAATCTATAGATGCCAATCATAGCAAAAAAAGCAAATGGGCAAGATGCCGACATGGGAAAGCGAGTTTCATCCAAGATATCGGACTTCTGATGAATCCGTTCGAAGGGTCACCCCCTTCTGCCATGCCTGGCGCCAGCAATCTCCAGGGTTTTCTGCTGGGGTGGAGACAGACGGGGTAGATCGAGAGATTAACGCAGGGCTTTCAGTCTGGACTTGATACGGGCTGTCAGCAGGCCGTGGAATTTCCAAACCGTGTCGATCCAGAACGCCGGAATCTCGAAGATAAAGAATCCCGTTGTGGAAAGCTCGGTTTCATCGCCATATTCCTCTTCGACGAGGCACTTCTCACTGGGGAGAGCTCCACTCACCATATAGACCACCGTGAGCCGCTCCAACGGCGTGTGAAAGATCTAATAATCCGGATCCCCTCTCTTTCACGAATGAGACAAGCCCTTTGCCGTCTACTGGTATGCAGCAGTGCTAAAAAAGGGAACGAAACAAGAGCCATGACAGATAGGGCATACCACACTATTTTCGAAAACCGCGATTCAGAGGTGCTATAAGGACAGTTGTTCTCCAGAAATGCGAAGGAAACCCCCCCTGCCATGAATCCGGTCCAGATTCCGAAAGAGACCCGCCGAAACATATAAAACCGAAGATGCAAGAATATTTGAAAACCAAGTTAGCGGATAGCTTCCGTCCCTCAAAACAAGATAAATGTCATTAGATCAGCTTGCCGAAAACATCCATACGCAAATAGCGACATAGGCCTGCAAGAGTTTCAGCTTCCTTTTCCCTGCATTGTATAGGGCACCTATTGCCCAAGGCGAAGTCGAATACGTTAGGGTTCCCATGAAAAAAACGTCAAAACAATCCCAAGTAGGATCGCCTGTATAAGGAGCAATAATGATCATACTCAAGGCGGCTATTGCAAATGTTGTCAACCGCCATGTTTTAAATACGAATCGGCAATACTCCACGCGACAGGAGTTTTTTTGGCCCAGGGAAGAAGGTAAAAGAGGTTCCCCTCAACGGAACTGCTCTTGCAGGCCAGCCAGGCACTGGTCGAAGAAGCGCTTGCGCCACTTCGATACGATCTGTCGCGGCAAGTCCAGGCGTTGGCCGATCTCCTTGTTGGACAAACCCTGAGCGGCAAAGAGGATAACCTTGGCCCGCATGACATCTCGATACGGTAACGTATATTTACGAGTGATTGCTTCCAGGAACTGTTTCTCTCTACAATCCAGAAGCAGAGTATACGGGCTATTTCGTGGCATACTTCACCTCCTTTCTCGGAGACTAAATAGGCCATGGATGGAATTGAAATGCAACTAACATACGTCATCGTATTTATAACGGCATGTACTAAGCCTTCACAAGTTTCACGGCCACCCTTCTGGGTTCCCCATGCTCTACAAGAGCGAGCCCGGTCTTCCCACGTAAAAAGGTTTTCACGGAAGGGTTACGATTCATTTGAAGACAAGAAACTGGTGTTGTGGGTCGAACCATTCACCAGAATTAAACCTTACCAGCTTCAACTGTTCTCTGAGAGGCCCTCTCTTCTCTGCTCCTGGACCCCCAACAGCTGGGCTTTTAGACCCGGGACCCCCAGTCCCTGGGACTCCGAATATCGAAGGACCTTCCGCCAGGTAAAAAACTGTCGCTTGGCTTCCTTCTTGGTGCACTCCAAAAGCCTGTTGCAGCGTAACATTACGACTCTTGAGTATCTTTTCTAGATGCGGTTTCACATCTTCAATGGAGAGCTTCTCCGAGGTGACAGGTTTCTGCTGCGCGATCGCGACCTGAGCTAGAGCAAACAAAAAACACAGCAAACCGAAAAGCACCATGGACGCTCTCGTCATGCCTTTCTTGCCCATTTCTACACTCCTTTCTTCACTCTAACGGCTTTCGTGTTTTAAATTGCAACTACGCTTCTAGCAAGCAAATAAGAAACAGGAGGTACGTCCAGGTTCATGAGAACCCCTTGTCCTTAAGGATGCCAGATAATGGGAATATGATAATCAGACAAAAAAAGCTCATGTCTACGGTGACCCTCCGCTTGAAATTCAGTCACTCCTGGGATACCATCTACATCTCTACAGTCAAGACAATTATTCTGGCCCCCTGGCATAGAAAGGGCTAAAACCCTCTTCCACTGGTAAAAGCTAAGAACGAAAGGAGCGGAGACTATGTCAAGCGTCGTGAATGCTTTGAAAGCGGAAATTGCCAGAATCAGCAAAAGGGAAGCCAAAAGCGCCACTGAGGGGATGGGAAGGTCGAACACATGGTTGAGGAAGACTGTGGCGGATTTGAAGAAAAGGCCAGTCCTTCTTGAGAAGGAAAACAAGCTCTTGGCAGCAACGATCAAGAAATACCAGGTAGAATCACCCCAGAAGCCTCAAGCGGAAGAGGGCAAGAAAGCGCGATTTTCATCGAGAGGCATACGTGCTCTTCGCAGGAAATTGCGCCTTAGCCAGGCTGACTTCGGAAAGCTGCTGGGAACAACGCCGGGTGCGGTCCATCTATGGGAAAAGAAGGATGGTGCGCTCAGTCTGAGGGACAAAACAAAGGCAGCAATTCTTTCAATAAGGGGGCTGAGAGCAAGAGAAGCAAAGGAGAAACTGGCGGAGCTTGGAGCAAAGGTCAAACAGGTCAAAGCAGCTACGTCGAAGAAGAGAAAGAGATCCTGAATATGAGCCAGAAATGCCTTCGCGGAAGCCAGCACTAAAAGTGACGTGATTATGATAGAAGAAATACAGCCTAATCTTTTTCGAGTGGAAGTCCCGCTGCCAAACAGCCCGCTCAAATTCCTCAATTCTTATGTGATTCGGTCTTCAGACAGGAATCTCATTGTCGACACAGGGCTCAATCGGAAAGAGTGTCTGGATGCAATGCACTCTGGATTGCAGCAACTAAGCATAGAACTTGAAAAAACAGATTTTTTCATCACCCATTTGCACGCAGATCATTTTGGCTTGGTATCCAAACTTGCGACAAGCACCAGCCGAGTATTTTTTAACAGACCTGAAAGGGAGCTGATCGAAGCATCGGG
>CAZOLJ010000010.1:68986-76242 GCA_964580575.1 uncultured Desulfobacteraceae bacterium
GATCATATTTTGATCGACATCACACCGAATATTCAGTGCTGGTCAGATGACCACAACCCGCTTCAGAATTATCTGGCCAGCTTGGACAAGGTGAATAAGGTGGAGATCAACTTGGTTTTACCGGGCCACCGAAGGCTCATCACAGATCACAAGACGAGAATCGCCGAGTTGAAGGAACACCATGAAAGACGGCTCAGAGAGGTCCTTTCCATCCTTAAGGGCGATCCGCGAACCGCTTTTGAGGTGGCATCTCAAATGACGTGGGATCTTGACTGTGATTCCTGGGAGGAATTCCCACGAGCGCAGAAATGGTTTGCTACCGGGGAAGCGATTGCGCATTTGCGTTACCTAGAGAAAAAAGGATTTATCCTTAGAAAAGATGATGACGGAAAGAGTTCGTTTACTCTGAATAAGTCATCCCCCGCTTGAAGCAAAATTGGAATAGGGGACAACTTGGTAGCGATAAGGTGACGTGCTGCGCTTTGAATCTCTTGGAAATCCTTCCAGAGAAATCGCTGAAACTTGCAGAAATCGGGACGACTGATGAAAAGGAGCGATAGAAAATGGATTATTCCGAACTTCTGAAGAAAAGAAGGGCGGTCAGGGATTATGAGGACAAAGAAGTGCCTTGTGATATCCTCATGCAAATCATCAACGAGAGCTGCCTTGCGCCAAGCTCATCCAACAGGCAGCCGTGGCACTTCATTATCATCACGAACAAGGAGGTCATTAAGCGGCTGTCGGATGAAAGCAAGCGCAACCTTCTGCAGGATATCGAACGAAATCCTGCCTCTCCGAGCAGCAATTACGAGGCTATTTTACGGGACAAACACTTCAATGTTTTCTACAATGCGCCGTGCCTGGTGTTTATCGTGGGTCCGAAAGATCTGCTGTCGATCCAGGTAGACTGTGCACTTGCTGCGTGCTATTTCATTTTCTCGGCGTGTGATAGAGGGCTTGCGACCTGCTGGATCGGTCTGGGCAGGTTGATCAAGGACAAAGAGCTATTGAATGTTATAGGGATGCCTGAGGGCGACCGGATTGTGGCGCCCATCATAATCGGGTATCCAAAGGAAGTTCCTGATGTCCCCGTCAGGATGGGTCCGCAAGTATTGAAGATTGTGTCGTGACAGGGTCATCCTTCCATAGTCCACCATCTCTCTGCCGAGGCATGGCTGGGGGCTATTTGAGGACAACCAGGGGGCAACTTTTTCAGGAGGAGAAAGGAGGAGAGGGTATGAACAAAGGGGACCTGATCAACGAGGTGGCAAAGGTGGTCGGCACAAAAAAGGAGGCACGGGCGGCGGTGGAGTGTGTTTTCGATTCCATCACAAAGGCGCTGAAGAAGAAGGGGCAGGTAACAATAGTCGAATTTGGCACGTTCAAGGTGGCCAAAAGGAAGGCGAGGACTGGCAGAAATCCGCAAACAGGTGCGGAGATCAAGATAGCGGCAAAGAGCGTTCCGAAGTTCACCGCCGGCAAGGCCCTGAAGGACGCTGTGGATTAAATCCGCTACATAATCGCTTACGGTAGGCCCTTGCCAGGAAACATGTCGCCCGACAGTGGCTTTTTCTGTCCGAATGGATGTCAATGTTTTGAACTATTCTCGTTTGAACTGCGGTTGAATCTACTGCCAAAGAGACCCTATGGATGGTAAGGTAAGTCTTAGGTTGAACTTATAGAAATTTGGTGTATGGGCTGGCGCCTGCTTATGCCTTCCGCAGGATTGCCAGAAAACGGTGAATCATGATATGGATGTCTATACGTCGCATTTGTAGCGGGAGTAAACCAACAATCGGAGGGACATCATGGGCGAATTGGAGAGGGAGCTTCGGAAGATATCGAGGACTTTGAATGCGCTGGCGAAGACACTCGATCAGGCAGCGGCGAAAGCTGTCGGCAGGCCAAAGGCGATAGCCAAAGGACCAAAGAAACCCCGAAAGAGAGCGCAGCCGCGAAAGAGTGGCCCTGAGGTTGTCATGGCGCTCATCAAGGCAAGGAAGAACGGAATTGACACGGCTACTCTCAGAGCCAGGACCGGTTTTAGCGGCCAGAAGGTTCGCAGCATTGTATGGGAGCTATCCAAGAAAGGCAAGATTAAGAGGGTAGATCGAGGGCTTTACAAGATAGCTCGATGATAGGGACCTGATTGTTCCGCGCAGCTGCCGGCAACTTCTTTTGCCGTAAGCAGCCTGAAATCGCCAGCCTTTCGCAGTGACTCAGGCCATCAGCCGTCAAGCGGTCGGAAAAAGACTTCGTTTCCGCGGATGTGATACCATGTCGAGTTTAGAGACAATCATAAGGGGCCAGAAGCCGAAAACCTCTTAGGGCTATTGAAGGAGCCGTCCGCCGGGAAAACCGAGTACCTCGACAAGCTGGTGGAGGAAGGCGACAGCATTGACCTCACCCTGAGCTATTCCCGAGGCCCGTTCAGAGAGGCGTATTATGTTCATTCGGTTTTGCGGGCGGAGCCAACGCGAGCGCGCTACCGAAACCCCACCAAACTGATTGAATTACCCTACCGGCATGGCGCAAGAGGAGGGTACCGAAAAGCCTGGATACCAGAGAGCCGGGAAAACCCGCTGCCGGTTGCACTCAGATATCGAGAGTGAGCGCGGCTTTGACAAACATCCCTCTGTGGAAAAAGATTACACACGCGAGCTTCGCCACTACCATTTAAACGGCCTATAGAGCGGGTCTCCGATGAGTACCAATTGCCACGACCAGAAGGGCTGCGACAGGGCGTAGCACTCTGCCAACGTCCAAGACCCATCAAGAAGGAACTCAAAGAACATCTCAGGGATAGGGAAAGCCTGCACATAGGGTTCTCCCACAGGGCCCAGGGTTGCCGCGATTCCCTCCTCCAGCATCCTCTTGCACCAGACTTGACTCTCCCTCTGCTTCAAGGTCCGGCATTCGGAGCTCGCAATGTGATACCCTACTGAGCCTGGCCTCCATTTGAAAGCATCCACATACTGCGCCAGGCTGTACCAGCCGCAGTAGAGCGCAGCATCCGGGCACTCTACCGGCTGAAACAATTCCTCCCGATCATTGACGACTACCGGCATCCGGCCGCTCTTCTTCACCAAGGCGGCTGCCCGGTGGATGGATCGATCATAGAACCCATATCCCACGTCCGTTTTGTTATTCTCCTCGTCAGAAGGTCTTGGCCAGCGGGCATCAAAATAGGCTTTGCCTTTGAGCCCTTTCTTTTCCGTTTCCATGCTCTCATCGATCACTCTTTTTACAGTGTCTTCGGTGGGGCCATCCACCCTCGATACGATCATGACCTTCTCCCGATTTCTTGCCAAGTCTTTTGCTTTGTAGCCGGCAAAAAAGGGATTCGGTATCCACCCGGACAAGCCGTAGTTCTCCAGGAGCACCAAACTGATCTCAGAATCCAGAGCGGCAGCCTGGTCCTCTTTTCTTAGTCTCGAAATCTGTTTCCTTATCCCTTCCAACTCCTCTCTTGCTTCCTTCGCTTCTTGGCTATCGCTACTCTTCAATTCTCCGGTTCGAGCTTCCAAAGCGATCAGTCTCTTTTGAAGGCGGCCCGCTTCCTGTTTTTCGTTTCCCGTCATCCTCGGTGGAGCCACTTTAAGGGGGAAACCATAGAGGACCAGAATGCACCGGATTTCTCGCTTCGGATCTTTCTCCTTCAGGTGTTCACGCACAGGAGCAGCCACTCTCTTTTCATAGTCCTCTCTCTCGCACCATTCCTTGTCGTTGACCCAGAGTTGCAAGAGATTTTTCTTCGGGATTCCTCTTCTATCCATGTAGTACTTTGCCAGGTCCACACTTTTTGCAGCGTTCTTGTTTGCAAGAACCAGAATCTCGTGAGGTTCCAGCGCAAAACACATTTCCGCCAGAGACCATATAAGGCCGGTTGAGAGCAAGGCCCATTTTTTTCTCACTTTGAAGGCGGAAACTGCAACCCTCTTTATCAAGCACAAAACTCTCACCGACAAACCTCTTCGGAAGTCCTTATTTCCTCTCTTGACCATTTTACCTGGAATATTCGCAAACTGGAATGTGCAAAAGCGTCTTTCTCTCTTTCCGCCAGGGGGTTATCTTCACTCGTTTCTCCTCTTCATGTTTCATACATTTTCTCATTCGGTCCCTGCATTCGAGTTTTGCATATCCGATGTTCGTAAGGCCCTCGGGTATAAGCTGGCGCTCGGTGAGGTGCTGCTCCTCAGGCCGTGGTTGAGGAGGAAGAATAACTCGGCGCCCTGTTCTGCCTCGGTCTTCAGCTGCTTCATAGATGCTATTCTGGTCGGCATTGGTACCACCTCGTTCTGTCTTTTTTCTGATATGGACAGAGCGGGATGTCATGACTGGCTCAGCTTGCTCATTGTGAACCAGGCGTAAAAAAGAAAACAGGCTCTACTGCTGAGCCTGTCCGAGCTTCTCGGCAATCTCGGTGAAGAGGTTGGAGGTGGCGATAGTGTAGTCGATGAACGCCTTTCTGCGCTCGTCATGGATGTTCTTTCCGAGCGCGGTCCGCTGGCGAAAACACTCTTTCATCGCCGAAGGGCTCAATTTGCTCTTCTCTAAGCACTGTCTTCCCTATAAACACTTGTTCTTCAGTCTCCATATTGCTACCTCCATGTAGGTCCGCTTCTGAGACCAACCACGTGCAGGGTTGGTCTCAGGCCCCTGAGGCCCGTTTCTGATAGAGCGAAAGGGTGGTCATGAAAGAAGCGAGACCTCTTCATTCACTGGATTGCGCAAACCTGGATTTCAGGCAATGGCGATAGACGAGAGGGATCACGACAAAGGCTGCGCCGATCGCAAGCATCGTCGCTGTAGCCGGGCGGCTGATCAGCATCAACAGGTCACCCCGTGCCATGAAAAGGGATTGCCGGAATGTCTTCTCCAGGGTCGGCCCCAGAACGAGAGCGAGCACCAGGGGCGCCATGTCGAAACCGAGTTTTCGAAGAATGTATCCGATGCCGCCCATCCCGATGAGAATGAAAATATCCAATGGGCTGTTGTTGACGCTGAAGGTGCCGACCAAGCAAAGCACCAGGATGAGCGCCATGAGGAGGTGCTGGGGTATTCGCAGAATGTTGGCGAAAAGACCGACCATGGGCAGATTGAGGATGAGCAGCACGGCGTTTCCAATGTACATGCTGGCCACGACCCCCCAGAAGATCTCCGGTTGCTGAGCCATGAGCAGAGGCCCCGGCTGCACGCCGTGGATGGTCAAAGCCCCGAGCAGCATAGCCGTGGGCGGCGCAAACGGGATTCCCAGGGCCAACAGAGGGACCATCGATCCGGCTGTGGCGGCATTGTTCGCGGCCTCTGGGCCGGCCACCCCTTCGATCGCGCCATGCCCGAACTCTTGCGGAGTTTTCGAGAGCTTGCGCTCCAACCCGTAGGATGCGAAAGTCGACAAAATGGCTGCAGGACCGGGAATCAGGCCAAGAACAAAGCCAACAATGCTTCCTCGAAGCATCGGGGGAAAGGCACGTCTCCATTCCGCCAGCGATGGGAAAAGCTCGCGAAACCGCACTCGAATGAGCGATGGGACGCCTGAAATCCGTTCGGCGATGATGAGAACCTCTCCAACGCCGTACAAGCCCATAGCGACGGGGACCAATTCGACGCCCTGGCCCAGCTCCACGATGCCGAAGGTGAATCGCGGCAACCCTGAGATGGCGTCCATTCCCACGGTTCCCAAGAGTAGCCCGAAAACCACCATGAGATAAGACTTGACCGGAGGGCCTCCACCCAGCTGCGAAAGAAACACCAGACCCAGAAGGGTGAGCGAAAAGAACTCCGGCGGCCCGAAGACCAGGGCGAGGTCTGCGAGCGGCGGAGCAAAAAGCATAATCGCCATAACCCCTAAGGTACCCGCCACGAAAGAGCCCACGGCCGCCACGGCCAGGGCTGCACCTCCCCGGCCTTTTCGGGCCATCTTGTAGCCGTCGATCGCCGTCACCACCGATGCCGCTTCCCCCGGCACATTGACCAGAATGCTGGTCGTCGAACCGCCGTACATTGCGCCGTAGAATATTCCGGCCAGCATGATGAGCGCCGCAGTGGGGCTCAAGGAGAAGGTCGCGGGGATCAGCAGGGCCATGGCGCCCATGGGGCCAAGGCCGGGGAGCACGCCTATGATTGTTCCGACGAGCACACCGAAAAGGCATGCCAGGAGATTGGCAGGGGCAAGTGCTACACTGAAACCATAGGCAATGCCGTGAAATGCATCCATTTCAGAAAAGTCCTGACGAAGGCAGCGGAACTTGCAGCATCATGGCGAAGAGCCAATAGGAGATCGCGGTGGTGAGAACAGCGGAAAGCGAGATCCGGCCCCATCGCTTCATGCCCAGGAGTCGAAGAACGGTCCCCATCAGCAGGGTGGTCGCGATCACATATCCCAATGGCTTAAGAAGAAGAGCAAAGAGAACGAGAGATCCCCCTAGCGCCGTCAGGCGCCGGAGGTCTCGTCCGCTGGGCAAGAGTTCCTCACCCACGGGTTGTGTCTTTCTTTGGCCAATCATCCGCCAACCCAGGAGCCCGCTCAAGATCGCCATGGCCAATGCTACCATCAATGGAAAAAACCCTGGACCGGGCCTCTCCAGGGTTCCCATGGGCAACAGCAAACTCCCGACGCCGTAGGCGACGCTTAGCGCGAAGAACGCGGCTGCGACAACGGCATGCAGTGTTCGCACCCTGAATCCCCTCACTTGGATTTGAGACCGAGCACCTCCACTAGCTTTTGACTGTTCTCGTAGTCCTTCATGAGGCGGCTCTTTATCTCCTGCGGTCCTTGATACTGTATCTCATAACCTTTCTCTTTGATCACGTTGGTGAAGGCGGGATCTTCCATTCCCTTTTTGAAGGCATCGTGAAGGCTAGAAAAGATCTGGGGTGGCAGATCCTTTGGCCCAATGATCAGGTAGTAGGCTGCAAGAGTGATGTCGTAGCCCAGCTCCTTGAAAGTGGGTGCGTCGGGATACAGGGGGTTCCGCTTTTCTTCAAAGACCCCGAGGACCCGTGCTTTTCCAGCCTGGACATGAGGAAGAATTTCCGAGGCTGTGTGGCAGTCGGCTTCCACGTGCCCACCCAAGAGCGCCGGCACGCTCTCTGCCGCGCCCGCGAAGGGAACCGGGGTGAGGTCGATCTTGGCCTGAGCTTTTAGCTGCTCGACATTCAAATGGAACAGGGTGCCGAGCCCTCCGGCCAGCCCCACGCGGATCTTGCCGGGGTTGGCCCGTGCGAAAGCGATGAACTCCTGGATATTCTTC
>CAZOLJ010000011.1:0-75344 GCA_964580575.1 uncultured Desulfobacteraceae bacterium
AGGACTCCCTGAAAAGGTTGACTCCGGTAGTGAAGCCTGCTAGGAATGGCTCGTCGTATCAACTCTTTGCTTCAGTTGATGAAAAAACCATGTTCGTTTTATGGGCGCACTTCAAGAAGACCAAGTGAAAGGGGGAGACGGACTATGAAGCACGAGGACTTTAGGGACAGAGGAGACAATCTGAACAGAAGACGATTTCTGAAGGTGTCCGCAGCATTGGGCGGGGCCATGCTGATCAGCAATTCTTCCGCTCTTTTTGCGCAGGCCAAGCAGAGGATCTCCATCGCCACGGGCGGCATGGGAGGGGTCTACTTTGTTATGGGAGGCGGCATCGCCAGCCTGCTCACTAAATACGCGGGCGTGGAAGCAGCGGCGGAGGTGACGGCTGCCTCTGTGGACAACTGCAAGCTCATGGGCGCGAAGAAGTCGGATCTTGGTTTTGTCATGGGCGACACGGCCTATGACGCGTTCAAAGGCCAGGGCGTTTTCAACGGCAAACCCCTTCCCGTGAGAACCCTTGCTCTGCTCTATCCAGGCTACGCTCACCTTGTTGTGACTCAGGGATCGGGCATCAAAAAGGTCTCTGAATTAAAGGGCAAAAGGGTGTCAACGGGCGCTCCTGGAAGCGGGACAGAGGTGATGGCCCTTCGGGTTCTGGAAGCCGGAGGGATCAATCACGAGAAGGACATCAAGAAAGACCGATTGGGCGCCTCGGAATCGGCCGGCGCGCTAAAGGACGGGAAGATCGATGCCTTTTTCTTCACCGGAGGGGTCCCCACGGGTGCGATTCTGGATCTTTCCGCCACTCCGGGGATGAAGATCTCCATCGTGGCGCACGATGATTTGCTTCCTGCCATGGTGGCGAAAAGCGGACCCATTTACTACAAGGCCGTAATCCCCAAGAAAGTTTACAGCGCCGTCGATGAGGACGTTCCGGTTTCCGCGGTTGGGAATCTTTTGATGACTTACCAGGATCTGGACGAAACGCTCGCCTACAACATCATGAAGATGCTTTTTGATCGCGTGCCCGAGCTGGTGGCGATTCACAAAGAAGCTCAAAGCATCAACCTGAAGGACGCGGCAAGCGAAAAGGGCGTTCCTTATCACAAAGGGGCGCAGAAGTATTTCAAGGAAAAAGGATTTGACGTTCCGGTATGACTCTAAACAGAAGGGGATGCAGGGGGTGCGGTTTCTTCTGTATTCCCTCTTGTGTTTAGGGGGCGTTTCCCTTCTTGTCTCTCTCATCCCGGTGGCTGCGCTCAGCATCGAGGAGAAGGGACTGCTCTGGAAGGTCTCCGCAGAGGACACCTTCACCCTCCGCTACATACACTCCATGTATGGGGTCGAAGTGAGGGAGCATTTCCGAATCGGCGAAGAGGATTTCACCCTCTACCACGTTGATTCGAGCGAAGCGGCCCTGGAGTATTTCGGTATCGAACACTCGGGCGCGAACAATGTCCACAGAACCCTGCAAGCTTTCACGATACCCGGGGGAAGCGTGGGCCATCATGAACTCCTGCTGAACGCTTGTCGAATTCAACTCCACACGCTGCGTGGAGAGAGGGACCCTATCACGGTCAGACTGGTGAGGATGAGCCTCTTCATGTACCTGATGCGCACCCTTCGGAGGTAGGCATGGGATCAGAGCAGCAGCTCACAGAGGAAAAGAAGCAGATCATCGAACAACTCATCGAGGAAGAAGAGGGGATCAGCAGAAAGGTCAAGGGATTCTGGCAGGTTCTCATCACGGCTCTCGCCGTGGCCATGTCCCTTTTCGCCATCTACTCGACCGTATTTCCGGTCACCACACAGATCCTGCGCGGCGTCCATGTGGCGTTCATGCTGGTGCTCTCTTTTCTCTATTTTCCTATCTCAAGAAAATACAAGAACAAGATCAGCCCCATCGACATTTTCCTTTCCCTGGCGGCGCTTGCGCCCATTGTGTACATGCTGACGGATTTCGAGGAATTCATCTACCGGGCCGTCACGCCCGAGCTCTGGGACATGATCCTGGGGGTCGCTTTTCTCGCTCTGATCATGGAGGCCACGCGGCGCACCTCCGGGTGGATCATGCCGATCACTTGTATTCTGTTTCTGATCTACGCGTACGTGGGACCCTGGCTCCCTTCTCCGTGGACCCACCGCGGGTATGATCTGGAAAGAATCATCGGCCACATGTACATGACTCTGGAAGGCATTTTCGGAGTCCCCATTGATGTGAGTTCCACGATCATCATCATGTTCTGCATTTTCGGAGCCTTCCTGCAGGTCTCCGGTGCGGGCAAATTCTTTGTGGACTTCGCCTTTACGGCCATGGGGAACAAGCCCACGGCCGCAGGCCGTGCCGTGGTGATCACTTCGTATTTCATGGCCATGGTCTCGGGCTCGGGCGTTGCGAACACGGTGGCCATCGGGTCGGTGGCCTATCCCATGCTGTCGAAGTCAGGATACGACAAATTAAACGCCGGAGGGTTTCTCGCCGCAGGAGGAATGGGCGCCATCACCACGCCGCCGGTCATGGGCGCCGCAGCCTTCCTGATCGCGGAGTTCCTGCGGATCAGCTACCTGGATGTGATCCTGCTCGCCACGGTGCCTGCAGCGCTCTACTACTGGGGGCTTTTGCTCATGGTGGAGTTCGATGCCAGGAAATTCGGGTTGCGCACTGTGCAGATTGAAAGATCCTACACGCTGAAACAACTCGTCAGGATGTACGGCTTTCATTTCCTTCCTCTCGTTGCCATTGTGGTTTGCCTGGTCAGGGGCTTTACCCCGCAAATGGCCGTGTTCATCGCCGTGGGGATCTGCCTTGTTGTTTCCATGATCCGGAAGGACACCCGGTTCACGGTGCCGAGAGTGATCGAAGCGCTCAAACAGGGGTCGGTTTCCGTTCTCAATGTGGCCGCCATCTGCGCATCCGCAGGGATCATCGTCGGGATTGTGAGCCTCACAGGTCTCGGGCTCAAGCTGTCTTCCATCATCATTCAGTATGCAGGGAACAGCCTGGTTCTCACGGCGGTGTTCACCGGAATCCTTCTCTGGATTATCGGCCTTGCAGTGCCCATCACCGCCACCTACATCATCGCTGCGGTCATTGCGGCGCCGGCTCTGACCAAGCTGGGCGTGCCGGACTACGCCGCGCACATGTTCATTTTCTACTACGCCCTGCTCTCCGAGGTTTCTCCACCCACCGCCCTTTCCCCTTTTGCCGCGGCAGCGATCACCGGCGGAGACCCCTTCAAGACCACCCTGATGGCGTGGAAGTATGCGATTACCGCTTTTCTCATTCCCTTCACCTTCACCATCCTTCCTGCGGGTCGGGCTCTTTTGCTCCACTTTGAGGGCATCGGAATGGCGGAAGGCGTGTGGACGGTGCTCATGGCGTTCCTGGGCATCGGGTTCCTGGCCTCCGGGTGTTCCGGGTGGTTCCTCACCCGTTCGACTGTGCTGGAAAGGACCCTCTCTGTGATCGGCGCCCTCAGTTTCATTTACCCTTCGCGATACGCTGATATCGTGGGGTTCGGCTCCCTTTTCCTTGTCCTGTTTTTGCAAAAGATGAGAAAAAGGGGAGAGGGGAGGGTGTAGAGCGCGGGAGTCAACAAAAGGAGTGTTTTGGTTATGAACAAATATCCGGAGATTGCCGAGAAGCTCATGAGCCTTCAAGAGGCGGTCGGCCGCTTTGTCACGAACGGCTGCCAGCTCTCTATCGGCGGGTTCACCGTGACCAGGAACCCCATGGCTGCGGTCTACGAGATCGTGCGGCAGCGAATCAGGGATATTCATCTGGTGTGTCACTCCAACGGCCAGGGCCTGGATGTGCTGATCGGCGCAGGGTGCGTGAGACGCGTGGAGATCGCTTACGGCGGAAACGGTCGGTACGCGCCCACGTGCTTCCGGTTCAGAAAGGCGGTGGAGCAAGGCCGGATCGAGTTTGAAGACTACTCCAACTACCAGATGAGCCTTCGATTTCTTGCAGGGTCCCTGAGCATCCCCTTTATCGCCACGAAATCCGGCCTGGGTTCGGATCTTCTCCGGGTCCAGGGGTTTTCGGAGGACATTAGAAGACAGAATAGGGTGGCAAGAAAGAAATTCGAGGTCATCCAGAATCCTTTTGCGGAGGAAGAGGATCAGGTGGTGCTTCTGCCCGCTCTCACGCCGGATGTGGCGATCATCCACGCCCAGTACGTTGGAGAAGACGGCACCGTGAGAGTCAAAGGGCTGACCTTTGCGGATGTGGAACAGGCCAAGTCGGCCGATGTGGTGATCGTCACCTGTGAGGAAATCGTTCCTCGTTCCTTCATCCGCCTCGACCCTGACCAGAACACCTTGCCGCCTTTTTTCGTGAACGCCGTTGTGAAGGTGCCTTACGGAGCTCACCCGACGGCATGCTTCGGGTTTTACGATTATGACCCCAAGCACCTCAATCTTTACAAAAAGATGGCCAAGGACGACGGGTCTTTCAAACAGTATCTTGAGGAATGGGTGTACGGCGCCCCCACCCACGAGAAATACCTGGAGCGCGTCGGGGTGGCCGCTCTTCTGAGCATCAAAGCGAATCCCGTTGTGGGATATGCGCAGGGCCTGGACCGGAAGTGAACAAGGAGATCCCTTATGCTGACGTACTCTGCCAATGAGATGATGGCGCTGGCTGCAGGGCGGCTCATCAAAAACGGAGATATCGTGTTTGCCGGGACAGGTGTGTCCATGCTCGCGGCAACCGCTGCAAAGCGCATCTACGCGCCCAAGGCTGTTGTGTTCTTCGAAACAGGGGGCGTGGACCCGATCCTCGAAGAAATCCCCATGGCCGTTGCGGACCTGAGGGTCATGTACGGCACCTGCCTGAATTCCGGTCTCATCGAAGCCTTCTCCATCGTTGGACACCGAAAGCTTTACACCGTCGCCTTTCTGGGAGCAGCGCAGATCGACCGATACGGGAACCTCAACACCACGTCCCTCGGAGACTACCACAGGCCGAAAACCCGCTTCTCGGGGAGCGGCGGCGCTTGCGACGTGGCCTCTTTTGCCTCAGGGGTGATCACCTTCATGCTGCATGAAAAGAGACGTTTCGTGGAGCATTTGGATTACCTCACCAGTGTGGGATGGTACCACGGGGGGGATTCACGCAAAAAACTCGGATTGAGAAGGGGAGGGGCCATGGCCGTGGTGACCAATCTCGGGGTGATGAAATACCATGAAAGCACCAGGGAGATGCTCCTGGCCCAATACTATCCGGGCATCCCTGTCGACAAGATCATCGAGAACACCGGGTTCCCCATAGACGTCTCCGGCGCGGCAGAGGCGACGGCCCCCACTGTAGAGGAACTGAGAATTCTGAGAGAAGAGGTCGATCCCCAGAAGCTGATCCTCTGATGGCCATTACCAAGTTGGGACTTTCGCTGGAATTGACCTTGGTGCTTGGAGATGTTTGCCGAAAAGCGGCCATCAAATTCGAAGCACGAAATCCGAGATTCGAAACAATACCCAATGACCAAAATTCAATGACCCAAACCATGAGTTTCTAATTCATGGGGATGAATTTGTTTTGGTCATTGGAACATTAGAATTTTGGGTTTGTTTCGGATTTATCGGGTCAGACCTTGCGCTGTCTCCGGTGTGGCGTTTGGCTTTTCGCTCCCTACTCACGGTTGCTTTAGTCGTCCAGACCCATTTTCCCCGGGTTCAGAATGTTCTGGGGATCGATAAGCTTCTTGAGGGAACGCATCAGCCCCATGGCTGCCCGGTCGTGTTCGAGGGCCATGAAGGGCGCTTTGGCAATGCCCACACCGTGCTCCCCTGTCAGGGTCCCGCCCAGGCTGCACGAAAGCTTGAAGATTTCCTCCGCAACGTCTCTCACTTTTCGACGCTGGTCGGGATCGGCTCGATCGTACATGATCCTGGGGTGGATGTTGCCGTCACCGGCGTGGCCGAAGATCACGAAAGGAAGGCCGTGCTTCTCCACAATGGCTGAAATCCCCGACAGGAGATCCGGGAGCCTGGAGATGGGGATGGCCACGTCCTCCGAAATGTTGTTGGTGCGAAGCTTTGCAGCAGCGCTGCCCACGGATTTGCGGAGCTTCCAGAGTCTCTCCGCATCGGCTGCAGAGGCGGCTTCCTGAGTGTCTGTGACGTGGTTTTTGCGGAAAACCTCAAGGATCCGGGCCAGCTGAAAGTCGGTCTCTTCCCGGGTGTATCCGTCCGTCTCCGTGAGGATCACGGCGGCGGCATCGGGAAGGGGAAAGCTCGCGATCTCGCGGAGAACGCGTATGGAGTTGGCGTCCATGATTTCGAGGACGCTGGGAATGATGCCGGAGTGCATGATATCGCTCACAGCCTGGCCAGCGTCTCGAAGGCTTGAAAACATTCCGAGAGCGGTCTTGTGGCTGAGCGGTTTGGGGCTGATCTTCAGGATGATCTCGGTGATGATCCCCAATGTTCCTTCAGATCCCACGAAAAGGCGGGTCAAGTCATATCCGGAGGAGGACTTCATGCAAGCGGTGCCTGTGTGCATGAGCTGCCCGTCGGGCAGCACCACCTCCAGACCCAGCACATAATCCCGGGTGACGCCGTACTTTGCCCCGCGAATCCCGCCTGCGTTAGTGGCCACGTTTCCCCCCAGGGTGCATGCTTTGCCGCTGGCGGGGTCAGGAGGAAAAAAGAAACCGTAAGGGACAAGGGCCTTTTCCAGATCGGCGTAGACCACCCCCGGCTGCACCACCACGGAGCGGTCCGCGATCCGAATGGCGATGATTTTGTTCATCCGGCACAGATCGAGTACCAGCCCTCCGCGGATGGGCACGGCGCCGCCTGCGAGGCCGGTTCCCGCGCCTCTGGGAATGACCGGAAGCCGGCACTCATGGGCAAGAAGCATGATCCTGGAAATCTGCTCGACACGGAGCGGCCACACAGCCGCCTCGGGTCGATGGTCATGGTCCGAGGCGTCATAAGAATAAGAAACCAGGTCAATGAGCTGATCGCTGAAGTGATCCAAGCCCACGATTTCTTTAAGGGCTGATTTAATCCTCTCTTCCATCCTTTCGGTCTCCCCCACCGGGCAAAGTCAGCAGAGCGTAAGGCTCTACGTGAGCCCTATCCTGCCGACGTCTGCCTCTTGGTGTAGGCCCCGGCGGTCTGTTCCGCCAGGGTTTCGGCTATCATATCCCAATGCAGGCTTTGGCCGCAACCAAAGACTGCGCCTATGCCCAAGGCGGCGAACGGGCCCCTTGCTCGTGAATAAAGGTAAAGTAACCCCGAATTCCCTGCCTGAATAAATAGTTGCGTAGCAACTGATTTCGTGCTAAAAAATCTAGTTTCCATATTTTCAAAAGGATGATTTTGGGGGTCATGATGATGTCTGAAGAGAAGTCGGAGAACGAAGAAAAACCAGTAGAAAGTTTTGCGGAACTCTTTGAGAGCTACAATGGTCACAGGACCGAACGGGTTCAGCTCGGCGAGAGAATCCGAGGCAAGATCATTTCCGTCGGCAAAGACGCGGTTTATGTGGACACGGGGACCAAGATCGACGGGGTGGTGGAGAAGAACGAACTCGCAGATGAAAACGGAAACGTGCCTTATAAAGAGGGAGACGAGATAGAGCTCTATGTCGCCTCCTATGACGGCAACGAGATCCGGCTCTCAAAAGCCGTGTCCGGCGCAGGAACTATGAACATGCTGAGGGACGCCTTTGAGAACTCCATCCCCATGGAAGGCAGGGTGAAGGGCCAGATCAAGGGAGGGTATCAGGTGGAGATTGCGGAACGGAGGGCCTTCTGCCCTGCCAGTCAAATCGACCTGAAGCCTTCCGAGAGCCCGGATCAGCATGTGGGAAAACCTTACCTTTTCCTGATCACTCAGTTTGAAGAGGGCGGCAAGAACATTGTCGTGTCCAGACGCGAGCTTCTCAAGCGGGAACAGCAGAAAGCGATCGCCGGTTTCATGGAGGGCTTGATCGTCGGAGCGGAGCTGGATGGGCGGGTGACGAGAGTCATGCCTTACGGGGTTTTCGTGGAGATTTTCCCGGGCGTGGAAGGCTTGGTCCATGTTTCGGAGGTGAGTTGGTCGAGGGTGGAAAAACCGGGGGAAGTCCTTCACACCGGTGACCCGTTGCGAGTGAAGGTCCTGAGCATAGAGAAGGGGCAAGGACGCAATGCCCTCAAGATCTCTCTTTCGGTGAAACAGATGACCGGAGATCCTTGGAAGCAAATGGAGGGGAGATATCAGATCGGTGAAAAGGTGAAGGGCAAGGTTGTGCGGTGTGCGGCCTTCGGGGCCTTCGTGGAGATCGCGGAAGGGATTGAAGGCCTGGTTCACGTGAGCGAGATGAGCTACACGAAGCGGGTTCTCAAACCCGAAGAGGTCGTCCAGATCGGGGACAGCATCGCGGTGGTCGTGAAGGAGATCGACATCCCGAGAAGAAGAATCTCTCTGAGCCTCAAGGATGCGGAGGGAGACCCATGGTTGGAGGTGCCTGAAAAATACCGGGTCGGTCTGTCCGTCAACGGCACGATCGAGAGAAAGGAGAAATTCGGATACTTCATCTCTCTCGAACCCGGCGTGACAGGGTTGCTTCCGATCTCGAAAATCAAAAACTCCCTCAAACCCGGCCAGATCGAGAAGCTGAAGGCGGGAGACACCCTAGCCGTGTTGATCGAGGAGCTCCATCCGAGCGAACGAAAAATCACGCTGGGTCCTGGGGATTCCAAGGACGAAGAAGGATGGAAGGAATTCGCCGGAGGCGATCAAAAGAAAACAAGTTTCTTCGGCGAAAAGCTGCAGCAGGCGCTTCAGAAGAAGTTATAGATAGAGCATGACCCTGAAGTTGGCCTAACTGACCCCATCTCGCGAGGCGCACGGTGTTTTTGAGTCTCAAGTTCTGCACCATGCGCCTCTTTTGAGAATGCGCTGCTGCATTCCGGGACGCCTTCCCTGTCCGTGAGCTGAGCAGCAGTCTGCCAGGATCCAACACCCGAAATTCATCGATTGGATTAGACAAAACCAAGAGGTAAAGGAGCACTTAAGCATGCGTGTACTCTCAGGCATTCAGCCTTCTGGGGAGATTCATATTGGAAACTTCTTCGGCATGATGAAACCCATGATCGAGTACCAGGAGACTTCCGAGCTCTTCTGCTTTATCGTGAACTATCACGCCATGACCTCTGTCTCCGAAGGTCCGAAGCTGGCCTGGGGGACCGTTCAGGTGGCCCTGGATTTTATCGCTCTCGGCATGAACCCTGACAAGGCGATCTTCTGGGTTCAGGGCGATGTGCCCGAAGTGACGGAACTGACCTGGATCCTGAACAATGTGACCCCCGTAGGGCTTCTGCTCAGAAGCCACTCCTACAAGGACAAAACCGCTCAGGGAATCGCTCCCAACCACGGGCTTCTGTCCTACCCTGTGCTCATGGCCGCGGACATCCTGCTCTACCAGGGGGAACGGGTACCGGTGGGAAAGGATCAGCAGCAGCACCTGGAGATCACGCGGGATATTGCCATCCGGTTCAACGCCACCTTTGGGGACACCTTTGTGGTGCCGGAGGCTGAAATCAACCCTAAGATCCCCCTGGTGGTTGGAATCGACGGCCGCAAGATGAGCAAGTCCTATGACAATACCATTGAGATCTTTTGCGAAGAAAAAGAGCTCAAGGTCAAGATCGCGCGCATTGTCACAGATGCCACTCCCATAGAGGCTCCCAAAGACCCCGCCAAGTGCAATGTCTTCATCAATATTTCTCTGTTTCTGAACGAGGAGGAAAAGGCGGATCTGGCGGCGCGCTACCGAAAGGGCGGGGTCAAGTACAGCGACGTGAAGAAAGAGCTCTTTGCGCGCATGTGGGAATATTTTCGTCCGGCCCGCGAGAAGCGCAAACAACTCGAGAAGGACACTGACCAGATCCGCGCCATTCTGAAATCAGGCGCGGAAAAAGCCCGTGCCAAAGCCGCCCCCACTCTGGACCTGGTGCGCAAACGGGTCGGCCTTGCCTATTAGGAGCGCGCCTCCTTCGCAGGCTATTCCATGATCCGCACTCAAGATCGTCTCTTGAGGCATTTTTCATGGCAGAAGGTCACCGCATCAGGCGGGCCGGGTTGGGCTGCCAAGTATGGATTGGATTTTATCGAGGAGGCGCCGGTCCTCGTCGCGGTTCTCTTTGACCCTTCTCAGAACGGTCTCGGCGGACACTTCGGACAGGCCCAAGGAGCGATTGCGGCCGCAGCCGCATGCGTCCAGAACATTCTGCTTGCCGCAGCCGACATGGGATTGGGAACCCTATGGTTCACCTTCTTCCATCCGGAAGAGATGAGGGCCTGCCTCGGAGTGCCTGCAAACCTGGAAGTCGCAGGAGTCATTCCCATGGGCAGGGTCAAAGGCACGATAAAGTCGCCTCCCCGGAAACAAGCGAAGGTCCATCGGGAATCCTACGGCCGAACTCAGCAAGCGCCTGCCGATCCGTCATCCCTTCGTTTATCGCAGGGGCGTGGCCGAGTCTTGTGGAAAAAGGGGAGGCGTATCCCATGGTGGACTCCCTGAGACTTCAACCCGTTTGAAGAGGGTTCCTATCACCTCACCGGAGGCAAGAATGAAACCGAAGGTCCTGATCAGGCGATGTGACGACTACGATCCGGAGAAGATCTTTGGCATTGTCAAGGAGGGGATGGAAGATCTGGATGTGAAGCCCTCAGGGAAGATCCTCCTTAAGCCAAACGTCGTGATTGCCCACCCCGAAATCTTTCCCCACGCATTTACAAGGAAGGAGTTTCTGGACGGCGTCATCTCCGCAACAAAGGCAAGGGCGGAAGGGGCTGAAGAGATTGCCGTGGGCGAGCGATCGGGAATCACCTTGGCCACGCGATTCTGTTTCAAGAATGCGGGTTACCCGGAGGTGATCAAGAAGCACCGGGTCAAAGCCTATTACTTCGACGAGGTGCGGCAGGTGCCGGTGACGTTGAAAAGGGACGGAAGGCTCAGGGATGAGATCTTTGTCCCTGCGCCTATCAGGAATTGCGATTTTCTCATCAACCTGCCCAAGTTCAAGGCTCACCCGTGGTGCAGGCTCACCCTCAGTCTCAAGAATTTCATAGGGATCCAGGATGATCGGCACAGGCTAGTGGACCACAACACTTTCCTGGAACACAAGATTGCAGATCTTCAGGAAGTCATCCAGCCCCGCTTCGTGGCGATCGATGCGATCGTGGCAGGGCAGAAAATGATGCTCACGCCCACCCCCTTTGCCATGGGAGCCATCGTGATGGGCACCAATTCCTGTGCAGTGGACACGGTCTGTTGCCACATGGTCCATGTGGACCCGAAGGATCTCGTTCACCTCCTTCTTGCCGCGGAAAGGGGTTTTGGCCCCATGAGCCTGGATCAGATCGAGGTTTCAGGAGATTTCCCCCTGGGAGAGGTTCAAGAAAAAACAAAGACTTTCGAGTTCTGCCTGGAACGCATTGACCGCTATTTTGGAAAGGATAGCGGTCTTTCCTGTACGGTGGGGACATTTCCTGAACCGCACTCGCGCGACTACTGCTGGGGCGGATGCCCCGGAGCCCTCCAGGAAGCAATGCACATATTCAGAGGCTTTGACCCGGATGTGGAACAGAAGATGAGGAAGGTGCGCTACGTCATCGGCAAAGGGGAGGGTCCCATTGCGGTGGCTGAGGATGAAAGGGTGATGTTTGCCGGGAACTGCACCCGCTGGGAGGGTAGCATAGACGGGGAAAAGATCAAGATCGAGGGTGACTACAAAAAGACTCAAGAGGTGGACACGAGGAAGACAAAGCCTAATGATATGCTGGGGAAAATGCTTGGCGCCCTCTGGAATTGCACCAGGAACAGGTCCTCTCGATATGTTTATGCAAAGGGGTGTCCTGTGTCTGTGGCGGACCACGTCAACTATTTGTCTTCACTCGGGAAGATCAAGAACCCCAATTTTGATCCCCGGTTGGCCGTCGGTGCGAGCCTGGGTTACTGGCAGATGCGATTTCACCGCCTCGTCAATCGCTTCCTGGGTTGAGTGCGAAAAAGATTTCAGCCGATGCGGATGTGTTTTCCGATCCAATCGGGAAGCGAGCGCAGGTTGTAGTAGTCCGCCATGGTGTGATAGCAGGTGGAGGAGCAGTTCAAGAGACAGTTCTTCTTAACTTCCCCGAGTTTTTCTTCCTCAAACTTCGGTTCCCAGATCCGGCCCCAGTCCTCCTCATAGGTGATCAGATCAAAACAGGGAGACAGGGTGCCGTCCGTGCGGATGAGGGCGCCGTTGTGGCCAGCCCGGCAATCCCAGGGTTGCAGGCGTCCGCGCATGCGCAGTTTGAAATCCCTCAGATGAGGAATCGAATTGACCATGGGCCACCCTTCGCGCTGCTTCTCAACCAGCCAGTCCAGAAGCCGGTCCACTTCCTCCCATTCCTTGTCTGTGATGCTCAGCATATCGTCTTGATGACGGTAATGGTGCGTGTCCACGAAAGAGTGGGGGGGCTCATTCAGATGGTAGTCTGTCCCGATCCCGTTCTGGTGGGCGATCTCCGTCAGCATGCGGACATCCTTGAGATTGTTTCTGCAAATGTTGATGTTGAAGAAGACCAGGTAGCCATGTTCCTTTTGCCTCTCCACGAGGTGACGGAACTGAGGTTCTATGCTGAGGAGGGCTTTGGGAAGTCCCTTCCGAGGGGCGACACAGTCCACAGCCAGGTTGATTGCGGCGATTCCCGCTCTTCCGATTTCATCGATGAAGGGTTTGTCCAGCAGGTAGCCATTTGTGGGAAGATACATGAAAAATCCATTCTCAGAGCCATACCGGACCACTTCGAGGACAAAGTCCTTGCGAAGAAGAGGCTCCCCTCCCATCAGGGGAATGACACGGCAACCGAGAAATTTGAGCCAGTCCACCGCGCTCTTCGCCGTGTCCATGTCCATGCTGGGCACCCGCTTGTCCGTGTCGTTGTCATACTGGAAGCAGTAGTGGCAGTCTATGTTGCAGCGCCACTCGGTGAAGAGGTAGCAAAGAACCGGTCGGAATTCATTGGCGTGAACACGGGAGTTGAAATAAGGAATAGCCCAGCGGCGAAAGGCGCGGACGCCATTGATGGTCTTGTACTTTGTCGTCTGCATCCGGGTCGCCTCTTTTTACGAAAAGCGGAAAAAGGACCTCAACCGAAATGCGCCTAATAGACCCTTAAGAACTATAGAGGGCTGAGGCGTGGTTGTCAACCCTTTCGGCTGCGCGCCGTAGCTCCACCCTCTCAGCAGCGGCCCTGCTGCGAAGGAACGGCACACAGGGCATGCTCAGGGTTGACCCTGAGCCGTTCGAAGGGTCAACCGAGGCCGCTTTCCTGATAGGATGAGATCGAGATGGCGCAGCTGCTTTTCGGTGAGTGCGATTTTCTCTTCAAGGTCTTCGATGGCGAGGAGTTGGTGAGGTCTCACAGAGTGGGCGGGCAGGGCGGCAACCCTGAGCTGAAGCTCTTCCGTAAATCCGGCTAAGTGCCGAGCGAGATCTTCCCTCCTGGAGGGTAAGGTGGTCTCTGCTCTACGGATTTCTTTGACAAACTTTTCCACCTTCCCAAAATCCTTCTTGAAGCGAATCGGCTTTTCGGATGCATCCACCTGATTGGTTTGGGTGCAACTGTCGGCTCCTGCGGGCAGCACTTCGCTCACGGTGTCAAACACATTTTCCGGTGAGAGGCCGCCTGCAAGGAGCACGGGGGTTTTGCTTTGGAGAATAACGGTCTTCGCTCTTTCAAGGTCCGCTAACTTCCCGGTGATACCGACAAAACCCGCTACAGGTTCTTTACCCAGCCAGGTGTCGATCAGGAGGAAGTCACTGGCTTTCTCCAGTTCATGAACCAGGTCGAGGCACGGGAAATCCGCCGCCAGACCTGCAGGAGGCACTGGGATGGAGCGCACGATCCCGATCTCCGGAAAAGAACTTCTGAACTTCTCTTGCAGGAGGATAAAAGGGCGCAAGTCAGCCGGATGACCCTGTGCATCGGTAAGGTTGTCACAGAAGTGGACAAAGTGGGGGCGGTAGTAATCCATTGCCCTGCAGAGGGTCTGCCAATCACCAAAGAGCGGAATCAGGTTGCTGCGTGTTTCGGTTCGATCCGTGAGACGGATAACCTCACGGAGCTCCGGCTTTTTCCACTCTGAAGCAGAAAGAATTACGCTGCCGATGCGATCGACCCCAAGGGAGATGCAGTTCTGAGCTTCTTCAGGGGTTTGGATTTCATAGATTTGAGCGAGCATGAGAAAAAGCGCCTAAAGTGTCTAAAATGCCTAAAGTTGAAAAGACAAAACCCACCACGAAAACACGAAATAACGAAAGCACGAAAGAAGAAGTTGAGCCTTTGTTTCTCCTTCAATCAGAAATCGGGAATACAATATCGCAAGCAGAGTTGGTTCGAGAACTGATTACTGCTCACTGTTTACTGATGACTGACTTCACGACTTTCAAAACAATGTCGTGGAGCTTGCCGTTTGTCGCAATGACCCCCTTGTTCTTTACCAGAGTCTTGCCTTGTGAGAAGTCCAGAGGCTTGCCGTTGAGATCCGTCACCTTGCCGCCCGCTTCCTCCACAAGGATGCAGCCTGCAGCGTGATCCCATATCTTCTCTACATAAGCTTTCATGGTTGGGAGGCGCAGGTACACGGTTCCATCTCCTCTGGCGAGGATGCCGTACTTGGCCTGGCTGTCCATCCGCAGGGGAGGTCGCTTCACTCCAAGCAGCTTTACGATTTCAACCATGTCATCATGAGAGGAGTGGGAGGATTCAAAGGATTCGCAAAAGAGCGCCTCCAAAGGGGTTGCGATGTCCGCGACTCTGATTTCTCTTTCTTCAGCCTGTTCGATCCCCCTGACGGCTGAACCCTGTCCGCGGACCGCCACGAAAAGCGACCCGCCCTGTCCCTGAAGAGAAACAAGGGGAAGACTGGGACACCCCAGGATGCCGAGGCGAACCTGACCGTCTTCAATAAGAGCCAGGGCAACCGCATATTGATCTCCCCGGAGAAAACCTTTGGTGCCGTCGATAGGGTCGAGGGTCCAAAAACGGCCTTTAGGACCGCCTTCTGCATTGCCCCGGTCAATGGCAGCGAGGGTTTCGTTCTCCTTGAGTTGGGGAGTGATCATCCGCACATGCTTCAGCACGGCCTGTTTGAGCCTTGCGTTTTCAGGCTGCCGCACAAGCGCAGAGTCCTCTTCCCCCACGAGCGGAATATGGGGAAAGGTTGCGGAAAGATGGTCGCTCACCACGGCCTGCGCCCCGAAATCAGCCACGGTCACAGGGGATTTGTCCTCTTTGTCAATCACTCCACCTGCAAGGCGAGCGGCCTGCACAGCGCTGCAGAGCCTGCAGGCCTTTATCACAGCCTCCAGAGCCACACGACGTTCCAGTTCATAACTCATGATGTCGCCTCACTCGCTTCATTTTAGGATCTTGAGATCCGCTTTTTGTGCTATACTTTTCTTAAAAGCAGCAGAGTGCAGTTCAGATAAAGCGTTTTAGTGACCAAGGAAATTTAGGAGATCTTGCGATGCATCTCAAGGAAATAATGCTTCATCCTGAGGAATATCCCACCTGGGACTACTATCCCTTCAATCACAAAATCTTTCATCTCACCAAGCGGATTGTGTTCAGCTCTCCAGTGACTTTTTTTGTGGGGGAGAATGGGAGCGGCAAATCCACCCTGATCAGGGCGATCGCGCACCGCTGCTACATTCACATTTGGCGCGACACCGACAGGGTGCACCTGGACGCGAACCCCTATGAGGAGTTCCTCTACCGGTACATCTCTGCGGAGTGGAATGACGGAGAGGTGCCAGGATCTTTTTTCTCTTCTGATTTGTTCGCCCACTTTGCCCAGAACCTGGATGAGTGGGCGGCCTCTGACCCGGAGATGCTGCGTTACTTTGGAGGAAAGTCTCTGGTGGCCCAATCGCATGGCCAATCCCTCATGTCCTATTTTCGAAGCCGCTACCAACTCCGTGGCCTTTACCTTCTCGACGAACCGGAGACGGCTCTTTCGCCCAAAACCCAGATTGACTTTGTAAGGCTCCTCAAGGAGATGGGAGAGCAAGGACATGCGCAGTTCATCATCGCGAGTCATTCTCCCATTCTCCTCGCGTGTCCCGGGGCGACGATCTACAGTTTCAACGAGATCCCTGTGAAGACGGTGAACTACGAAGACACGGAGCACTACAGGACCTACAAGGACTTCTTAAATCGCAGGGAGCAGTATCTGTGAGATTGCCCTGAGATCCGGTGACACCTGATGAGAAAGATCTCTGAAGAAGCGAGGCCGGCATCCACCGTTGTTCTCGTGCGGGCGCAGGTCACAGGGTTTCAGGTGTATCTCCTGAAGAGGAGCGGTCAGAGCGGATTCTTTCCCGGAAGCTATGTGTTTCCCGGAGGCACGGTCGCTTCTGAAGACCGGGATGCGGATCTGTGGCTGAGACACAGTGATCTCGATTTGCCCGGTGTGGAGAAAAGACTGGGTGGAACTCTCGCGGCGCCGGAAATGCTTGCTTACGGGGTGGCCGCCATTCGGGAAACCTTTGAAGAGGGTGGGGTGCTGCTTGCAAGCCGCGCCCAGGAAATCGACTTAGGCATGCAGGCGATATGTGAGACGCGAAAGGTGAAGAGGCTTTCTAAGGGCTGGTTCAGGGAGTGGGTCGTTTCCGGGCAGTGGCACCTGCAACTCTCGCGGTTGACTCCATGGACGCACTGGATCACGCCCGAAATGTTTAAGCCCCGCTTCAACACGCGCTTTTTTCTTGTGTTTGTCCCTCTGGACCAGGAGTGCAGTCCTGACAAAGAGGAGACCACCCACGGAATCTGGGTCACGCCGGAGCAAGGTCTTGAGGCTAACCTCAGAGGAGAGATTCCTCTCAGCCCTCCCACCCTGGTGACGCTTCACGAATTGCTCCAGCACAATACGCTGAAGGAGCTCCAGGACGAGGTCAGCAGGCGCGGGTGGGGTGACCCGAGGCTGCCCCGTGTCATTGCCGTGGAGAAAGGAGTCATGATCCTCGAACCCTGGGACCCTATGATCCAAGAAAAGGAGGTGACATTCGATCTCGCCACCTTGAAGAAGCTTGTCCTGCCTGTGGGAGAACCCTTTTCCAGGTTATGGCTCTACGAAGGAATCTGGAGACCTGTACGTATTTACCCCCTCCCCTAACCCCTCCCACCGAGGGAGGGGAATTCTGAGCTGCGGATCACAGGTTCCTCCCCTTGACGCGCAGCGCGGGTGCTTGCGCCGCGTGTGGGGGAGGTTCACCCGCCTTGGGCGGGCGAGGTGGGGGTGAGGGACCTAACTTACTGCTATTCCCAAACGCTTGAGCGTCTTGGGAGTAGGAATCCCGTTGTGATCGTAGCCGCGCTTCTTGTAGTACTTGGATCTCAGCTTTTCGATGGGCACGGTGCGTGCTTTAGGATCTGATTTGCGGCCTTCCCTCAACAAACGGTCCGGCAAGGTGTCGTGCAAGCGCCAGATTCCTTCCCGTGTGTTCATGTAGCGTTCCAACACCGTGATCCGATCACCGGCTTCAAGGTATTCCCAGCGGGACATCTTAATGCCTGTCACCGCTGACCAGAAATCCCTATAGAGGGTGTAATCAATGAGGGGAATCGCCACCTGGGGCAGCTCCTGCATTAAAAGGGCGAGGGCAAAGGATGGCGTGTACTTGGTGAGCGGAGACTCCAACAGATAGGGGAAAAGCGTGAACAGACAGGTTTGGAGAGAGTTGACACAGTTGTCTAGGTTTTCGAAAAACCTGACGTAATCGGCTTTGGAGCGCGCTGCATAGGGCCGGAGCAATCCGAGGAAGACTTCCTGGGCAACCAGGAACGCGGACAGGTGACAGCCCCCACGGTTAGCCACCGCGTAGGCCAGGCCGTGGCCGAAAGAACCTCGCGGGTCGTACCCGGCGATTTCAAGGCCCTTCACGTGCATGGCAAAGGATGTTCCTCCGTACTTCTCGGACAGCGCTCTGCTGCCCTGGGCCATCTCCGCGCCGAACCCCTTTTTTTGAGCGATGTGGAGGAGCGCTTGGGATACCCCGTCAGGTGAGCCAAACTTCAGATCGCTATGGACCATGCCTCTTTGAGCCGCTTCCATGACCCAGGCCAGGGTCCCGCCTGCGGAGATGGTATCCATTCCCATCCTGCCGCAGATTCTGTTCCACTCTGCGATTTTCTCGATATCGAAAATTCCAAGATTGGACCCCAACAGGGTTACAGTTTCATATTCAGGGGCCGGGAGTTCCTCTCCTCCGAACTTCCCTTTCTTTCCGCAAAGGATGGTGCAGGGCTTGCACGTGTGGTGGCTTGTATCGTGGTGTTTTCTTGTTTCTTCCCCGCTGATCTGAAGAGCTTCTGCATGGGTACCGTCACTGAAGTTGTTGACAGGAAGGATATTGCCTTTCACGCTCAACGCGACATTTGCAGGCGTCCCGAGACTGCGGTAGAGGCTTCCGGTGATTCCATTTTGATTGATGTACGCCGTAGCCTTTTTCTTCAATCGGTCAAAGGCCGGTTGGACCACCGGGATGATCTTGTACGCCCCTCCCAGAGCGACAATGGCCTTGAGGTTCTTGGAACCCATCACCGCTCCCATGCCTCCTCGGCCCAGAAAGCGGTCTCCAGTGGCAATGTTGGCAAAGCGAACAAGATTTTCACCCGCAGGACCAATGACAAGCATGCCTGCCCGCTTTTCATCCAGTTTAGCCTGGGTTTCGGCGGTATCGAGCCCCCAGAGTTCCCCGGCATCCCTGAACTCCACGCCTTCGGAATTGACCAGCAGATAGGTCGGTTTGACCGCCTTGCCGCGGACGAGCAAACCATCCCAGCCTGCGGTCTTGAGAGCCATACCGAAAGGTCCGCCGCAGGAGGAGGCCACCATGATCCCGGTGAGAGGCGATTTGGTGACGGCAGCAAAACGGCCTGAGCAGGGGGCGCCTGTGCCCATGAGCACGCCGGGCATGAAGGCAAGGATGCTTTCATCTCCCAGCGGATCTGCGCCGGGCTGCAGCCGATCGTAGAGAAGCTTCAAACCTAGGCCTTTGCCCCCAAGATACAACCTGCGTTCCCGTGGCTTCACCTCATAGATGTCCACCTTGCTTCGGCTGAGGTCGACTTCCAAGATCCTGTTGCTGGTTCCGATGATCTCTTTCATGGTGGGTCCCTTGCTATTCCCCAGATCCTCGTTTGCAAATGGGGGATGAGAAACCTATCGAGGACGCATTATAGCAACTCCAAAGGATTCTGCAATGCTCAACGGCGTCACGGATCATTCACGTCACGGATCATTCATTGACCGCAAGACTCTCTTTAGCTATAGTGAAGCCCTTTTTGCATGCTGGGGAGAATGGGATCGGATTTTCGGTCGCGGTTCGCTAGGGGTAATGCGATGAGCTATTGGATGGAAAAGAAGCGTATAGCGTGGGTCTCTGTCGCCAGCAATACGGCACTTACTGTACTGAAACTGATTGCCGGTTTCGCAACCGGTTCGGTGAGCATTTTGTCGGAAGCGGCCCATTCTGCGATTGACCTTATTGCGGCGAGCATCGCGACCTTTTCGGTGCATGTTTCAGATCGTCCTCCCGACCGTACCCATCAATATGGTCACGAGAAGATAGAAAATGTTTCCGGCGTGATCGAAGGCTTGCTCATTTTCGCAGCCGCCGTCTGGATCATTTATGAGGCTGTGGACAAACTGATCCACGGTGTAGATCTCAAGTATCTCGGCCACGGCCTTGTGGTCATGGGGATTTCGGTCGCCATGAACCTGGTGGTGGCGACGCTCCTCAAAAAATCATCGATTCAAAACCGTTCTGTTGCATTGGAAGCGGATGCAGCACATCTGTATGCGGACGTGTACACCTCTGTGGGAGTGTTCGCAGGCCTTGCCGTGATCACGGTAGGGAACCGTTTCTATAAAGCGGACCTTGCCTGGCTGGACCCGGTCATCGCCATCGGAGTGGCTGTTCTGATTCTCGCCACAGCTTGCCGGATTACGCGGAAGAGCTTTTTCCCTCTTCTCGATTCCTCTGCATCCCCGGAGGAGATCGCCAAGATAGAAGGCGTCATGAATGAATTCGGCCGAAACGGTGTGGATTTTCACAAGCTCCGAACCCGGCTTGCCGGAGGATCTTTGTACGTGGATCTTCACATGGGATTCAAACCGGGAATATCTCTTGAGCAGGGGCATGATCTGAGCCACACACTCACGTCGCAAATCGAACAAGCTTTGCCCGGAGCAAAAGTCCTGGTCCATTTGGAACCCTCGATCACGATTGAGACCCTCCCTGAGGAGGATGAACAGGTCCGATGCATGCGCGAGGAGATCCTCAAAGATCAGAGAGTTTGCGAGGTGAGGAATCTCTGTGCCACGCGTTACAGGGGAGACATGAGAATCGAAGCGGACCTGAGCCTTGATCCCAAGGTGAGCCTTGCAGAGAGTCACGCGGTCGCTTCGGACCTTAAGAGGAGGCTGGAGTTCTGCTTTCCCGAAGTCAAAGAGACGGCGCTTTCCTTTCACCCGGGGAATGGGTGGCAGAAGGCCTTTCATGATGATGACATGGAGCGAATCAGAAGCCTTGTGGGCGAACATGAGAGCCGGTTTGCCGGTATTCATGAACTGGAGATCGTTTCATCAGGGGGTTTCCATCGCGTTCGTCTCAGCCTTGGGATGCCTCCTGCATTGCCTGTCTCAGAGGCTCACGCGGTCGCCAAACACCTCGAAGGCGACATTCGGGAGCTTTTTCCGGAGGGTGCAGAGATCGATCTTCACATCGAACCCTGCAATGAGGCCTGCGAATCCTGCCATGCTGTATGCCCTGTGAAGAAAAACTCCTGAAGGAGTCTAGGTGAGGTTTAGGACTTTGTTGGAAGTCGCGTTCGCCCTTCGATACCCTGGTCGCCTCTGGCGCCGCCGAAGGCGGGTAAACCTCAGGGCGAACGCACAATAAGGATCGTAAGTGTTTGATTTTCCGTTCGTGGTGAGAGCCTGTCCTGAGGTATTGAAGGATATCGAACCACGAACGGACCAGGCCGGGTGGCTATGGGTGGAGCCGAAACGGTCAAGGAGATGCATGAAATGAGGATCATCAGAGCATGAAACTGGGAAGCAACACCACTCGGTTGATCATCGGTTGCATCATCGGTCTGGTTTTCCTTTATTTGGCCGGCCGCAAGGTGGACTTCAGTCTCATGTGGGAGGCTTTTACCAAAGTCAACTACTGGTTCGTCCTGCTTGCAGTCCCCGTTATCTTCTTCAGCCATTTCCTAAGGGCCCTTCGCTGGCGGTACCTGATGGATCCCATTAAAAGGGTGGATGTGGCCAGTCTCTTTTCCGCCTTGCTGATCGGCTACATGGCGAACATCCTCATGCCTGCACATCTTGGTGAACTCCTGCGCGCTTACGTGCTCGGGAAAAAGAGGGGGGTGAGTGCCAGCTCGACCTTTGCAACCATTGTGGTCGAACGGATCATCGATGTTTTCGCCCTGCTTCTTCTCATGGTCTTTGCCATTTTTCTCTATCCGTTCCCCGACTGGATTAACAAGGCAGGGTACGCCATGATGGTCGGGACCGTGGGCCTCTTTGTTTTCCTCATCCTGCTGAAAAAGAACTTCGCTTTTTTCGAGCGTTTTCTGAACCTCCTTTTAAGGCCTCTGCCCAAAGGATTGCAGGAAAGATTGGTGCGAGGCATCGAAAGATTCGTGTTAGGCATTGTGCCTCTTCGAAGCGGGTGGGATTACCCTGTTGTTGCCGTGCTTTCCGTGGTGATCTGGGCCTGCTACGGGTTCATCATCCATCTGGTTCTCTATGCCTTTGACTTCGTGACTCTCTATCACCTCCCATGGTCCACAAGCCTGATCGTCCTTGTGGTGACCACCATAGGCATTGTGGTTCCCTCCTCCCCCGGGTATGTGGGGACCTACCATTGGCTCTGCCAGATCTCTCTGGCCATGTTCGGAGTTCCTGCGGGGCCGGCCCTTTCCTTCGCGATCCTGACGCATGGCGTGAATTTCCTGCCTGTGCTGATCGTGGGGCTGATCTTGGCCTATTGTGAAGGGGTGGAGATCTTCCGGGTCCAGGACAAGGCTGACACTTCCGGAAATTGATGCGGCGACCGCTGGAACCAGAATGGACATCCGAACCATGACCAGGAAAGAGAAAATCACTGCCTATGCGGCGTGGGGGGCGGTTTGCCTGTTTTGGGGGACGACGTACCTCGCCATCCGAATCGGAGTGAGGACCATTCCGCCGGGTCTGTTCGGAGGTCTGCGATTCCTAACAGCGGGTTTGATATTTCTGGCTTATCTGAGATGGAAAGGCCACGCTCTGCCAGCGCGGAGAGAACTTCTCGACATGCTCATCGTGGGTATTGCCCTTCTGGCGATCTCCAACGGCCTCGTGATCTGGGCGGAACAGTGGGTTCCGAGCAGCATTGCCGCGCTCCTGGTGGCAACCCTCCCTTTCTGGATGGCAGGGTTCGAAGCGGTGCTGCCTGCGAGGGAGCGCCTTACGCTCAGAAAAGTGGCAGGCATTGTCATCGGATTTAGCGGGCTCGTGATCCTTTTTTCACCGGAAATCAAGACCTCCTTTGACATGGCCTACCTGAAAGGCATTCTGGCCCTTCTGTTTGCACCCCTTTGTTGGGCGGCAGGATCCATTTATTCGAAATCCCGGCCCGCCAAGAGCCATCCTCTCATGGCGGCGGCCATGCAAATGATTGTTGCTGGGATCGTCCTCATTCTCATCGGAGGGGTCTTCGGCGAGTGGAAACGCTTCTCCTTGGATGCAGAGGGGCTCGCTGCAACGGCCTATCTTATAGTTTTCGGCTCCATTGTAGGGTACGGGTCCTTCATCTACGCGCTGGCAAAACTTCCTGCCACCAAGGTTGCCATGTATGCCTACGTCAACCCGGTGATTGCTGTTGCCCTGGGCTGGCTGATCCTTGATGAAAGAATGGACTGGAGCGTGATTCTCGCAACTGCGGTGGTCCTTCTGGGCGTGGTGCTCGTCAAATCTTCAAAATCGTGAAGAAAACAGGCACAAAGAAAGGGACAAAGGGACAAAGATGCAAAGGCACAAAGGGACAAAGGGAAGAGGAGAGCGTTCTTTTTGCTTTGTGCCTGTGTGCCTTTGTCCCTTATCTGCGAAAGACCTTGCCAAGAAACTTTCGGATGTGATAGGAATTCGTTGTCGGTCATAACTTCTTCTGGTACAGATTCCGCTCATACAGGATTTCTTATGAAAGACCTTGTTGACCTCACCAAAGCTCTCATTCGTTTCAAGTCCATGTTTTCCAGACCGGATGAAATACGCAGATGTGCCGACTTCATCGAGCGATTTCTGAAGGATATCGGTATAACCTGCAAGCGGATCGAATGCGACGGAGTTCCCTCGATTGCGGCTCTGCCCGGAACTGATTTCGCCCCTGTCCTGCTCATGAGTCACCTTGACGTGGTGGATGCGCCGGAAGAGCTTTTCGAGCCCGTGGAAAAAAACGGGAAACTCTATGGCCGGGGCAGCTTCGACGACAAGTATGCAGTCGCTCTTTCCATGATTCTTTTTCGAGAGCATCTTAACAAGGCCAGAAAAGAGGGGAGGGGCCAGGGCGATCTCCCCCTGGGCATCCTCATCACAGGAGATGAGGAAGCCGGAGGGTTCAAAGGCGCCAAAGAGTCCCTGAAGCGGATTCGAACGGATTTCTGCATCGCCCTTGACGGGGGCAATGTGCGCAAGATCGTGACCAAGGAAAAGGGTGTGCTTCGCCTGAAACTGATCAGCAGGGGCAAGGCGGCCCATGGCTCCAGGCCCTGGCTGGGTGAAAACGCTATTGAGAAGCTCTTTGAGGACTATCAGAGCATCAAGTCTTTTTTCCGGGAAGAAACGGCTGAGCACTGGCACAAGACCATCAACTTCGGCATGATCAAAGCGGGCAAGTCCGTCAATCAGGTTCCGGACCTGGCTGAAGCGGTCTTTGACATTCGTTACACGGAAAAGGACGATGTGGATGCGCTTGTGAATCAAATGAGGCAAAAGATCAAAGGGGAACTCCTGATGGAAATAAAGGAACCCCTTTTCCTGGGCGGGGAATCGCCCTATCTGAACCTTCTCCTGGAGATTTCGAAAGACACGACTCTGGGTTTTGAACACGGGGCAAGCGATGCGCGTTTTCTGCAGGAACATGGCACGCCGGGGATCGTATGGGGTCCGGACGGTGATCTCAGCGCCCATGCCTACGATGAACACGTGAACCTGGACAGTTTGTATGAACTTTATGGCATTCTCGACGGATTTTTTGAAAGGGCCAAAGAAGTGATGGTCTCGTAAGAAGGCCGAAATCGGGCTTCTCTGTCATTCCGGCGGAAGCCGGAATCCTATAGGAATACCAGGGAGTTATGGACCACAGCTTTCGCCGGGGTGATGGCATGGAGGGACTTTTCCTAGCTATAAAGGAACTGAGAGGTAACGTTAAGAAAATCATTTAACCCATTAGGATGAAAGGAGGAAAGACATGATCAAAAAAATTATCGGTATGTTGATTCTGCTCACGTTCGTGGTGGTCGGTGTCGCCTTTGCGCAGGCCCCGAAAAAAGGGGGAACCCTGATTTTCGGCAGAGGCGGAGACAGCGTAGGGCTGGATCCGGCCTATGAAAGCGACGGCAACTCCTTCATGATCTGCGACAATGTGTTCGAGGCTCTCGTGGAGTACAAGGACGAAACCACGGAACTCGAGCCGTTGCTGGCGACCTCGTGGCAGATCAGCCCGGACGGGCTCACGTACACCTTCAATTTGCGAAAGGGAGTCAAATTCCATGACGGAACGGCGTTCAATGCGGACGCCGTGGTTTTCTCAATTGGGCGGCAGATGAAGGAGAGAAAACTGAAATTCTTCGGCAAGGGCTGGGAAATGCCCAAGCAGGAGCGGCCGCCGGAATACTGGAATAACATGGCCATGGACAAGACCGTAGACTCCATTGAAGCCAAAGATGAATACACGGTCGTTTTCAAGCTCAAAGCAGTGGAAGCTCCGTTTCTGGCCAACCTGGGGATGGATTTCGCGGACATTATCAGCCCCACGGCCTTCATGAAGGACCCGGCTGCCTTTGTGCGGAATCCTGTCGGCACAGGGCCCTACAAGTTCGTCAACTGGGTTAAGGACGACCGGATCACCCTGGAAGCGTTCAAAGACTACTGGGACAAGGACAGAGGCCCTTACATGGACAAGGTGATATTCAGGGCCATTCCTGAAAACGCGGTTCGGTTCCTCGAACTGAAGGCCGGGAAAATCCATATCTGCCAATTCCCCAACGCGGCGGACATTCCCATGGCCAAGAAAGACGACAAGCTCTGGGTTCCGACCCAGCCCGGTATGAACATCGGATACCTGGGCTTCAACCACAAGAAGGAGCCTTGGAAGAGCAACAAGAATCTTCGCCTCGCCATTGCCCACGCCATCAACCGAAAGGCGATCGTGGACAACATTTACCAGGGCATGGGCCAAGTGGCCAAGAATTGCATTCCTCCCACCATGTGGGGCTACAACAATGATGTGCCGGGCTACGACTACAACGTGGACCTGGCAAAGAAGCTTCTTGCTGAAGCCGGGTATCCGGAAGGGAAGGGGCTCCCTGAGATCACCCTGTGGTCCATGCCTGTGGCAAGACCCTACAATCCTGAAGGGTTGAAGGTGGGCGTGGCCATGATCGGAGACCTGGCCAAGATCGGGATCAGTGCGCATATCGTGAGCTATGACTGGGGAACCTATCTCAAGAGACAAATCCAGCAGCCGAATGACATGGACCTGTGGCAGCTCGGGTGGACAGGCGACAACGGCGACCCGGACAATTTCTTTGCCGTGCTCTTTGACGGCATGGCCTCAGAAGCGGTTCGGACCCAGTGGCACAACGAGGCTTATCACAAGCTCATGCTCGACGGAAAGCAGACCATTGACCAGGCAAAGCGCGCCGAGATCTACAAGAAGGCGCAGCAGCTCATGTTCGACGAAGTGCCGGTGATTCCCATCGCGCACTCCACGGTCATGTGGCCGGCGGTCAAGGCTGTCAAGAACTTCAAGCTCCATCCCACGGGATCGGTGAGACTCAAGAGCGTTTGGCTGGAGAAATAAGCTGATCGAACGGGGAGAAGGTGGAAGCCTTCTCCCCGATTTCTTTTGTCGAGAGTTCATTGAGCTCATGCTTGCTTTCATTATCCGCAGAATCCTGACGGTTATCCCAACACTCCTAGGCGTGACGGTCATCGTTTTCCTCATGCTGAGGATTACTCCCGGAGACCCGGCGGAGTTGCTCCTGGGCGAACGCGCCACTCCCGAGGCGCTGGATGCCATGAGGGAGTATCTGGGTCTCAAAGAACCCCTGTACGTGCAGTACGGGATGTTCATCAAGAGAGCGATACAGCTTGACCTTGGGGAGACCATCTTTACCAGGGAGAAAGTCTCCAGGGAGATCGGACAAAAATTTCCCGCGACCATTGAGCTCGCCGTCGTCGCCATGTTCATCAGCTGTTTCTTCGGAATCATCCTGGGGATCATTTCAGCCACCAAGCAATATTCCTGGTTCGACTACACGGCCATGGTGACCTCCCTTTTCGGGGTGAGCATGCCCGTGTTCTGGCTGGGCCTCATGCTCATGCTTCTTTTTTCATTGACCCTGGGCTGGTTCCCCATGTCCGGCCGGATCGGCATTGAGACCGACATTCAGATCGTCACGAATTTTTTCGTTATCGACGCCGCCCTTGCTCGTGACTGGGCGGCCCTCGGCGATACGCTAATGCATTTGGCTTTGCCTGCCATTGCATTGAGCACGATTCCTCTTGCGATCGTCTCGCGCATGACCCGATCCTCCATGCTGGAGGTGCTGAGGCAAGATTACATCAAGACGGCCAAAGCCAAGGGGCTCAGCCAGCCGAAGATCGTGCTCAAGCATGCTCTGAGAAACGGGCTTATCCCGGTGGTGACCGTCATCGGCCTTCAGTTCGGCATCCTCATGGGGGGCGCTATTCTGACGGAAACTGTGTTTGCATGGCCAGGAGTGGGCAAGTGGCTTTACGAGGGTGTGGTGAAACGGGACTACATGGTGATTCAGGGCGGGACCCTCTTGGTGGCCACCACCTTCGTGATCGTGAATCTCATCGTGGATGTGCTCTACGCGGTGATCAACCCGAGAATCAGTGTGAAGTGACCCACCCCAACCCTCTCCACCCCTCTTGGGGGAGAGGGCAGGGTGAGGGGGAGCCGTGAGCCTTTGAAACTGTTTCGAGACGATTCACATGAATGAACGAGCCGGATCAGCGGCTTCTTTCTGGGCCAGGGTGAGGAATCCTGAGGATCGCCATCCTTTTTTTGACCAGATCGAGAAGCTTTTCAAGAACAAGACAGGCCTCGCAGGGCTCATCATCATCACTCTCTTTGCGGCAGCCGCTGTGTTCGCGCCGGTCATCAGCCCGCACGATCCGATCGAGAATGCCCTCTATGATCAGCTCAAGCCTCCTGTGTGGGAGGAGGGAGGGGCTACAAAGAACCTGCTCGGCACCGATGACCTCGGTCGCGACATTCTGTCCCGGCTCATTTACGGAGCGCGGGTCTCCCTGACCCTTGGGGTGGTGAGCGTCGGTCTCGCTCTCACGCTTGGAACCCTGCTCGGAGCGCTGGCCGGATACTACAAGGGGTGGCTGGACAACCTGATCATGCGCTTCATGGACATCATCCTGGCCTTTCCTCACATCCTGCTGGCCATTGTCATCGTCGCCTATCTGGGGCCCGGCCTCAGGAACGCCATGATGGCCATTGGAATCATCAACATTCCCCGTTTCGCGCGGATCGTCCGCGCCTCGGTCATGGATGAATTCGGGAAAGACTACGTGACAGCCGCCCGAGCGGTGGGCGCAAAAGACGGAAGGATCATCTTCAACGCCATCCTGCCGAACTGTCTCGCCCCCATGATTGTCCAAGCCAGCCTGGGTTTCGGCGCCGCCATCCTTGACGCCGCAGGGCTCAGTTTCCTCGGGCTTGGTGCGCAGCCTCCTATTCCAGAGTGGGGGGCCATGATAGCGGAAGGCCGGGCCATGATTTTGCGTGCCTGGTGGGTCATGACCTTCCCCGGAATCGCCATTCTCCTGGGCGTGCTGGGATTCAATCTTCTTGGCGACGGGCTCCGTGACGCCCTTGATCCGAGGTTGAGGGACTGAGTGTTGGAAAACCTCCTGGAAATCCGCAATCTAAAAACATACTTTAACGTTCGCGGCGCTGTGCTCAAAGCCGTGGACGATGTGAGCCTTTCCATCAAGGCTGGACAGACCCTTGGCCTGGTTGGGGAGTCTGCCTGCGGCAAGAGCGTCACGGCTGCGTCCATCATGGGCCTTATCCCAATGCCGCCGGGGTGGATTGCGGGGGGTGAAATCCTGTTCGATGGGATAGATATTCTCAAGATGCCTGAATTCAGGATGCGGAAAATCAGAGGTAAAAAGATCTCCATGATTTTCCAGGAGCCGATGACCTCCCTGAACCCTGTTTTTACTGTGGGTGATCAGGTGGAGGAAGTGATTCGGCTGCACGAAAAACTGTCAAGAAAAGAAGTTCGTGCCCGGGTGATAGAGAGTTTTCGTTTGGTCGGCATTCCTGCACCGGAATCGCGTGTCAATGATTACCCCCATCAGATGAGCGGCGGGATGAGGCAGAGAGTTATGATTGCCATGGCCCTTGCCTGTTATCCCAAGTTGATGATTGCCGATGAGCCGACGACGGCCCTGGATGTGACCATTCAGGCTCAGATTCTGGAGCTCATGAACAAACTTAAGGCGGAAACAGGAGCATCCATCCTTTTCATCACCCATGATCTGGGCGTTATCGCGGAGATGGCACAGAAGGTGGTTGTCATGTACGCGGGTAAAGTCATGGAAGCCGCAGAGGTCAACGATCTCTTCGGTGACCCCAAGCACCCCTACACCATCGGGCTCCTGAGTTCCATTCCCGTCCTGGGCACGGGGAAAAAGCAGAAGCGCCTGAGCACCATTGCCGGTGTGGTTCCTTCCCTTTTCAGGTTGCCTGAAGGATGCCTCTTCAGTGAACGGTGCACCGTGGCACGCAAGGAATGCTCCAGGGTCGAACCGCCGATGACGCACTTAGGAAATGGGCACATCGTATGCTGCCATCAGTGCAACTAACCTCCATTCCCCTCGTTGAGGTCCGGAACCTGGTCAAGCACTTCCCGATCACAGGCGGGGTGTTTCTCCGGGAGGTGGCAGCCGTCAAGGCGGTTGACGGCGTGGATCTTACCATCAACCAGGGGGAGACCGTGGGGCTTGTGGGAGAGTCCGGATGCGGCAAGTCCACCCTGGGACGACTCGTTCTGCGCCTCGATGAACCGACGAGCGGAGATATCCTTTTCCAGGGTGAAAGCATTCTGGGTTATGACCATAGAAAGATGCGAGCCTTGCGCAAAGAAATGCAGATCATCTTTCAGGATCCTTTCTCTTCCCTGAACCCCCGCAAGAATGTGGCCCACATTGTCGGTGAGCCTCTCTATGTGCACGGGATAAACAACAGGCGGGAGCGCGAAGCGCGAGTCCTTGAACTCCTGGAGGTGGTGGGGCTCAAGCGTGAACACATGCGAAGGTATCCTCACCAGTTCTCAGGCGGCCAACGGCAGCGTATCGGTGTGGCTCGCGCGCTGGCCCTGAATCCAAAGCTGATCATCTGTGATGAGGCGGTGTCGGCCCTCGATGTTTCCATCCAGGCACAAGTGATCAACCTGCTTGAAGACCTTCAAGACGAGTTTGGTCTCACCTATCTCTTTATCTCCCATGCGCTCAGCGTGGTCCAGCACATCAGCGATCGTGTCGCTGTCATGTACCTGGGGAAAATTGTGGAAACCGCAGAATCGGATTCCCTTTACCGTGAGCCCCTCCACCCTTACAGTCAGGCTCTCCTTTCAGCCGCTCCTGTTCCTGACCCCAGGAGAAAACGGGAACGCATTGTCCTGCCGGGGGATGTGCCCAGCCCCATCAGCCCGCCTCCGGGATGCCGTTTTCACACCCGGTGCTTGTACACGGAGCCCATCTGCAAGGAACAAGAACCTGCGCTTCGCGAAATAAGAGAAGGTCATTTTGCCGCGTGCTTTTTTGCAGGCTCCCCGCCTGCCAAAGGTACGTGACCGTATCTTCTTGACACGCCTCCGCGTTTCTCCTATCCTTTGGAGCCATACACGCAATAACAGCCTCGGCGTTGACATAAGCCTAGTGCATAAGTCCTCCCTCGGAGGCTGTCCTTCAGCATAATATCCCCCTCCCCCTCGATGGGGGAGGGTAAGGGTGGGGGGGGGTTCTCGTTGACCCCTCCCCTTTATCCCCTCCCGCAAGGGGAGGGGAAGGGGTGATCGAAGGAAAGGGGATGGGTAAGGGGATTTTGCCATGAAGATCAAAGCGCTCATGATTCCGGATCCTATTTCGATCACTGAAAGGACTTCCATCAAGGAAGCGATTGAGATCATGAAAGTCAATTCTATCCGGCATCTGCCTGTGACGGGCGAGGGAAACATGCTGGCGGGATTTGTGACCCTCGCTGATCTGAAGATGGGGCTCATCCCCTCTATGGTCGCCGGGCTGACTCTCTCCGATCTGATGATCAAGAACCCCATTACCGTTGATCCAGACAGTGATATCGAGATTGCAGCGCAACTCATCTACAAACACAAAATCAGCGGCATCCCCGTGGTGAAAAAAGGGAGACTGGTCGGCATCATCACGGAATCGGACATGCTTCGAGCCTTCATCGACATGATGGGCATCCTCAATGCAAGCTCCCGTATCGATGTCTCCATTGGATCTGAGCCGGGCATGCTCAGAAAAGCCGTACAGCTTATCGAGGAAAATGGAGGGGAGATTGTGAATGTCGGGATGACCCCTTATCAAAAAACCCGGAAGAAAGTCTATTTCTTCCGCCTCAATCCTTGTGATACAGGCCTCATCAAAGACGCTCTCGAAGAGCAAGGCTTCAAAGTCGTGGCCGCCATGGATTAAGCCGCAGTATTGACTCTCCTGTTTCGCTCCAAAGTCTTTCTTCGATTTTATTGATGCAAGACCCTCAGGTGGGTTGCTTGTCGTTTTTTCCTTCAATTCCTGTTGTGATCCCAAAGCCTTTTTCTGATATCTCTTTTGAGCGTGCCCAACGCGCTCCAATGGCTGGGTTATTTTTTTTCTGCAATCATGGTGGCTATCCAGGAAGAAATCTCCTCGCATTGTTTCTTGATGTTTTCCCATGTATCCCAGGGTTGGACGATTCCCTTGTAATTCTCGATGTCGATATCTTCCAGATCGTAGGGAACCGGTTCTGCGAGTTGCCGTGCCAGTTGAAGTAATGGCAAAACCTCATCCTTTCGGTATATGTCCTTATAGCAATCGTTGAAGGTATCCAGCGCCGCAATGGTTCCCTTTTCACCCAAATGAAAGGACAAAGCGGCCAGATCGATGTAATCGCGAAGTGCGTTTCGTATGAGAGCCAGCCAGCCTTTGATCCTCAGCATTTCTTCTGCTGTGGGAACAACGATCTTCTTCTGCTCTAGGATGATCTCAACCGTTTCCAAGGGTTTCTTGCGAATGAGCTGCCTGAGACCGGTCTCGACGCCCATAAAACGGCCAAGGATGAGCTTCGGAGGCTGGACTCTCTGGGTTTGCCAGTCTTGGTTGGATTCGATAACATCGAGAAGCGCCTGGAAGTTCTTCTCTAGATCAGGCAGCACGTGGTTGGCATCAAAGGAGAATCTATGTTTTGCGTGAATGGCTGCCGCAGTTCCGCCGACCAGGATGGCCTTGGGGACAATTTGCTGGATCTCTGCCGCGGCTCGGAGAAGTCTTTCCCAGTCAGTTATTTTTTCTTGCACGCCACCGCTCCAGGGCAATCCTGAACAGGCGAGGGTAGCCGTAGACCTTTGAATGGGGCAGAGCTTTTTCAACTGCTTGAGCTGCTGCTCCAAAGGGGTCTCCCCGCAAGATCTGTAGCAGCTCAACGATTTCTCTGTCCATACCCCTTTCCCAAAGGGATTCGACAACAGCGACAGACCAATCGCCTTCGCGGGTATCCAAATGCCTATGGATCATTCTGCTCCTTTACCCTCTGAGGCCTCTGAGATTACTGTATGAAAATGCTGCATCCTCCCCCTGGTTCAGTGAGAGAAAGGAATAAAGCTGAAAATACATGAAAAATCATTAAATGTCAATGTCGCCGAACCACCCGAACAACAGAGACTACCAAGCGGGCGATGGGTTGACACCCCGCAGGAATCCCTATATAGTCTCGCCCGAATTCAAAGGAGGTCTAAACCCCGCGGTGGTCAACAAGGAGGTCTGCCATGCAATACCTCGAAGGACTGTGCAGTTTCCCCGAAATCGCTTACTACGAACTGAAGGATCTCAGCCGCACCGAAGTGGAGCGCTACGTGCTCTCCACGCCCCAGACCCGAAAGATCTGCAATGCTCCGGAGGTCGTGGGAGTGCAGTACACGTCTCTCATGCATGAGGCCATGGTATCGGGTCTGAAGTATCTTCCTCGAAGCGAATATTTCCTTAAGATCCCTCAGCAGCAGTTCTGTGTTTTCACCTTCCTGAGAGGAGGGCTGAATTTCTGCCTCAGAGAGGCGCTCTTTCACGCCTATGGATTCAACAACCACGCCTCCTCGTTCATGACGTCGCAGCGCTACATGGAGGACGGCCAATGGCACATCAAGGAGAACCAGTACAGGAAAATCAAGATTCCTGACAACGCCACCCTGCTCATCGGCGATGTGGTCGCCACAGGGGTGACGATCGCAGAAGGTTTCAATGTGCTGCTCGACTATCTGAGGGTTAACCGGATCCGGTTGGAGAACCTGATCTTTTTCACCATAGGGTGCGAGAATGCGGAAAGGATCTTCAGAAATATCGATGAGCGGCTGCGGAAGATGAATCCTGCCTATGGTCGAACGATTGTGGTTTATGTCGAAGGCAAATTCAATGTGGCGGAAGAGGGCACGAATCTGAAGATCAAGATTCCGGGGACGGATCTCCTCAGGACCGATGCCCTAGTGACCCCGGAATTTGCCCTGGCCCAGTATGAGGATGTCTCCTATCCGATCGAAAGGTGCACCATTTACGATGCAGGCTCACGATCCTTCGACATTCAAGAATATCTTCACGATGTGATTGATTACTGGGCGCAAATGAAAAAGCTCGCTGAAAGAGGGTTCACCCTTTACGAGGCCATGAAGGAAAGATGGCCCGATGACGAATGGGGAGATTTTGAGGCTCTCACCGAGCAGAAGAGCAAGGAGTGGCCAGGGGTGGACAAGCTCTTCATGCTCCAGCTGCACAAGGCGTGCACAGAAAGGTGGAATGCCAAGTTCGTCGAAACGGCCAAGAGCAACAAAGCGCTCATCGAGCTTTGCATCAAGAGGATTTCTGAACTGAATCGATAAGAGAGTAACAAGTGACGAGTGACAAGTGACAAGCAAGAAGTAACAAGAGCCGAAATACAGAATTCCCCTCCCAGGTGGGAGGGGTTAGGGGAGGGGGTCACTTGCGCTCAAGGCCGTGGCAGTAGGCACCGATAAAGGTTCTGATCCAGTTGCCCGCATCGTTCACATCGCTGTACGCATGGCACTCGATAGGGCAGGACACGTATCTGGATCCTGCCTTGCCGCGGATGTAGGAGGAGATTTTGTCCTCCAGCCCGCGCTTGAAGAGCATGAGGACGGGTTTCCCCGCATAGATCATGTCCGAGATTTCGCTTCCCACCCCCAGGCTTGGATTGCTGATCTCGAAGACTCCCACGTCCGAATCGAGCAGCCACCGGTAATCCCTGTCATGAATGAAGCTGGGCTCCAATTCTGCCTCCTGTTCCAGAACCCCCGGCTGAATCTGGTGGTCTGACGCAAGCCGGTACCCCAGCCCTGCGATCCGTTTCTGGAGCCGCGCGATCTCCTCCCTGGACACGGCAGCATATCCTCCCAGCATGGAACACCCGAAGTACACGGTAATTTCTCTTTTTTTCTTCTCGTTCATCATCCTCTTTTCCTTTAAGGTTCTTGAGTTCAACGCTCAGCGGCTGGCTTTGACCGGGTCATTCCTAGGGAACTGTTCGTAGGGTTTTCTAAGTACTATGGCAAAACTTTATCATGGTTTCTCAATGAGAGCAGCAACCCGGTGCCTCAGGCCATGGCGGTGAACCGCAGCTTTGGGTGACTGCCCGGTGACCCTGTCTTTTTCATCGACAACATCCACGTATTCGTCGGACACGGCTGATCTCCACTCCTCGCGGCCCCTCCCTCGGGAGGATGGGGGTAGATCATTTTTTGTCCATTATAGGCCCTCCTACCCGGTTTACAATGAAAAACCTTTGTGTTAGGGGTAAATGGAATCCAGGTGGCTCCTCATTCGATGAACATGGAAATCCTAAACCCTATATCCGTTCAAGTAGATCCCGGTCCTATAAAGAAGACGGCTCATTTGCCTGAAGGCGAGGAGCAGCGTCTTCTCTCTCTGATTGAAGCCGCCCAGTCGGTGATGGCTGCAAAAGCGGTTTACAAGGTGTCGTACATCGATGCAAAAGCGGAGGATTCTCTCATCATCGGGGGAGTCCTGTTCAAGAGCAAGGTGCTGCACAAGCGTTTGGACGAAGTCGAAAGGGTCTTTCCCTATGTGGTGACCATCGGCAAGGGGGTGGAAGATCTGGGAAAGACCTCCGGCGATGCGCTGGAGAAATACTACCTTGATTTGATCGGTAACGCAGCGGTCGTCAGAGCCAGAGATCACCTCAAGAGCAGGCTCGCCAAGCGTTACGGGTTGGAGGGGCTTTCTTACTTGGGACCCGGGCAACTCAAGGATTGGCCCCTTGAGGAGCAGAAGCCGCTGTTTTCACTGCTCGGCGATGTGGAGGGCGCAGTGGGTGTCACCTTAAGCGACAGTCTTCTGATGATTCCGCGGAAGTCCCTGTCCGGCATCTATTTCCCCACAGAGATCCCGTTTACGGCCTGTCAGCTTTGCCCCAGGGAGAGTTGCCCGTCGCGAAAAGCGAGATACGACGAGAAGCTCGTCAGGGAATACGCGGAGTGAAGGGGATCCGCTCTTGAGAGGGGTCTTTGTCTCCGATATGCGAAGGGATCGCGAACACAAAAAGACGTACACACGGAGGGTTTAACATGTCAGATATTGTGAACATTATCAAAGGAAGGCGAAGCATTCGACGGTTCCAGGACAAGCCGGTTCCCGATACGGATCTTCAGCAGATTCTTGAGGCGGTGCAGTGGTCGCCGTCATGGGGGAACACTCAGTGCTGGGAGATCCTTGTTGTGAGAGAGGCGGCCACCAAGGAGAAACTCAAGGAATCGTTTCCCCCCACCAATCCCGCCATCGTCGGGCTCACCGAAGCGCCTGTGGTGCTCGCGCTCTGCGGAAAGCTCCTGAGCTCAGGTTACTACAAAGGCCAGGTGACGACCAAGTTCGGAGACTGGTTTATGTTCGACCTGGGCATTGCGTGCCAGAGCCTGTGCCTGACGGCTCACAGCCTCGGCTTGGGCACGGTCATTGTCGGGCTTTTCGATCAGGATAAAGCCGCAAAGACACTTGGGGTAAAAGAGGGATATGAGCTGGTCTCACTGATTCCCATGGGCTATCCTGCAAAGGCGGGCGCTGCTCCGAGGCGTCGCGAGATCAGCGAATTTACCCATTACGAGAAGTTTTGAATATAGGCACAGAGTAGCAAAGGCACAAAGGGACAAAGCAAAACAAGGGACATAGGCACACAGGCACAGAGGGACAAAGCAGAAGACTTCTTTTCTTGTCTTTACCCTTTGCATCTTTGTCCCTTTCTTCCCCTTTGTGCCTATGTCCCTCTGTCCATCAAGCTGCTGGCTTCAGGACAAACTGCGACTCTGGCGCGGCACGGACAAGGCAAGCTTGTCCGTGGCACCGTCCGACAATGTCATCCGGTGAGGTCAGCCGCTCTATGATCAGGGAAGGGTGGCACGGACAAACTGGTTTGTCCGTGGTCACGCCTCAAGGGCAAATCTGAACTCGCAGGTAGTCACCGGCTCGGAGGAACCGTTGAAGGTTCTGTCCATGAAGGTGACATGATCCTCTTTGTCGAGGAGAAGAACGGTTGATGATCGGGTGCCGTAGGTGGGGCTCGTGATGAAGATGGGCGATAGGATTCGCTCCCACTCGATCGGCACCCCTGTGCCGGGGAGCCTGTCATCGGTCGCCATGGTTTGATCTTTAAGAAGCAGGAACAGGGACTCCGCAGAGATCTGCCGGCTGGCATGCAGGATTTCTTCGAACATCGCTTTTGCGCGCACGACCTTGGGCCACGGCGTGTCGAGGAGGTGGTTGCTCAGGCCGTAAACCCCGGGGAGAAGAGGGGTCACCTTGTCTGATCGGTTCGAGTACCACATGATTCGGTCCCGGTTGCCCAGGATCAGATTAAATCCATTGTAACGGTCTTTTTCGCGACGGATGAGGTCCAAGTAGGAGATCGAGTCGAGATCGCTTTCCAGAAAATCATTTACCAAGTTGCCTCTTGAAGGGGCATTCGGTTTTACGCTGGCAGGATCACGGTAGTTCGTGACGGCTGCGATGCGCCCCTTTCTTGTGATGCCGAGCCAAGTACCTAGCGCGACTCTATCGCGACCTGCGAGAAGATAAGGGGCCTCCTCCCAGAAATGGGGTGGCTCGGAGGGACGCTCATAGTACTCATCGCGGTTCGCCGCAAGGATGAGCTTGTACTTCCGGTGTTTTCCTATGGCAAGGAGAATCAGGCACATGAGGAAGAGCTTTGGAAGAATGGAGTGATGGAGTGATGGAGTGATGTCATCATAAGTTTCACCGCGTCGGCTAAACGGTTTTCGACTTTTTCACGCGTTCATCATAGTTCTTTCCGGATCTGTTTTCAAAGGTTCTTTTGCCAAAACAAAGGGGAGGTTGGACCCATGAGCCTTTATCAGGAATTGGCATTGCGCATCGGGCTGGGCGAATCCGAGATAGCGCCCAGGTTATTTGAAATGCTTGCGGATGAAACGGACGCGAAAATTCTTCTCTCCCTTCCGGCCACGATTCCGGAGGTCCGGGCAAAGATGGGCTTGAGCGAAGAAGAGGCGGACAAGCGGATGAAAACCCTGTTCATGAAAGGCCTCGTTTTTCCCTCTCACAAGACCTCACCGGCCACTTACCGCATGGCAAGGGATTTTGTTCAGTTCCATGATGCCACCATTCTGTGGAAAGATGCGCCCGTGGAGTTTCTTGATCTCTGGCAGGAATTCATGGAAAAGGAGTGGCCTGAATATGCCCGGCGAATCAGTGAAATGCTTCCCAAGCCGTTCACGAGGATGATTCCCGTCAATGTTGCGATTCAAGCCAAGACCCATATTCTTGGTTTTGAAAGCGTGAGCGACATGGTCAAGAAGGCGAGAATTTTAGCCGTGACAAAGTGCACCTGTCGCCTCACGGCCCACAAATGCGACCGACCTCTTGAAGCCTGCATCCAGGTGAACAATGCGGCCGCTTATGCCTTGAGCAGGGGCACCGGAAGAAAGATCACAGCTGAAGAGGCCCTCGATATCCTCAAGAAGGCGGAAGAGGCGGGGCTCATCCATGTGACCATGAACCGCCACGAGGTGGACCACTTTATTTGCAACTGCTGCCCGTGCTGCTGCCAGACCATGCCCATCCTGATCAAGGGCGGCATCCGGGTGGTAGACCCCAGTCGCTACAGGGCGGAGATAGAGACCGAGCGCTGCACAGGCTGTGGGACCTGCCATGAACGATGCTATTTCGGCGCCATCGCGTGGGAGAACGGGGAAGGGAGCGTGAGCCGCGTGGAGGAGTCTAAATGCATGGGTTGCGGCCTGTGCCGGGTGACTTGTCCGGAGGAAGCGATTGAACTTGTTGAAGTGAGGCCTGAGAGCTTCGTGCCCTAAATGACCTTACAGGGGTTGGTCAGACGGCCGACCTTCTCAATTTCAACTGTCACCACGTCTCCGTCCTTCATATAGATCGAAGGGTTGCGAAAGGTGCCCACGCCGTGGGGAGTACCTGTGAGGATCACATCCCCTGGGAGCAGGGTGATCTGCCGGCTGATGAAGTGAATCACTTCCGGGACCTTGAAAATCATCATGTTTGTGTTGCTGTTCTGCATGGTGGTGCCGTTGAGAATGGTCTTTATCCCAAGGGCGTGGGGATCGGGAACTTCGTCTCTGGTGACGATCCAGGGGCCGATGGGGCAGAAAGTGTCCAGAGATTTTCCCCTCACCCACTGGCCGTCGCTGAACTGGAGGTCTCTGGCGCTTACATCATTCGCACAGGCATATCCGAAAACGGCATCCATGACCTTGTCTTCTTTGGGGCGGTAAATCCTTTTGCCTATGATCACCGCAAGTTCGGCCTCGAAGTCCACTTTCCTGGTGATTTCCGCAGACCATGTGATGGACTCCTTGTGTCCGGTCAGGGAGTTCGGGAACTTGGCGAAGAGAAGAGGCACCTTGGGGATGGCGCCTTTGCTCTCTTTGGCATGATCCAGATAATTGAGACCCAGGGCGATGATTTTCGATGGTCTGCTGACCACGGCTGCAAACCGGATTTTATCAAGAGGCAGAGCCGCCTGGCCCGTAGGTCTTGCAGGCTGACCCTGCTCTATGAGATCAATCATTGAGCCCTGGAAATCCAGAGGCAAAAGAGATTCTCCTTCAATCATTCCCAAACGGAGCTGTTCATGGTCATAGTACTGGGCAATTTTCATGGCTGATCGCGCACCTCGATAACGTGTATCGAATAGGCTCACCTGTGCTGGTGGAGAGGATAGGGTAATATGGCTATTCGCGCGGCAATTGGCAACAGTTTATTATCCCTCTCACGGAGTGGCTCGAAGCTCCTAGCCTTTTGGATCGTTCTTGCGCTTGGATGCAGGCACAAAGGCACACAGGCAGAAAAGCATTACACCACCCCTTTGTGCCTTTGTCCCTCTGTCTCTTTGTCCCTTAAATAAGCAAGGGGTTATTTTTCAATGTAGGTGCCGTATTCTTCCTTGATTTGAGCGGAAGGCACGGCAAAGCCGACTCCGCTCACAGGCATGCCTTGCTGGGAAAGGAACTTGAGGCTGACCACACCGACGACCATCCCTTTTTCGTCCACCAAAGGGCCGCCGCTGTTGCCGGGATTCAAGGGGGCGGAGAATTGAATGAAATCTCCTTTGGCCGATTCTACGGTTCGGAACCCTGTGAACACGCCATCGGTCACAGTGGATTGCAGACCGGCAGAAGCGCCCACTGCAAAAAGACGATCACCCGGCGCCAGACCCTCTGCATCACGGATAGTGAGGTAAGGCAGTTTTCTGGGCACCATGACTTGTACCAGCGCCAGGTCATACTTCGCGCTCGTGAAAAGGACGTTCAACTGGGCCTCCTGCTGGTCGTTCAGGATAGCTGTAAGGTTGGGCAGACCTTCAACCACGTGTTTGCACGTCAAGGCATATCCGGCTGATGAGATCAGAAACCCGGATCCTGTTTTCTTTGGAGCCTTAATGGTAAAAGTGCAGTTTGTTACGTATTCAATAGGATTTCTTGCGGTTTCCTTGATAACCGTATCTTGGGGCTGTTTGATTGAGTTCGGGTCCTTGAACTCTCTTTCTTCAATATTTTCTTTAACTTTGTCGGTACCTGGTTCCTGATCCGAAAAATGGACCACGCCTCTTTCGTCTACCCATTTGTAGATTTTACCGGCAGAGGCAAAGTCTTCGGGAAAGAAGAGAAAAGTGAAACACAAGATGAAGATGAGGCGCAGAAGATTCATTTCCTGATGCCGCCGGCACCGTTGATGCGCGTGCCTCAGGTCCTGCACCCTTGCTGAAGGGGTTCTTTGTTGGCCTTGATCAAACGATCCAGAAACCGACTCCACCATCCTTTCTTGATTTCTCCTGACGGAGCATGAAGCTTTTCACTCATTTTCTGCCGGGACCTCCTGCTGTTTGAGCTATATAATACTATTATAATTGGCATTTATCAATGCCTAATTCGTTTTTCTCCTCGCGCGATTTCAAATTCTCTTTGACCCGTATCTTGGATTTTGATATAAAAAAATCTAATCCGAACATGGGAGGGTCTGATGGCTAAAGAGATCCCGCTGAAAGACAAAGTTGTGCTCGTGGTGGACGACGAGCCTGATGTCCTTGAAACGGTTGCCGATGAGTTGGACATGTGTATTGTCCACAAGGCAAAGGACTATGACACCGGCCTGCAATACCTGCTGAGCTACACCTATGATGTCGTCATTTTGGACATCATGGGAGTGAACGGTTTCGAACTCCTCAAGACGTCCGTGGAGAGAGGGTTCCCGTCTGTCATGCTGACCGCCCATGCGTTGACTCCGGATGCACTCAAGAAGTCCATCAAACTGGGCGCTCTTTCATTCTTGCCCAAAGAGAGGATGGCGGATCTGAGAGAGTTTCTGGAGGACGTGGTGCTTGGAGCCGGGAAGCCCCTTTGGATCAAGTTCTTCGACCAATTGGGGACCTACTTCAACAAACGCTTTGGGCCGGACTGGAAGGAAAGAGACAAGTTTTTTAAAGAGTTCGAAGAATCCCTCAGGAAGAGCGAGCAGAAAACATCCTGAATTACTCCTTCCCGGCGGCCTCCTCATCAGCACTCTCTCCTCCTCCGTTGAGCGGCTGAGGCTTGTACCCCTCACTGACCGCCGTACCGTCGTTCTTATGCACCGCCGCCTGAGGATTTTGCTTTTCATGGGCCTGAAGAGCGGTTTCCAGTGCGTTTCGGCTGTTTTCCTCCAGAGTGGACCAACCGATGCGGCCCCGGCATTTGGGAAATTTTGAACAGCTCAGCCATGGGCCTCTGGCACCCCGGCGAAGATTCATGGGCGCGTCGCACTTCGGGCAGGAGAGATCCGTCGAAAGGGGAGGGATTTTGGGCGCTGCGATCAAGCCTTTCTTGTCGAGGTTCAAGATACCGGCACACTCCGGATACCGAGCGCAGCTGAGAAACAGGCCGAAACGGCCTCTTCGCAGGAGCATGGGAGACTCGCACTTCGGGCAGGCAATATCGGTCTGCTCCGGCGCAACAGGATTCCCTTCCCGGTCCACGGGTGAGGCATATTTGCATTTGGGGTAGCGGGCGCAACTGAGAAAACGCCCCTTTTTCCCAAAACGGTAAACCGTTTGTCCGCCACACTGGGGGCAGGTGTAGGAAGCGGGCTGAGTTTCCGCTTTTGCATGGGCCAGAACGTCGTAAGCGGATTGAAGGCTCTCCGTGAAAGGGCCGTAGAACCGGCGAAGCATTTCCACCCAGTCGGCATCCTTGTCCTCGATGTCATCGAGCTGCTGCTCCATGTCCCGCGTGTATCCCACCTGCATGATTTCAGGAAACGCTTCCATGAGTTTGTCTGTTACCACTTTGCCCAGGTCTGTGGCGAAAAAGCGGTTTCGGATCTTTTCCACATATTTTCTGTTCTGGATCACCTGAATGATCTGGGCATAGGTGCTGGGCCTGCCGATTCCTTCGGCCTCCAGTTTTCTCACCAGGGAAGCTTCAGTGTAGCGGGGCGGGGGAGAGGTGAAGTTCTGGATCGGCTCGATTTGAAGCGCTCCCAGTTCTTTTCCTTCTGAAACGGGCGGGAGCACCGCCTCTTCAGAGGCATTCGGAACGCCCGTGATCCTGTAGTACCCCTCAAAGATCAGAACCCGGCCCGTCGCCTTAAAGACAAGTTCTCCCTTCTGGTCTTGGACGGAAACCAGGACCGAAGTAGCATCCCATTGAGCGTCCGTCATCTGGGAGGCCACAAAGCGCTCCCAGATCAACTTGTAGAGCTTGTAATGACTTTCCTTGAGCGAGGAACGGACGCGGCTGGGCGTGAGATGAACATCGGTGGGGCGAATGGCTTCGTGCGCTTCTTGGGCGGATTTGTTCGAAGAGGTGAAGGTGTTCGGTGCCGGCGGCAGGTAAGGTTCTCCATGTTTGGAGGCGATGTATTCCCTCACCATTTGAATCGCTTCAGGGGAAACGTGGGTCGAATCCGTCCGCATGTACGTGATCAAACCCACGGATCCCATGCCTTCGACATGCACTCCTTCGTAAAGGCTCTGGGCAACGCCCATGGTGAATTGAGCGCTGAAATCGAGTTGGTTTGCCGCAGCCTGCTGAAGGGTGCTGGTGATAAACGGCGCGTAGGGGCGACTCTTTGTCCTTTTGGTCTGAATCGATTTTACTTCCCACCGGGGTCCGGCTTCCAGGTGTCCGATGAGGTGCACGAGACGATTGGCAGGCGCCTTGGCACTGGGATTCTCCGTGATCCGTTGATCATCAACGTGAAAACCCGCCCGCCTGGCTGCTTCCAGAACCCTGTCGAAACGGCGGGACTCGATCTTCCCGCCGTCCACTTCCACCAGTTCGGCGGCGAAACTTGCGTGGCCGGAAAGCCACTCGTTTTTCTCCGTCACAGTTCTGCCGTTGTTTCTTTTGCCGTTCTTCTTTTCACTCGATTCCGACAGCCAACGGAGCCATTCTTCCGAGAGGGCAGGGGCTTGGTGGGGGTCTGTGGTGAAGGTTCCCGTCAGCTTCCAGTACTCTTCAGGGACAAAGCCCTCGATTTCCCGCTCCCTCTCCACGACCAGACGAACGGCGACGGATTGCACTCGGCCCGCGCTCAATCCGCCTGCGACCTTCCGCCACAGGAGAGGGGAAACCTGGTACCCCACAATGCGGTCCAGAACGCGCCTGGCCTGCTGGGCGTTGACTTTGGCCATATCGATCTTGCGCGGGCTTCGAAAGGCTTTCTCGATTTCGCTCCGGGTGATGGCATTGAAGACCACGCGCTTGGCCTCTTCCGGGTTGACCTGGAGCGCTTCAACCAGATGCCAAGCAATGGCCTCGCCTTCGCGGTCCAGGTCTGTAGCGAGCCAAATTCCCGCCGCCTTTTTGGAGGCACGCTTCAACGCGGTCACCGTGGATTCCTTGCCGCGGATGATGTCGTAGCTGGGCTTGAACCCGTTCTTGAGATCCACTCCGGGGACCGGGTCTTTGATTCCCTTCGGGTTTCTGTCGGGGAGATCCCTCACATGTCCCACCGAGGCCATGACCACATAGTCGGAACCCAGGTACTTGTTGAGGGTTTGGGCTTTGGCCGGTGATTCGACAATCACGAGTTGTTTGCCCGATGTGTCGGGCGCTTGCAGGGGTCGTTTCCTGGTTGATTTTTTCTCTGCCATTTCTTTTGTCTACCTAAAGAACTCTCGAAGAAGAGGGAAGACCTAGCGAACGAAAAGCTTGCCGGGCAGTTGCCTGACGATCCCCTTCAGTTCCATTCTCATGAGGACCGCGGAAGCGGTGCTCGGTTCCATGTTCCCTTCTCTTGCAATGTCGTCGATGTGCACAGGGTAATCCCCTAACAAGTCGTAAACCTTTTTCTCATTGTCCTCCAGCGGGGGCAGGGGCGGCTCCGTGTAGGAGTCTTTCTTGTCCGCGTAAGAGTAATTCAGCCCGAGTTCGTCCAAAACGTCGTCTGCGTTTTCAACAAGCTTGGCGCCCTGTTTGAGCAGGAAGTGGCATCCTTTGCTCTTAAAGGAGTGGACACTCCCGGGCACCGCGAAAACTTCGCGGCCCTGTTCAAGGGCCACAGAGGCGGTGATCAAAGAGCCGCTCTTCATCGTGGCCTCCACAACGATCACGCCTCTGCTCAAACCGCTGATGAGGCGATTTCGGATGGGAAAGTTTTTCGGCTCCGGCGGTGTTTTCAAGGGAAACTCGGTGATCACCGCGCCCTTTTCATTCATGACATCAAAGAGCTTTTTGTTGGACGGGGGATAGACCACATCAATCCCGGTGCCCAAAACTCCAACGCTGAAACCTCGGCCTTCGATACAGCCCCAATGCGCGGCAGAATCAATTCCGCGAGCCAGACCGCTCACAATCCCGAGCCCCCGTCTTGCCAGGCCCTGGGCCAGGTTTTCAGCGGTCTTGACCCCATAAGGGGTCGAATTCCTGGAACCCACGACGGCCACAAACGTGGTTTTGCCGGGTATGTCGAGGCCCTTGGTGTAAAGCACCATGGGCGGATCATGAATCTCTCTCAAAGGCTCGGGATAGGTTGCATCCGAGAAAATCACCATCCTGGCCCCGTGCTTCTCAAGATCCCTGAGAACGCTCTCTGGGTCCTGTGAAAATCGCCTCTGTAAAATTCCCTGCGCGACCTGCTTGCGGAGTCCCTCCACCTGAGCGAGGTCCGTCGGCGTTGCCCGGAAAACATCGGCTGGATCGCCGAATCGTTCCAGCAGTTTTTTGAAGGCCATGTTTCCAAGGCCGGCGACCAAATGCAGGGCAAGCCAGTCCACTCTGTTTTCAGAGAGGATGCTCTTCATGATGAGACCCTTGCGTCCGTGAGAAAAGGAGAGGACTCACTGTGTCCAAGTGCTTGATTTGCGGACTGAAGCACCAAGGATGGCGGGAATATAAAACAAAGGATCTCCGAAGTGTCAAGTCTTTTCTTTCACTCCAAGGGGCAGGAAGGAAGGTTCAAGAGAAATTCGGGAGTCTCAGACCATGAATATCCCTTGAGGAAGGCCCCGGTGTTAAGGTCTTCACTGGAGGAGAGGACAATGGCGGTAGACGAAACCGGTCGGGACTCCACGACCATGAGTTTCCCCACAGTGTAATCGTAGAGTTTCGTCCCTTCAGTAAGCTCTTTCCAGAAATCGACGAGATATTCATTCCTAGACAAGGTGGTTCCGACTTCATTGACGATTTCTTGGAAGTTGCTCATTCTGAAGGCGGGTGCAGAGATTCTGATGATTCTGACCACATCGAAAACTTGTCCCCGCTGAACGCCGTCCTTGAACCCGGCATCGAGATACACCACTGAATAGGGTCCAACGATTTTTCTGTCGTCTTTGACTGCGACGATGTTGCCGTAAAGCTTTGGATCCGTTGCCATAGGCTGCACGCATTTGGACATCGGTTCAAAGGGAAGAACAATGGCGCCGACCCCGAACTCAATCCAGACCTCCGTGACCTCTGCAAGAAAGAAGTCCTCCTTGAGAGGCTCTTTCACCACCACTGCGCCGCGGAAACTGATGATTTCTCCCATCAGCCGGTCCGTGAGAGGGTGCCGGACAGTCATGGGCCTGGCTACCCTGAATTCATCCCCCGGCTTCACGTCCGCTCTATTCTTGAAATTGATGAAAACCTTGTCGCCCTTTTCTGCGCCCAGTTCAGACTTTGTACTTGCGTAGATCTCGCCCCAGGGTTCCACTTTGGTGAGAGAAAGGTATCCCATAGTAGCAGGATTGGTGAGGAGGCCCAGATCAATCCCTTTCATTTTAGGGACAGGCTTTGCCGCTTCTTTAGAGGGTTTTTCAGCGACCTTTTTCTTGGCCATGTCTTCTTTTTCAATCAGTGTGATCACATCTCCAGGTTCCAGCAGATGTGGATTGGTCACAAAAGGATTCATTTCCCACAATTTTGGCCAAAGAGTAGAGTCGCCGTAATATTTTTCACAAATTGACCAGAGCGTGTCGCCCCTCTGAACCTTGTGAGTCGAGGGTTGTGCTGTGAGATCTGTTGGAATTGCAATGAGAATCAGGCTCAAAATCATGAAAACCGACGCGATGGCCTTGCCTTTTGTTTTCACTTTGTCGATCATGGCTTGTCACCCGATAAATTATAATGGATATAAGCTACAGATTTTATTAACATTTGTCAAGTTTTTTGTGGGGAAGATAAAAAGAATCCATTTTTGCCCATTCTTCTGCACAGGTCTCGGACGAGGTCAATCGTGCAGGATACGGTCTTGCGGAGCTTTCTGGGCAGTTGGTAACTCGTTGTATACAAGTAATATTCATTCTTCGGCAGTCAAAAGATCAAAGGCGGTCGGTCCGGCTACGATCCTCAGCCCGCTGTCAAGGGCAATGACGTAGAGTCCGAGTTTCGAATCCGTCTTCAACACAATCGTGCCCTCAGCACCGCGATACCCTTTGGTCATTCTGATACGAGTTCCTTCTTTGAGCATAATCCAGCGATCCTTTCCTGTTTGATTGGCAGATTGGAAAAAATCATCGCCCTGAGTCGGATTCTCTTCCAATGACACAGGCACAGAGATGCAAGGGCACACAGGCACAAAGGGATATAATCGTTTTTCAGCTTTGTGCCTTTACCCCTCTGTCCCTTTGTGCCTGCACCGTGCCCAGGCCGAAAAAACAAGAAGTCACTTCTACTCGGTTGCGGCAGGAGCCTTTTCCTTTTTCACCTTCTCTTTCTTCTTAGGTTTTTCTTTGGGTTTTTGCTCTTCCTTGGGCGGTTCTGCCGCAGGCACCGGCTTTTTCACTTTTTCTTTTGGGGTGGCTGCCACCAGCCTTTTTTCCCGCCGGCTGAGTTCCGCCTTGATATGGCGAAGAATAGGATCCTTTTCAATGACCGAAGGCTCGCTCCCTTTCCCCTTCAGGAAGACGTACCGCTTGGCAACGGCATCCTTGTAAGACGCGATTTGAGCCTCTCTGACGCTTTTGTCTCTTACTGCCATGAATCAAACCTCCCTTTGTTGGCAAAGAGCTCGAATCGGTGAGCCGGAAGGAGTTGAATTTTTCCTTCGCTCGCCGCTTTGCCCTGAGCCATGGTTTTCTCGAGAAGCCGCTTTCCCGGCCTCTGGGTTACGCTGCCGCTCCACCCTCTTTCTTTTTGTGTTTGCGCTCCCACCGTGACCGCAAGACCAGAAGCGCTGTCACGGACCCTATGAGAAGCAACGTGGCTACGAGCTGGGTCGCGCTCATATCGGTTCCTGGAACAAATCCTCTCTCGTCCCCCCTGAACCTCTCTGCGAGGAGGCGAGCCGTGCTGTGCAGAATCAAATACCAAAGGAAGACCTGTCCCTCGAACTTGCGCTTTCCGTGAAGAAAGAGCAGGACCAGAAAGATCGCAAGCCCGCCGAAGGCTTCAAAGATCTGGGTCGGATAGAGAGGGATGTAAAGAGGCGCAAGGGATTTCGGATGGGTAAACACCACGCCCCAGGACGTGCCCGTGGGCTGACCGTAGCAGCAGCCGGCCATGTGGCACCCGATGCGGCCGATGGCCTGGCCAAGAGCCAGCGAGGGTGCCCAGAGGTCGCCGATGGACCAGAAGGAGAGGTGGTGGTGCTTGAGATACCAGAGCATGGCTGCGGCGGTTGCAACCAGTCCGCCTGAAAAGACAAGGCCCCCTTGCCACAGTTTGACGATGTCCAGAAGGTTGGTTTTATAGTAGGAAAAATTGATGAGCACATAGAACAATCGTGATCCGATGATGGCCCAGACGATCATCACAAAAGCCATGTCCATCACCTGCTGCGAAGGAACTCCTTGACGCTTGCCTAACTTGATCGCAGTCCAGATTCCCACGGCAAAACCGAGGGCGACAAAAAAGCCGTAGGTGTGAATGGTGAAAGGGCCTATGGAAATCAGATCAGGAAACATCGTGTCTAAACCTTCTTGTCCTTAAAAGCAGGATGAAAGAGGAGACTGCCCGCCAGCCAGAGGGTTCCCACGGTAATCGCGGAATCCGCCACATTGAAGGCGGGCCAGTGGTGAGGGCCTATGTAGAAGTCGAGAAAATCAATGACTTCTCCGAGCCGGATCCGATCAACCAGGTTTCCCGTGGCTCCTCCCAGGATCAGGGAGAGAGGGAACGCGATCGCTCTTTCTTCTGATTTCAGTCTGCAAAACCAGAACAACATTAAAGCGACCGCTCCGAGGGTTGCGCCAAGGAGCAGGATGCCCACCCAATCCGCACCCGGTCGGTTCATGATACCGAAAGCCATACCCTTGTTTCGTATGTGAACGAGGTTGAAAAAGCCGCTGACCAGGGTCTTGGTTTCGTACAAGGGAAACCGCGTCGCAATCAGATATTTCGTGGTCTGATCGAGAGCCAGGACCGCAAGAGCCGGCCACAGAAGAAACGTTCTTTTCAAAAACACACTCGACTCCAATTCTAACAGTTTAGCTCTTTGAAATAAACACAGTAAAAGGCCATGGGGGTCCCTCTAAAAACAGAACAACGAAGACGCCACACTTCAATGGCAAGCTGTAGGCCATGGGTGAGGCGGGCGGAGGGCTACCGGGGAACTCGCCACATAATACCCAGCTGGCAGGTGCCGGTGAAAGCTCGCCGCCCGCCTTCGCTGCCCCTTATCTGCAGAGTCTTTCCCGCGCCCTCTTCGTTTTCTGTTTTTAGAGGGACCCCCATGGCCTGAGCCATCCATTTCAAAGAGCTAAACTGTTACCCCAATTCCGCCAAAGCGTCGAGACATCTCTTGCACAGCGCGGGTTGGTCATGACTCGCGCCGACCGTGGGGTCGTGCACCCAGCAGCGCTCGCACCGCGGATCCTTGCTCATCCCGACCTTGACCCTGATCCCTTCTCCTTCGTACCCTGCCGTCACCTGCTCCAAAGGAAGGGTCGTGACCGAGGAGACAATAAAGAGGAAGGGCAAGACCTCGCGGTAAGGCTCCAGGTGCGCAAGAAGGTCGGCAGGCAAGCCGAGGGTAAGGGAAGCTTCGAGAGAGTGCCCGATGGTTTTGTTTTTTCTCTCGATCTCCATGGCCTTGGTGACTTCCTTCCGAACCTTCAGAATATGCTCCCACCGTTCCGCTAATGCCGCATTCTTGTATTCGTTCTTTATGGGGAGAAAGGTTTCCATGTGAATGCTGGCGCTGCGGTTTTGTCCTCCCATGGCCTGCCAGATTTCATCGGCCGTGAAGGAAAGGACCGGCGCCATGAGCCTCACCAGGACCTCCAAGATTTCGTGCAAAGCGCTCTGCGCCGACCGCCTCGCCCCGGATCGAGCCGGCGACACGTAGAGACGATCCTTGAGGATGTCGAGATAAAACGCGGAAAGATCGAGTACGCAGAAATTGTGGAGGTTGTGAAAGACCGGGTGAAACTCGAAAGCGTCATAGGCCTTCTGCACACGCTCGCTGAGCTCCTGGAGGCGGTGGAGAACCCACTGATCCAGTTCCTCCATCTGGGCGTAAGGCACTCGATCCTTCGATGGATCAAAATCATAGAGATTTCCCAGAAGGAATCGGCAGGTGTTTCGAATCCGGCGGTAAGCCTCCACCAGCCGCTGGAGGATCTCATCGGAGAGGCGGATGTTGTCTCGAAAGTCCTCGCCCGCCACCCAGAGCCGGATGATCTCGGCCCCGTACTTCTTGATCAGATCCTCGGGCGCAATCACGTTTCCGGCCGATTTGTGCATTGCTTTGCCGGTGCCGTCCACCACAAAACCGTGGGTGAGGACGCTCCGGTAGGGCGCCCGGCCCCGCGTTCCCACAGAACAGAGAAGGGAACTGTGGAACCAGCCGCGATGCTGGTCGCTGCCCTCCAGGTAGAGATCGGAAGGGCTTTCCAGATAGTCTCTGGCTTCCATGCACGCAGCGTAGCTCACACCGGAATCGAACCAGACATCCAGGATGTCCGTCTCCTTTTTGAAGCGATTGGAGCCGCACTGCCCGCAACGGGTGCCGGCGGGCAGGAGTTTTTCCTCCGGTTCGATGAACCAGATGTCGGCTCCGGCCTTCTCGACCAGGCCGACAAGGTGATCCAGGATCTTTTGCGACAGAAGGGGCTTTCCGCACTCGATGCAGCTGAACAGGGTGATGGGGACTCCCCAAGCCCTCTGACGGGAGATGCACCAGTCCGGCCTGTTTTCGATGAGCCCGTAAATGCGGTCCTGTCCCCAATTCGGAATCCAGGAAACGTCCTTGATCGCCTTGAGCGCGTCTTTCCGGAGCCCGGTCTTGTCCATGGAGATGAACCACTGCTCGGTGGACCGGAAAATCACGGGATTCTTGCACCGCCAGCAGTGAGGGTATTCGTGGGAGAGGTTCTGCTCCTTGAGCAGAGCGCCTGCTTCCTTCAGCTTCTTGTTCACGGCGGCATTGGCCTCGAAAACCTGGAGACCAGAGAAAAAGGCAACGTCTTTCGTGAAACGGCCTTCGTCGTCCACTGGAGAATAGACGTCCAGGTGGTAGTGCAAACCGGTTTCGTAGTCTTCCCTGCCATGGCCGGGCGCCGTGTGAACGCACCCGGTCCCTGCATCCAGGGTCACGTAAGGGGCGAGGACAATCAGGGATTCCCTTTCGTAAAGGGGGTGCCTGGCCTTCAGGTTCTCCATGCGCCGGGGGTCCAGTTCTGCGATGACCCGGTAACCTCGAATTCCAAACGTGTCCATGCAGAGGTCCATCAGCCCTTTGGCGAGAATCAGGACCTGATCGTTGCCAGTGTCCACGGCCACGTAGTCGAGATCTGGATGGAGTGCGATCGCGAGATTGGCCGGGATGGTCCAGGGCGTGGTGGTCCAGATCACGACGAACACGTTCTTCCCTTTGAGCGCAGGAACGCTTGGGCTGAGATCCGTGATCATCGGAAACTTGACGAAGATGGAAGGGGAGGCGTGAGCCTCGTACTCCACCTCCGCCTCTGCAAGGGCGGTTTTGCAGGAGATGCACCAGTAAATGGGTTTCTTGCTCTTGATGACGCTCCCCTTGAGGTAGAACCTTCCGAACTCCCGCACAATGGTGGCCTCGTAGGGAAAAGCCATGGTGAGGTAGGGATTGTTCCATTCCCCGAGAACTCCGAGCCGCTTGAATTCGCTGCGCTGGATGTCGATCCACTTCTCTGCGTACTTGCGGCAGTACTTCCGCACCTCCGCCTGAGCCATGCCGGTTTTCCTGGATCCCAGTTCGGTGTCTACCTTGTGCTCGATGGGAAGCCCGTGACAATCCCAGCCCGGAACATAGGGTGCATCGAAACCGGCCATCTGCCTGGACTTGACGATCAGGTCTTTGAGAATCTTGTTGAAGGCCGTGCCCATGTGAATGTGGCCGTTGGCATAAGGGGGGCCGTCGTGAAGGGTATATTTTTTCCTGCCTTTGGACGTCTCCCGTATCCGGTCATAGAGTTTCTGCGTTTCCCATCGTTCGATCATCTCCGGTTCTTTCTTGACCAGATTGGCTTTCATGGGAAAATCAGTTTTGGGCAAGTTCAGCGTTTCCTTGTAATCCATCAACAAAGCCTCCATCCGAAAAAGTGATGTTTGATTAACAGATTCGCGGATTCAAGTCAATGCAGGAGGTTCACGTTGCGACGGAGAGCTCTTTGAGCATCTCGTTGACCCATTCGATGACGAAATGCACTTGATGAGGTGTGCAGTAGCCCTGGCACGGACAGCGCATGTCGCGGAGAGTGCGGAGATAGAGCTCCGCCTTGAGAAATCGCTGCCCGGTTTCAACGGCAAAGACATGAGGCTGGCAGGGGAGGTGCTCCTGCTGGAGGGGAGTGAGGAGAGAATTGGAAACCTTGACCCAGAACAGGGTGTCGATTCCGGAGGAAATCGCTTTCTCGTTCAGGAATTCGCGGATTCGTTGGAGGTGATCCACGCCGATTTCGTCGATGAGATAAGACTTCACAGGCCCTTGTCCCCGGCCGATCGTTCCGAGCGGAGAGCAACCAGGAAAGCGTCCACCACGGAATGGACCCAGAGGATCGCGAAAACCGCCACGATCCCTGCCACAAACAGCAGATCTCCTTGGCTGACCGCAGCCCCTTGGGGATTTCCCGCAAGGTCAGGCTGCCGGGTCGCGGAGTTGATGATGAAAGCGAGTTTCACGGCTCCTGTCACAAAGAGAAGGAAGACCGAACCCGGCAGGAGGACCCCTTTGCTGATTTGCTGATTCAGAATCTGGCCCAGACCCGGGATGACCAGGCCTGAACAAAGAGGAGCGGCGATTGATTTCTTCATAGTCCGTGGGTGCAGTGAAAAGAAGGTTGCAGAACTCTATAAGAAACCTGCGCTGCTGTCAACACACCCCTCTTTCCCGTTGAAATCGCGGCTCGCATCGGATAATCTTTCTTCATGAAGCATCCTTTCCCGAAATCGACGCCTGTCGCCGAAAAGCTCAAGAGACTTTTCGAGCAGGTGGAGCCCGAAGACACGGTGGGGATTATGATCAATGCCGATCCGGATGCGATGTCCAGCGCTCTGGCCCTGCAGAGGCTGTTCTGGCGCCGCGTGAAAAAGACCTGGGTTTTTCGCACCAATGTGATCAAGAGAGCGGACAATCTGGCCATGATCAAATTGCTCAACATCAAGGAGAAGCACATTCGAAAGCTGAAGCCGGCCCGGATCAGCAAGTGGGCCATCGTGGATTCCCAGCCCCATCACCAGGAGGCCTTGAGCAAGTTTCGTTTTGACATCATCATCGACCACCATCCCCTGTCCCCAGGCTCTGCTGCGGCCTTCGTGGACATTCGGGAGGACTACGGCGCCACGGCCACCATGATGACCGAATACTTGAGAGCGGCAAAGATCAAACCCTCCCCAAGGCTTGCGACCGCCCTGTTTTACGGGATCAAGACCGACACGGACAACTTTGTGCGTCCCTCTATTCCAAACGACATCGACGCCTTCAGGTATCTTTATCCTTTTGCCAACATCCACATCGTCAAGATGATCGAATCCTCGGAGATGACCAGGAAAACCTTGACCCACTTTAGAGCGGCTATGGAAAGCCTGGTGTTCTTCAAGGACAAGGCGTGGATCCACATGGGCAAAGTGAATGACCCGGACATTCTGGTCATCCTGGCCGACTTCTTTCTCAAGTTGGTGGAATCCACGTGGTGCATCGTTTCCGGAGTCTACGGCCAGAAGCTGATCGTCATCTTCAGACATGCAGGTTTCCGCCTGGACGCAGGAAAAATCGCTCAGAAGCTTTTCGGACCATGGGGTCCTGCAGGCGGCCACAAGAGCGCCGCGCGGGCCGAGATTCCCATGGAGGCGATTGCGGTTCCTGCTCAGGAGGAACTGGAATTGAAAGAGTTTGTCCTCAACCGGATTAAAGAGATGTGATGGCTCCCTTCATCCACATCCTGACGGAAGAGAAGGGATTTGAGTTCTAAGGGGCCGCCCCATCGGCAGACGGGAAATAGACGGTGAAGATCGTGCCGCCGGATTCATGGCAGTCTTCGATCTTGGAGCAGATAGGGCACTGGCTGATCCGACCGGGGCACACGTCGCTTTCCTCGGGAAGGTGCTTGCATCGGGTGGAAGCCATGCGGATCTGAAAGTGGTAGCGTTCAGAGAATATTTTCATCCGGAGCAGGTCCGCGCCCTTGCCTCCTGCATTGAAGTCAAAAGGCCTTTTGGAAGAGTAGGCCAAGGTGTCCCTTGTCGTGAAAAAGCCTTCGAAGATTCTCTTCTGTGCCTCTTCAGGAATCCCGACTCCGTAATCCCTCACAATGAGCAGAGCGCCTTGTCCTTTTTTCTGGACGCCCACCTCAATCTTCCCCTCCTCCGGGGTGTTCTCAACGGCGTTCCGGATGAGGCCGTCAAGGACTTTGTTCAAGACGTCCGGAGGCACGAGAATAGCGGGAACGGCTTCGAGGTGCGTGAGGATACTCACTTCGCGATGGGAAAAGAGAGGCTTCAGAAAATCGAGCCTTGCCCGCACCTCCTGATCCAGATGAAGCACTTCAGGTTTCACCTCCTTGGGGCCGAAGGTCCTGTCCAAGTGGTCTTTGATTCGCTGGAACAGGGGCTCCTGGCCGGTCTCTTCCGCAACGACGCTGGAGAGTTCTTCCACGCATTGATCGAGGAGCAGAGTGAGGAGACCATAGGTTTTCTGCTGCTTATCCTCCATGATGTCGTCCACTTCGTACTGGATTTCCAGGATGCGCTCCAGGTTGCGCTTGATCCTTTCCAGGGTGGGCTTCCAGGTGTCCTCCGGAAGGGAGGTCATTCTCTTGGTGAGCAGGTTCAAGGAACTGGAGAGAATGGCCACAGGGGTCTTGAGTTCATGGGAGAGATGGTTGATCGCTTTATCCTTGGCCCTGTTGAGACTGGTCACTTCCTGGTAGGCCCTTCGGAGTTCTTCAGACACCCTGGCGTTCTCGATTGAGAGGGCCACCGTGCCCGCGATCGTGTTCAAGGATTCCAGGTCGGTGGGTTCAAACTCGCCCGTCTTCTTGTTGATGGCGCACAGAACACCGGTGATGCGCTCACGCGTTCTGAGAGGAACCAGAGCGAGATTCTTGGTCTTGTATCCCAGCTTCTTGTCCCTTTCTTCGTGAATGCGGCGATCCACGGAGGTGTCGGAGACAATCAACGGCTCCCCGGTCGTGACGACCTTGCCGGCAATGAGCTGGTCAAGGGGAAAACGGATCTCCTTGATCCGTTTCTCCGTCTCCGTGGTGTCATAAGCGGCTCCGAGGACAAGGAATTCTTGTTTTTTTTCATCCAGAAGCAGAACCACGGAACCCTCTGCATCGACGAGTCGTTTCACTTCATCGTTCACATAGTCGATGAGGTCTTCGAGCGCAGGGTGTCGAGGGAGGGCCAGGCTGATCCTGAGAAGAGCCTCCTTGTTGCGGAGGGCCTTCTTGAGGTCTTCAGCGAACCGCGCGTTTTCAATGGACAGAGCCACGGTCCCCGCCACCATGTTGAGCAGTTCTAGGTCCGTCTCTTCGAAGGATCCCACCTTCTTGTTAATGGCGCAGAGAGCGCCGATAATCCGGTCGCTGCTCTTCAGGGGCACCTCGGCCAGGGTCCGGGTCCTGTAGCCTAGGCGTTTGTCTCTCTCCTCGTGAAGCTCGCGGTCCGCAGAAGTATCTGAAACGATAATGGGTTCCCCGGTCATGATCACGCGGCCGGCGATCAGTTGATCTATAGAAAAGCGGATCTCTTCGATCCTTTTTTGGGCGTCGCGGTCGTCATAGGCAGCACCCAGAACAAATAGATCCCCTTTGATTTCATCGTGGAGCACGGCCATGGCGCCTTCGGTTCCCAGAAGGGCTTTGACCTCGCTGTTCACGTAATAGAGAAGGTCTCCCAGGTCCGGATGCTCGGGCAGGGCCATGCTGATCCGGAGCATGGCCTCATTGTTTCGGGCAATCCTCTTTTCCTGGGTCACGTCCCTGAGGATCACGATGATGCCTGCAGGCTCCTCCTTGGATTCGAAAAACACGGCGGCCCGGATGACTACGTCGAGGATCCGGCCGTCCTCGGTGAGACGCCGGGTTTCAAAATGACGGATGACCCTTTCAGCATAAAGCCTCTTGGTTATCTCTCGTGTTTCCTGCTCAAAGCCTGGTGGGATAAAGGGAATCCTCTTTCCTTCGAGCTCAAGTTGTGTCCAGCCGAAGGTCTCCGTGAAGGCCGGATTCAGGTAGGACACTCGACCATCAAGACTTAAAACAAAGATCGGATAGGGTTCAAAATCGAGAAGGGCCCTTTGCCGTCTTTCCGATACCCGCAGAGCCTCTTCGGCTTTTTTCCTGTCGCTGATGTCCTGGAGGGTTTCGATGGCGCCCACGATGGCATCCTTGTCGTCAATCAATGGGGCGGCTGTAAAAAAGAGCCATTTGCCTCCATTCTTGAGCTTGGGAAAGAAATCTTCGGCTTCGTAGGCTCCCCCGATGAGTGAAGATTTTCTGTACTTGCCGGCATAGTAGGCGGCAATCTTCTCTTCAGAAGCTCCGTCAACAATGAAATCCGCAAGGATGGGTCTTTGGCTGGGATAAAAGGTCTTCCACTGGTTCTTTGTTCCGACCAGCTCTTTCGCAGAAAAGCCGGTCAGGTTTTCGAAGGCCTTGTTGCAGTGGGTGATGACGTGATTCTCGTCAATGACAAAGGCGGCGATGGAAAGCCCCTGCAGGATCCGGCTGAGGCGTTTCTCGCTCTCCTTCAAGGAGGGTCGGCCCTTAGCTCCTTTAAGAGTTCTTTTTGAGGAAAGCTTCTTGGTCATGGGGGATTGCTCAGGCGTCTCCTTGAACGGGGAGGATAGTACAGGTGTGTTGAAATCTCAAGGCGTTTCTGTTATTTCTTCGCCTGTGCCCGGACAACCTCCACGGATCACTGTGAAAAAGGAGAGCCATGGATCGATTTTTGAACCCCAAAAGCATAGCCGTCATCGGCGCCTCCGCAGACCCGCGAAAAGGGGGCTACGCCCTTGTCAGCAACCTGAAGGAGAAGATCCCTGCGGGCTTGTATCCGGTCAACCCAGGAGCCTCAGAGGTCTGCGGTCTCCCCGCGTTCAAGAGCGTCGACGATCTGCCTGAAGACGTGGATCTCGCCGTCCTTTTCATCCCTGCGGCCGCGGTCCCTGAGGCCATGGAAGCGTGCGGAAAGAAGGGGATCTCGCGGATCATGATTCAGAGCGCCGGCTTCGCTGAAACCGGTCCCCAGGGCCTTGCCCTTCAAGAGGCCTGCCTTCGGGTGGCCGAGAAATACGGGATGCGCGTCTGGGGCCCGAACTGCATGGGTGTTGTCAACGGATCGAGCGGCCTGGTCGCTTCTTTTATGAGGCCGGATATCTGGCGCGGCCATCTCAAACCAGGCAATGTCTCTCTCATTGTTCAGAGCGGGATGCTCTCTGCAGGGTTTCTGGTCCAAGTTTTGAAAGAAGGGTTTTTCGGGCTTAGCAAAGCCTGTTCCATTGGAAACCGGTGCGATGTCAATGAAAGCGATCTCCTCGAGTATTTTGCGGAAGATCCTGAGACAGAAGTCATCGCCATGTACCTGGAATCCATCATCGATGTTTCCCGCTTTCGCAACGCCATGTCCGCTTTAAGAAAGCCCGTTGTGCTCCTGAAAGGGGGAATCAGCGATGAGGGAGCGCAAGCGGCGCGAAGCCACACGGGCAGCCTTGCAGGAGACGGCCGGCTCACAGAAGGATTCCTCCGGCAGGTGAGGATCCACAGGGCCACGGATTTTTTTGAGATGGTGGACATGGCTCGGGGCCTGAGCCTCTGGCAGGGAAGAGAACGAGGAACGCGAATAGGGATCGTCACGTTTAGCGGGGCTTCCGGGATTGTGGCAGCCGACCATTTTGCCGGCCTGGGCATGACCCTGGCACCCCTTTCTCCGGAAACCATCCGAACCTTGAAGAAGGTTTTTCCACCTTGGATGAATCCTCAGAATCCTGTAGATTTGTGGCCTGCCATTGAACGAGTGGGGCAAAAGGCTTTTGAGGTTGCCATCAAGGCGATCCTCGCAGACCCCCAGGTCGATGCGCTCTATCTTCATCTTTACATGGACCGGGAAATCCTCGCGCAAGGAGTCGGGTTTTTGGAGAGCCTGAGAGGCTCGACGAAACCGACGGCCATTTGGCTGATTGGAGACCCCCAGTGTTTCAGGACGGTTCGGGACATCGTAGAACCTCTTGGCACTGTGGTTTTCACAGAACTGGCGCGGGGCGCCCGAGTTCTCAGCACGAAGCTCGCTTCCCCGCACCCTTGACCGTGGGAACGAAGGCTCTGAGAACGCCTCTGCGGAGCGGATGAGAGAAGAGGTGGGAGGAGGGGCGCTAGGAAAAGTATTTCAGGATTCCCGTTGAATCGATTTCATTCTTTTCGATCCCCAGCGTCTTTGCATCGATTCCCAAAGCAAGCCCCATCAGCTGGGTATAGAGGAGGGACGGGAGGGCGTGATCGGTGCCTCTGCGGGAGTGAAGAATTCTCTGAACCCTGTCAAATTGGATCTGGCAAAAAGGGCATGCCACGCAGAGGAAGGCTGCTCCGGCTCGTTTCGCATCCGAAAGCTTACTCTCCGTAAGATCAAGGGACAGCTCGTCATGGATGCCCCAGAGCGGGGCCCCGCAACATTCGAGCTTTTTCGCCCAGGAAATGCTTTTTGCACCGGTCACTTGAACGAGGTCGTCAAATTTGGAGGGATCGGCGGGTTGATCAAACTGCGCGACCTCTTTGGGCCGAAGCAGATGACATCCGTAGTGGGTGGCGATGGGGAGGCCGTCAAGCCTCTTCTTGATTTTTTTCTGGAGGCCTTCGATTCCGATCTCCGCATGGAGAATGTCCAGAACGTGCCGGACCGCGACTTCGCCGGTGTATTGGAGGCCTTCTTTGTGGAGAGAGGCATTGATGTCCTCCCTTTCGGAGACATGGTCCTTTAAGACCTGGTTGGCATGCTTGAGACTGCCGTAACAGCAGTTGCACAGGGTCATGAGGTTCAGGTGTTCTTTTTCCGCCAAGGCCAGGTTGTGTGCAGAAGAGAGGAGATAGGCGCGGTAGCGGAAGTTCTTGAGGGGATATCCGCAACAGCTGAATTGCTTGATGTCGACCAACTCCACACCGAGCGCGTTGAGCACGGCGTCTGTGGACGATTCGTACTGCCTGAGATAAATGGATGTGGCGCAACAGCGCTGCAATGCGAATTTCATGAAGGTTGATCCGCCGGCTTTTTGTTCTTCAGGCGCTCCATGGCCATGTTCTTGATTTTATAGAGGACATCGGTGACGCGCACTCCCTGGGGGCATGCCTCCTGGCACTGATAACAGCCCAAACAGGACCAAAGCATGTTGGATTTGAAAATGGGATCGCTGAAACCCGTGATGGCCGCATGGATGATCTGGTGCGGAGTGAGCCCCAAGGCTTCAGGCGGGTTCGGGTAGCGCTGGACCACAGGGCATGCGACCGAGCAGGTCGTGCAGGTGAAGCAGAAGGAATAACTCTCGCCCCAGTCGGAGAGCCCGAGGTCCTTCCTGAATCCCAGGTCGGCTTTTTGGATGTCCAACACGCTGTCCTGAAGGTCGACCCTGTTGCAAACCTCCTCCAGCGCGTTGCGTATGGACGAGAGCGGCTTTTCATACGCTTCCGGCGCCAGCTCCTCGCGCCTCAACGCACGATAGAAAGAAAGCGGGGAGAGGAGGAGCACCTCTGGGATCCCCCTGCCGAGCACAGCCTCTCTTGCCTTGAACCACAACTCCTGAAGATTGATTCCCACAGGACAGACGCCAGTGCAACGATAGCAGTTGCTGCAAAGATAAAGACCTTCCTGCAGGCTCCGGATCTTTTCTTCGTCCAGGTTTTTCCCTTGGGCAAAGGCCATGAGAGGAGCCAGTTTTTCAGAGGGCAGGATCTTCGTGTTCAGGATTTCGTCCTCCCAGATTCTGACGGCGCACCGGCTGGTACAGGTCCCGCAATGAGTGCATGCATCCAGCTCGATGAGTTGCTTGGTCATGAGATTGGCCGGGTCGGATTCCTTCGCATCCATGACCGCATTGGTAAGAAGGCTCAAAGGGCTCGCGATGAGATGAAACATCCTGCTGAAGGGCAAATAGGCCAGCCCGACAAAGCAGGCCAGAAAATGAACATACCACAGGATGACAGGAATTCCCGCCCTGTCCAAAAAGCCCCCCATAGGCCTCGTGACCGTGGCCACAGGGTAGCTGATGAAGGCCCACTGGGGTTTGGAATGGCAGCTGACGCAGGACACTTCATGGACTTCTTTTCCTTGCGCCAGGATTTCCTTTTCAAAAGGACCTTTCACCGCAGAGGAGACAGTGCCGAATTCTTCGACCCAGTAGCTTTCCAGAGCCTTGAGTTCTTCCTTGCTTGCCGTGACCGCGTACTCCTCGACCATTGATTGGTAAGCCGCGTAAGAGCCGATTTTGCTTCCTTCAAGAAGGAAGCCGGAGAGCATCACCACGGCAAGGATCACGAGGGCATACCGATCCATCCGATTCGTGAAAAGAGGCATTTTGAGAAAAAAGCGCCGGTAGATTGAAATCCCGACTCCTATCATCACCATGAGGCCGAAGAGATTCCTTAAGAACAGAAAAGGGTTGAGGGTGGCGGAGTAGTCTCTGAACAGCGGGTAGGAAATGGTTTTTTCCAGAGCATGCATGAGGAGAAGCAGGAGGAACCCCCAGAAGAGACACAGGTGCATCACCCAGCGAAGCAAACTCTCCCGGAGAATCCTTGACTGGAGAAGGATGTCGCAAAAGAAGGCCTTGACGACTCTCAAGATCTTCCCGCTGAACAGGGTCAGGAAGATCCCTTTCAAGACGGCTGATACCCGTGTGCCGGCCTTGGACGCCTCGTCTTGTGGATCAAGCGTGAACCGAAACCAGGAGGACACCTTCAACACCAGGCCAAAGACAAAAATGACCAGAGCAATGTAAAGGCTGACGGTGAAGAACATATTAGATTTCTTTCAGGACAGCGATGAGGCGCTGTGGTGAATACCTCACACATTTCCCGTCGCATTTCAAGAAAAATCATGTCGGAGGGCGACCGGTCCCGCATCGTTTTCCTTGCGGAATATTTAGCAGAGCCGCCGATCTCCCGACGGCAAAATGCACTTTCTCCTTGCGTCTTCAGAGGATATCGGTTATGTAGATCGCGGCCACTCTTGGGGGAACTCGGGAGGCCTCACCCGTAGCATGAAGCCGTGCAGGGAATGAGCGAAGCGGCTTCCACCATGAAAAAGGGGGATGCGCTCGGTGGACAGAACCGGAAACACGACAAAGGGCGAACGGACTCTTCTGGAAACGGTCAGGGAGAAGGTGAAATTCGAGGCCTTTGGCGGAGAGATGCTTGAAAAAAAGTCAGCCTGAGCGGAAACAGCGGAAGGATTTACCTTCCGCGTGACTGGGTCGGCCATCACGTCAAAATTGTCGGAATGGACTGATTCCTGAAAGAAAGGGGTGTGCGGTGGTTGGAGAGAAGATCTTAATCAGGCGAATGAAAACAGCGGATGCCGAGGCCGTAGGCAAGATCGATGCGGCCATTGATAAACGGCCGACCCGGTTAGACTTCAAACAGATCGTGCCCGAAGAACTCAAGCGGAGAGAGGATGCTAGTTACGTCGCCGAGATCAAAGGCAAGGTGGTGGGGTTCATGATCAGCTACATCACGTACGGCACTTTCGGGGCAGACCGGTGCGCGTGGATCGCCAGGTTCGGGGTGAACCCCAAGTGGATGGGGCAGGGCATCGGGAAAAAACTCGCTGAGGAAATATTGAAAGTCTACAAAGACAAGGGGGTCACGGAGATTTTCACTTCCGTGCGGTGGGATGCGACCGACATTCTCTCCTTCTTTAAGACCCTTGGTTTTGAAAGAAGCAACTTTATCAATCTCTGGAAAAAGATCGAATGAGAACATCCGGTCGTGCGATCTATGGAGCAAGAACATCCTGAATGAGAAAGGACAGAGGATGATCTACATAGGGAATTTCCTTCACACCACCAACCAGGAGCAGAGACAGGAGATGGACAGGCGGCATGGAGAATTCGCCCTGATCGTGGAGGCTGCCGATGCCGAAACCGCACTCCATCTTTTCAGAGAAAAACTCATCTCCTATCGAAGCGTCAGAGATTTTTTCCAGGGGGAGTGCTCCATCTTTCTGACCCAGTTCTATGAATTGAAAGCTTTTCCAAAGAAAGAAGCTCTCATGCTGAGCTACAGTTCCTATGCCGGAGACCCGGTCATGCCTTTCATCGGCTGCACGCTCCCGTCGGCCATGTCGGATGAATGCCGGATTTATGAATGGAACGAGAATGAACCGAAAATCGACGGAATGAAGGGCAAGCCTTTTGTGGAGTTCACACTGTAAGATCCTCCTATGGTGACGCGTTTTTGCAAATATCACGCTCTGGGAAACGATTACCTTGTGCTTAACCCCTCGGATCTTATGGGGGAGCTGGACGCCGTTCGAATTCAGCGCATTTGCCACCGCAATTTTGGCGTCGGTTCGGACGGTATTCTCCTGGGTCCGCTGAAGAGCCAAGAGGGCGACTTCGGGCTTCGCATTTTCAACCCTGACGGCAGTGAGGCGGAGAAAAGCGGAAACGGGCTTCGCATTTTTTCCCGTTACCTCTGGGATCAAGGGCTTGTCCGAGAAAAAGCCTTCACGGTCATGACCCCTGGCGGAAGAGTGGAATCCGTTGTGAAGGATGGAGGTCGCACCGTCACGGTGCAGATGGGACAGGTCAGTTTCGACAGCACACGGATCCCTGTGAAGGGAGAACCCCGGGAAGTGCTCAACGAAACCATGACCGTGGAGGGGGAAGAGCTGCGGTTTTGTGCGGCCACTGTTGGCAACCCTCACTGTGTCGTGCTGAGAACAGAGGTCTCCGAAGAAGAAGCCAAGCGATTGGGACCGTTCATCGAGAAAGATTCCAGATTTCCCAACCGGACGAATGTCCAGTTCATGGAAGTGCTCGATCGTTCTCATATTCAGATTGAGATCTGGGAACGCGGAGCGGGGTATACCCTTGCCTCAGGAAGTAGCAGCAGCGCCGCGGCGGCTGTGGCGTATCGGCTCGGACTTTGCGGGGGTCAGATCACGGTCTGCATGCCGGGAGGTGATCTCGACATCCGCATTTCCGAGGGGTTTTCCATCCAGATGACAGGCCCGGTGACGAAAATCGCTGAGGGAAGCCTGTCTCCCGAAATGTTCGATTTTTGAATTCCCGAATGCAGGCCTTTGGCCGCAATCGAACTCCCAGAATCTAAACCTGGACGAACAGGAGCTGCGATGAGCGATCGGCGTAGGGGGAAAACCGCTGTTCTCGCCAGTTGCATCGCGATCTTCTGGCCCGGAGCGTTCATTTTCAGTTTCCCGGGGGTGATGGGTCCGCACTGGCAGCAAATGTTCGGGGTCAGCCGCGCCGCCACAGGGCGGACGCTGTTCTTTGTTCTTGCGGCTGTGGGCGTCTTCATGTTCATCACCGGCCGCTGGCAGGAAAAGATAGGCCCTTCAAGGCTCACGGCCCTGGGCGCCTTGCTGTGCGGTGGGAGCACGATCCTGGTGGGATACGCGGAGAGCATCGCGTGGGTCTATCTCTGGGCGTTCCTCATGGGAACCTCTTCTTCGTTCATCTACATTCCCGCCCTGACGGTGGTGCAGCGATGGTATCCGTCAAGAAGAGGCCTGGTGTCCGGATGGGTCAACCTCGCCTTTGGGCTTTCCGCGGCGATCATGTCTCCCGTTTTCACCCGGCTGCTCGGTTCCATGTCCTACCGGAGCATGACGCTGCTGCTCGGTCTTTTGGCTTTGGGGGTGGGGCTCGCGGCGTCGTCCTATGTCCGGCTTCCTGAATCAAAGGAATTCGTGAAAGGCTCTGCGCTCAGGCAAGCCCTTGCGTCGCAGCACTCCCTCACCGCCGCCCAAAGCCTTCGGACAAGAACCTTCTGGCTGATCTGGGGGACGTGGGCCATGGCCGGAGCAGGAGGGATCGCCATGGTGACCCTTTCGACGTCTTACGGCCTGTCCAAGGGGCTGGAGCTGGGCGATGCCGTGGTCCTTCTCATGGCCTTCAATCTCACCAACGGCGTGAGCCGCCTGGTGAGCGGGTATTTCTCGGATGTCATCGGCCGCAGACGGATGATGGGGACGTCTTTTCTCTGTGCCGCCTGTGCGTACTGGCTTCTGGCGCATGTGGACGGCCTTTTTTCGTGGGCGGTCCTTGCCGCTGTCGTAGGCTTTGCCTTCGGCACCCTTTTTGCGGTTTCCGCCCCTCTGGTGGCAGACTGCTTCGGGATGGGTCATTTCGGAACGATCTTTGGCCTTGTTTTCACCGCCTATGGCTTTGTCGCGGGCGTGTTGGGACCGTGGCTGAGCGGCTACATCCTGGACGTCTCAGGGGGCCGCTTTGGGTCGGTGTTTCTGGTCCTGGGAGGTTTTTATCTTTTCTCGGCGGTTCTGATCTCTTTGGCCGATCCTCCAAAGGCCAGAGCGTGTGGGGTGTCATCATGAAGAAAATCGGAAGACTGCACCTTCTCACGGACATGGTGCTCCAATCCCGGTTCTCCCACGAGGACCTGGCCCGGCTAGGCATTGCGGGAGGGGCGGACACGATTCAGCTCAGGGAAAAAAGCGGGTCCACCCGCCGCATGATCGAGGTGGCCGAGCGCATGGCTGCCGTGTGCAGGCAAGCGGGCGTGCCTCTTATCGTGAATGACCGAATCGATGTGGCCATGGCATCCGGCGCGGATGGCGTTCATCTGGGGCAGAGCGATTTCCCGATTCCTCTTGCACGAAGCCTGCTTGGAAAGGACAAACTCATCGGGGGATCGGCCGCAACGCTCGAAGAGGCTCGCATTTGTCTGGCCGACGGTGCGGACTACATCGGTTTCGGCCCTGTGTATGTGACCGGGTCTAAAGAGGACGCAGGGCCCGTGAGCGGTCCTGCGGTGCTGAAGCAGGTGGTAGAGACGATCCCTTTACCCATTCTTGCCATCGGCGGCATTACGGCCGAGAACATTGGCGAGGTCATGAAGACAGGGGCCTACGGCATTGCCGTGATCTCCGCAGTGTGCTGTCAGATCGATCCTGAAGGAGCGACCAAGGCGCTTCGAGAAGCGCTGGAAAGAAGCATAAGATGATGGCTGAGACATTGAAGGACATAGGCGAGTTCGGATTGATCGCACGGATCGATGAGCTCTTGAAAAGAGAAGGGGTTCAGTCTCCCGGGGTGTCTCTTGGCATAGGGGACGACACGGCATCGTTCAAAGCCAGGTCCGGCTATGAGGTCCTGGTGACCTGTGACTGCGTGGTCGAAGGCCGCCACTTTCTGTCCCGCCACATTTCGGCCACGAACCTCGGGCGCCGTTGCATGATGCTCAACATCAGCGACATCGGGGCCATGGGCGGGCATCCGCTGTATGCCCTCATTTCCCTGGGTCTGAAAAACGAGACCCTCGTCAAAGATATCGAAAACCTGTACCGCGGGTTTCTCTTTGAACTCAATCCCTTCGGCGCCTCAATCATCGGCGGGAACCTGACCAAGTGCGGGGACGGGATCTTCATCGACATCACCCTCATCGGGGAAGTGGAAGAGGGAAGGGCGGTGCGCCGCTCGGGCGCAACGCCGGGGGATGTGATCCTTGTGACCGGTTATCCGGGGCACTCGGCTGCAGGACTTCAGCTGCTGCTTCAGTCTTTGGCCTCAGAGGACCATCCGCTGGTGAGAGCCTACAACAACCCTTCTCACCGCGCCCGGGAAGGAAGAGCGGTGGCGCTCACGAGATGTGCGACGGCAATGATCGATACGAGCGACGGGTTTCTGGGAGACCTGGGTCATCTTTGCGAGGAGAGCAAGGTGGGAGCCCTTTTGGTTCAGGAAAAGTTCCCGGTCAGCGAGGAGCTCCGGGAGGCCGCAAACATTCTAAAGCGGGCGCCCCATGAGATTTTCCTTCGCGACAGCGACGACTACCAGCTCATCATCACGTGCCGGCCAAAGGATGTGGAGCGCGTTCGCTCTGTCATTGCCGTGACCTACGAGGGTCCTGTGACGGAAGTGGGGCAAGTGAGGGCGCCGGAGGAAGGCCTTCGCGTTTTGCTTGCCGACGGCTCTGAACAGACGCTCTCCGCAAAAGGCTGGGATCATTTCAGGTAAAGCGTGTCTTCACCGCAGAGGGCGCAGAGCGCGCTGAGAAAATTAAGAAAAAGTGGAGGAGAACAGGGGATGTTTGATCAACATTTGTCGCGAAAAGCAGCGGACAATCTCAAGAAAGTCCGGGAAAAGAGGCCTCTGATCCACAACATCACCAACTACGTGGTCATGAACTGCACGGCAAACGCCCTTCTTGCGTGCGGGGCCTCCCCGGTCATGGCCCATGCGGCGGAAGAAGTGGAAGAGATGGTCTCCCTTGCCGGGGCTCTGGTCCTCAACATCGGCACCCTGACCCCGCAGTGGGTCGAAGCCATGCTTCGTGGCGGGAAGAAGGCCAATGCCCTGAAAGTGCCCATTGTCCTTGATCCAGTGGGTTCGGGCGCCACCCGGTTGCGAACAGAATCGGCCGAGCGCTTGACCCGCGAACTTTCCATCCAGGTGGTGAGAGGAAACGCTTCCGAGGTTCTCTCCCTTGCGAAAAAAAAAGTGCGAACCAAGGGGGTGGACTCCCTCCATTCTGTCGAAGAAGCGGAGGGTGCAGCCATTGCTTTGGCCAAGGAATTGAAGACAACCCTCGCCATCACCGGCAAAGTGGACTTGATCACGGATGGAAAGAGAATTTGCAAAGTGCACAACGGGCATGAAATGATGGGCATGGTGACCGGGACAGGATGCACGGCCACGGTAATGATCGGCGCGTTTCTGGCCGTGGACCCGGATCCTGTTGAAGCAACAACGACGGCCCTTGCCTATTTCGGACTGGCAGGCGAGAAGGCCGCGCTTCACGCCAAGGCCCCCGGATCCTACCAGATCGCTCTTCTGGACGCCCTTTTTTCGATGGATGCGGAGGAGCTGCGCAGGGGCGCAAAGATCGAGGTGGTGAGATAACCTGTTGTCTTCTCCCTTGGCGGGAGGGGACAAAGGGGAGGGGGAAGCCCAGGGTAAGGAGTCTGGGACATCGATGATGAGAAGTCCAAAAGAAACTGCAGCAACCCAGGGAGACGAGTGGGGCAGAGACCCTTCGGTACGGGCCATGCGACGGGTGTTCGCGGCCATGGAAAAGGCACAGAAGGAGTTCATCAACACTCTGGGCTTTTCTCCTTTTGATCCCAGGATGAGGCGGTGGCGGGAGAGGGCCTTGGCCGCTTTCGAGGCATCGTGGGCTCGGAGTGCGAGAGGCGGTGTGGAATTGAGCGAAGAGGAGGCAGGGGCGCTCTATGTGCATTGCCTTGGAAAAATCATGACCCGGGAGGGGATCGATGTGCCCGCCGAGATCCTGCCCCGGAGCGAGAGAGTGGTGAAGCTCCTGAGGGAGGTTTTCCCGTGATCCAGCTGCGTCTGTTCGGCCGGTGCCGCATTTATCATGACCCGGTCGCTCCGGTGCTCAAGGCCCCTGCACAAATCGGTTGGGAAGCCTGGTTTCGACGCATCGACCTTGTGACCCCGAGAAACCTCAAGGGGAAGGAGCTCCTGATGCGCACCCGAGGGTGGTGGACGGTCGAACCTTCAGAGATCGCGCCGGTGGTCGAAGTACACGGCAAGCTGGTGGTCGGTGAAAAAGGCGAACTCCTGGTAGAGCTGCCCGATCAAGAGGCCGTAGAGGCACTCTCCAAATCGCTTGCTGAGCGCTTTGGCGATCAAGTTCTTCTTGCGCCGTAGAGACTACCTTGACAAAGGCGAGGGGAGGCGAATAAGCTTTTTCAAGAGGCAGAGTCCCTCCGATGATCAAAGGAATCGGTAGCCCCGATCGCTTACTGCTTGAGGAGGACGTGAGAAGACTCCTCGATCAAGGAACACCTTGCAACCTCTTTGACCAAAAGAGGGTGCTCGTCCTGACGCCGGATGCTACGAGAACATGTCCCCTGCCCATGATGATTCGTTCCGTTGTTGACGTCATCGGTGATCGAGCCGCCAAACTTGACTTTATGGTGGCTCTGGGAACCCACACCCCCCTTGCCCGGAAAGATATCCTGAAACTTTACGGAATAGACAGCGGCCGGAAAATGCTCAGAGGAACAGAGTTTTTCAACCACGACTGGAGCCGGCAAGAAAGCTTCGCTCGAATCGGAACCTTCACCCAAGAAGAAGTTGAAGACCTCTCTGGGGGCCGCCTGAAGGAGAAGGTGCCCATTGTCATCAATAAAAGGATCTTTGATTATGATCTGGTTCTGATCCTTGGACCGGTTTTTCCTCATGAGGTGGTGGGGTATTCAGGCGGCGCCAAGTACCTTTTCCCCGGCATCTCAGGAGGAGATTTCCTGCATTTCTTTCACTGGCTGGGCGCGGTCATCACCTGCAAGAATATCATTGGCATCAAAGACACTCCTGTACGCCGGGCGATCGACATGGCCATGGAGAAGGTGCCCGTACCCGTTCATTGTCTGGCCATGGTGGTCAATCAGAACGCGAATCTGTGCGGGCTTTACGTGGGGGACGTGCGGGAAGCCTGGTCCAAAGCTGCGGACCTGTCCTCACAGGTTCACGTGAAGACTAAGCAGAAGCCTTTCAGAATCGTGCTCGGCAGAGCCCCTGCCATCTATGATGAGATTTGGACCGCCGGAAAAGTCATGTACAAATTGGAACAGGTGGTGGCTGACCAAGGGACCCTCATCATCTATGGACCGCACATCCGAGAAATCTCGCGAACCTGGGGCAAGGACATCGAGAGAATCGGATACCACATCCGGGATTATTTCCTGGCCCAGATGGACCGGTTTAGAAATATCCCGAGAGGGGTGCTGGCCCATTCGACCCATGTTCGAGGAACAGGGATTTATGAGAAGGGCGTTGAAAAGCCTCATGTCAACGTTGTTCTGGCCACCTCGATTCCGCGAGAAACCTGCGAACGCATCAACTTAGGATATATGGATCCATCCGGAATTCGACTATCGGATTACATGGACAGGGAAGAGGAAGGAATTCTCCTTGTGGATCACGCAGGCGAAATCCTCTATCGCCTGGAGAAAACCGAATGACGAAATCGTTCCTGTCCGAAGACTTTCTGCTTCAAAGCAAAACCGCGAGAAGGCTTTACGATGATTACGCAGAAGGATTGGTTCATAGGAATAGACCTGGGCACGGGCAGCTGTAAAAGCATTGTGGTCGATGAGGAGGCCAGGGTGCTCGGTTTCAGCTCTGCCGAGTATTCCGGCCTCCAGGCCCAAAACCGATGGCAGGAACAGGATCCAAAAGAACTCTTGAAAGCGACAATTGTTTCGGCAAGAGGCGCGGTGACTGCATCCGGGGTTCGACCTGAAGCCTGTGCCGGTTTAAGTGTGGGCGGCGCCCTTCACAGTGTCATGGCCTTGGATGCCCATGGCGATCCCTTGACCGGGGTGATCACCTGGGCCGACGGAAGGGCGGTTGAGCAAACCAAAGCCTTGAGAGGGCTGCCGCTGGCGCGCCAGCTGTATCAAGAAACGGGCTGCCCTGTGCATGGGATGTACCCGTTGTACAAAGTCATGTGGCTCAGGGACAAGCGGAGGGACGTTTTCGAAAGAGCTTGGCGGTATGTCTCTGCGAAGGAATACGTTCTTGCCAGGCTCACCGGCGAGTATCTGGCGGACTACTGCCTTGCAGCCGGGTCCGCGTTCCTTCACACGCGTACTCTTGGGTGGAATCCGCTGTGTCTGGAACTGGCGGGAATCCGGGAGGAGCAGCTTTCGACGCCATGCTCGCCGTTCACGGTGCACAGGGGATTGAACCCTGAATTCGCCGATGTCATAGGCATTCAGGAAGATGTCCCGGTGGTGGTGGGCTCTTCCGACGCGGCCAATTCCAATCTGGGGGCCGGCGCCGTTCACGCCTGGCAGGCGACCTGCATGGTGGGCACGAGCGGTGCGTTCCGGGTCATCTCCCCGCATCCGATACTCGACGAAAAGGGCCGCAGCTGGTGTTACGCTGTGGATCAAGGCCACTGGCTGGTGGGGGGAGCCATCAACAACGGGGGCGTCGCCTTGTCCTGGCTGAGGGACTGCTTGAACCAGGCTCTTTCAGAGCTTTCACCAGGGCAGAGTCTGACCTTCGACGACGTCATCGCGCTGGCAGAAACAGCAAGAGCGGGGGCCGGGGGCGTGATCTGCCTGCCTCTTTTTGCCGGGGAGCGAAGCCCCAACTATAACCTGAATGCCCGCGCCCTGTTCTTCGGAATGACGCTGGACCACGGCGTGAAACATCTGGCCCGGGCGCTGCTCGAAGGGATTGCATTTCGTTTCAGGAGCCTGAAAGAGGTGCTCATCGATGTCGGCGTTGAGTTGAGAGAGATCCGCGCTTCCGGAGGGTTCACGAAATCGCCCTTGTGGCTTCAGGTGATGGCCGATGCCCTGGACCGGGAGTTGATGATCCCAACGTGGGGTGAGACCTCTGCTCTTGGGGCCGCTTTGTGGGCCTTGCTTTCCGCGCGTGGAGAGGAAGCTTTAGAAAAGGCGGGCGATTTCGTGGAATTGGGAGACTCCTGCCGGCCGGATCCTGAAAGCGCGGAGATTTACAATCGGATTTACCCTCTCTTTGAAAGGCTCTATCGATCCCTAGAAAAGAGCTTCGATGAAGTGGCGGAGCTCCAGACAAAGCTGGAGAAATAGAACAGAATAATTGCACCTATACGAAATGACAAGTTCGTGACTTTACCAGTCGGTGGCCATCAGGCAACTCCTTTCCCCTCCCTTGGCGGGAGGGGACAAAGGGGAGGGGGAAACACGGTCACCCCCACCCTTGCCCTCCCCTATCAAGGGGGAGGGAGGTTTATGGTTGTAGCATGCTGTCGATGGGAGGGATAAGGAGGCCAGACATGGACCTTGAAAAGCTGACAGAAGGTTGGGACTTTGCGGGTCAAAACATCGTGATCCCAGGTGGGGCAGGGGTTCTCGGGGGTAAGATGGCGTATGCCCTTGTGAAGTGCGGAGCGAACGTGGTCATCCTGAACCGCGATCTGTCAAGAGTGGATTCTCTGAAAGAACGTTTTTCCCAGCGGCCCGGGTTCGGGAAAGCTGCTCCATGCGGATGTCCTTTCAATGGATGCTCTCGCGAAAACCCTGGCGAGGCAACTCGGTCCATATGGAATCAATGTCAATACCGTATCGCCCCATGCGATCGAAACGGAAATGAGCGCCGAGTGGTCTCCTGAAAAACGGAAAGCCATTGTCGATGCGATTCCTCTCAAGCGTCTGGGAAAGCCGGAGGATGTGGCCGAAGCGGTTCTGTTCCTGGCCTCTGACACGGCAGCATTCATCACCGGGGAGATCCTTGATGTGAACGGCGGCTTTCTCATGGACTGAGGCCCTAGGCAGCTCAACCCCCCTCCCAGGCGTGATTACAGTTTTTTGCATTTCGCTTTGGCTTGACCTTGCCTTCCTACTCCGTTATCATGCCTTTACCTTTCTTGGCCCGTAACCCCTTCCGGGATTAAGGAGGCGTGAAACACGAAGGCCCAACATAAATATGGATTGAAGGCCCCATTTCCTTGTGCAAGGGACATGGGGCTTTGTCTTTTGACCGGATTTGACAAATGGCAGTTTCAAAATAGCTGAGTCAAGATCGGTATCAGCATGAATCAGAAAGCCGACATCAAAGAGGGACAAATACTCACTGGGCCGCTTTTCAACGAACCGATGCGCGTAGAGACGGTCCAGCCTACAGGCCCCAGCACGTGGGTCCTTGGGTTAGTCGGCATGCAGTCGGAGCGTTTCCGAAAGGTAACCCTTACCTCCGGTGACCTTGAAAAGCTCACCATTATCCACACTGGATACAAATTCAATGGGGATGGCGGTCTCCTCAGGCTTGGCCTTCAGGCCTACGCCCTTGGGATAGCCTACGAGTTTGATCCCTATTTCGGACTCTCGATTTCCCGTGTCGATCCTCTCCCACATCAGCTTGAGGCTGTCTACGATTACCTCCTTAAGCTCCCTCGGGTTCGGTTTCTCCTTGCCGACGACGCTGGAGCCGGAAAGACAATCATGGCGGGGCTGCTTATCCGGGAGCTTGAACTCCGTGGCTTGGCTGAACGTATCGCTATCATATGCCCTGCCAATCTTGCCTTCCAATGGCAACGGGAGCTCAAGGAGAAATTCGACGAGAAGTTCCACGTCTTAAAGGGGTATGACATCCGCGATCAGTTCGGGGTCAACCAGTGGATGGAGCAGAAGCGGATCATTACCTCGCTTGATCTCGCAAAGCGGAAGGATATTCTCCCAGGGCTCCGCCAAGTTCACTGGGATCTGGTCATTGTTGATGAAGCACATAGGATGTCAGCGTCTGATGAGACACACAAGAGCATGCGTTACAGGCTTGGGGAACTCCTGAGGGATTCAGCGGACCATCTCCTACTAATGACAGCGACTCCTCATAAAGGTGATCCTGAAAATTTCACACTCTTCCTGCAGCTTTTGGATGTGGACGCCTATGCAGATGTAAGGTCGATCCGTGAAGCCATGGAGCGAAGGAGGGCTCCCTTCTATTTACGCCGCACCAAGGAGGCAATGGTTTATTTCCCTGAGCGTCAGCCAGATGGTACGTGGGCGGCCAGGAAAATCTTCACAAAACGCATAACACACACGGCCGGGTTTCAGATTGATGGGCCTGAGTTCTGTCTTTACCAGGATATAACCCGATTCGTGAAGCAACAAAGTGCAAAAGCTGCTATTCAGGGAGATGACCCCCGTGCCCGTGCAATAGGCTTTTTGATGTCCCTGTACCAGCGACGTCTTGCTTCAAGTACCCATGCCATGCGTCGTTCCCTTGAAAACCGCGTCAGACGCCTCGAAGAAGGTTTGAAGCGTGCTCAGCAACTGGCCTATCTGGTCCCCCCTGAATTACCCGATCCTGAAGAGCTCGAAGAAATGGAGGAAAGCGAAAGGGAGCGGCTTGAGGAGATACTTGAAGCCGTGACGCTGGCGGGCAATGCCCAGCAGGTACACGACGAAATCGATAACCTCAGAGTGCTCGCGGCTCAGGCTCAGGCAGTCGAAGACTCCGGGTCGGAAGAAAAGCTTGCAAGACTGAGGGACCTCCTCCATCAGCAGGGTTTTTTTGACAAGGCTGAAAAACGATTGCTCCTCTTCACGGAGTTTAAGGACACCCTAGATTACCTGGTAGAAAAGTTAAGGGCCTGGGGGTTCAAGGTTGGCTTCATTCACGGGAGTATGAAACCAGGATCACGGGAGGAACCAGGGACACGCCTCTTTACGGAACAGCAATTCAGAGAGGGCGAGATCCAGGTGCTTGTTGCAACTGAAGCTGCAGGGGAAGGCATAAACCTTCAGGTCTGCAATATCCTTTTCAACTATGACATCCCCTGGAATCCCAATCGCCTTGAACAACGCATGGGTCGCATCCATCGCTATGGCCAGCGAAAGGACTGCCTGATCTTCAACTTTGTGGCCACGAACACCATCGAAGGGCGGGTCCTTCAGCGGTTGCTTGATAAACTTCAGGAAATCCGGGATGCCTTGGACGACGACGCCGTATTCAACGTTGTGGGAGAAATTCTTCCCTCAGCCCATATCGAGAAGGTTCTCAGGGACTATTATGCGGGTTTGCTGGGAGATGCGGATCTTGAAGAGCGACTTCTCAGGGATGTGGATGAAGGACAGTTCAGGGCCATTTGCCGGAATGCTCTGGAGGGGCTCGCGTCCAAAAAGCTCAACCTGGAGATGTTGATTGAACGCCGCGCCCTTGCCCAGGAGCGCCGCTTGGTCCCGGAGACTATTGACCGCTTCTTGAGGGAGGCTTCGGAGTATATCCCCATCACCCTTAAGCCCATTTCAAGCTTGCCACACACATTCGACCCGGCGAAAACTCCATCGGTCTTGAAACTTTATGAGAATGCTCCGGACTGGAAACTCCCGGTTCTCGCTACCAGGTACCCTCGCTGTTCTACAGATCGGGAAACTGCCGAGAAAAACAATTTTGAGTGGGTTACCCCTGGTCACCCGCTCTTCGAGGCGATTCGGAGGCACACCTACAGGCAAGGGTTGGAGGTTTTCGGACAAGGCGCCTGTTATTATTCCCTGCAGCACGAAAATCCTGCTCGGATAGATTTTTACCGTGCCCGGATTGTGGACGGCCTCGGCCATGTTATCCATGAAAAACTTTTTGCTGTGGAGATCTCTGAGAGCAAAGAACCGGAAATCAAAGAGCCGACAGTGCTCGGGAATTTCTCTCCTGCTGCCCACCCTGGTGAAATCCCAGCTGTGGCACTGCTCCCTGAGGTGACATCCTGGATTACTGAGAATGCTCTCAAGCCTTTTCTTAAAGAAATCAGATCGGAGCGTTTAGGTGAAATTGATCGAATTTCTGATCATGTGGAACTATCTCTCACAGAACTCCTCCAGCGAACAGATGATGAAATAGGCAAGGCCGCAGCGGAGGTCGAGCAGAAGGTGACAGGGGCAGAGGGGCGGCTTGCGCAGGCTGAACAGCGGCATTCAGAATTGCTCACCCGGCGGGAGCGCCGGCGCAAGGAACTGGAGCAGCAACGGTCTCTGTCCCTGCAGGCTGTTGAGAAAATTGCCAGCGCCCTAGTTCTACCCCACCCGGAGCGCGAAGCCCCTGATGTGCGGGCCATGCGACCTAATCTTGAAACGGAAGCGATTGCCATGCAAGCTGTCCTGGAGCATGAGAGCTCTCAAGGCCGACAGGTATACGACGTGCATGAGAAAAACCTGGGCTATGACATTACAAGCCTTGATCTGAATTCGGGTGAACTGAGACTGATCGAGGTGAAAGGCTTGTCCGCTTCGACAGGAACGATCCTGCTCACGCCCAATGAACGAAGAGTGGCTGAGGACCGCCGCGATTGCTACTGGCTCTATGTCGTAACCGATTGCAGTTCAAATCCAAAGCTCCAGGAGCCGGTTTGTGACCCTGCCCGCTTTGAATGGAATGAAGTGATCAAAGTGGCGCACTATTATCTCTCAGTGGATGCCCTTACGCAACCAATGCAGGTCTGCGAAGATCAAGCACCCTATGGCAAGAGGGATGAATGAGGAAAAAGCGCGTAATCGGGCGCAAAAGCCTTTTCCTGAGTAGTGTGCAGAAGGAACTGCTGCATGAGCGGCGCGCCCTCAAGGACTTTATCGAGGGTGACGCATTGCTCAGACGCTATTTCGAGGTGTTTCTCTTCGAGGACCTCCCTGCCAGGGATCGCAAGGCGGACGATGTGTACCTTGAGGAGGTGGAACATTGTGATGTATACGTCGGACTCTTCGGTAACGAATATGGAGCGGAGGATGCCAAAGGCATATCTCCCACAGAACGCGAGTTCGATCTTGCATCTTCGAAAGCTAAGCCTCGCCTGATTTTCGTTAAGGGAACGGATGATAAGGTGCGGCACCCCAAAATGTTCAAACTGATTCGTAAGGCGGGTTCACAGCTCGTTCGCCGCCGATTCGCTGACGTCCCAGACTTGACCGCAGCTGTTTACGCGGCCCTGGTGGGGCACCTGGAACACTCGGGTGATCTGAGAACGCTCCCCTTTGATGCATCCCCATGTCCCCGGGCATCCATGAGCGACCTGCCGAAGGAAAAGCTCAGGTCGTTTTTGGAAGTCGCTAAGCGTGAGCGGAATTATCCACTACCGGCCGAGACCACCAAAGAAAAAGCTCTTGCCCACCTCAATCTGCTTGACAATGGGCAGCCCACATACGCGGCCATCCTGCTGTTCGGCATGGAACCTCAGCGCTTTCTTCCGACCTCCGAAGTCAAATGCCTTCACTTTCATGGCACTGAAGTTCGAAAGCCTATCCCGTCTTACCAGATTTTCAAGGGCACGGTATTTGACCTTGTGGACCAGGCTGTGAATTTCGTGCTGTCCAAGATTGACCGGAGCATCGGCACCCGCGCGCAAAGTGTTCAAGCCCCGTCGGAATATGAACTTCCGAAAGAAGCGGTGGCCGAGGCCATCGTCAACGCCGTAGCCCATCGAGACTACACGAGCAACGCCAGCGTACAGGTTATGCTTTTCGCTGACCGGCTGGAGGTATGGAATCCGGGCGAGCTGCCTCCGCCCCTGACCCCTGAACTACTGCGGGTCCCCCATGCTTCGATCCCGCGCAATCCCCTGATCGCTGAGCCACTTTACCTTGTCCGCTATATCGAGAAGGCGGGGACCGGCACGCTCGACATGATTGCGCGATGCCGGGAGGCCGGCCTTCCCGAA
>CAZOLJ010000012.1:0-73585 GCA_964580575.1 uncultured Desulfobacteraceae bacterium
CTACAGGATAAGATCGTGGCTCGCTTCGCTCTCACGATCTATCCTTATTCGTTAGGCGGGCTCAGGACAGGCTCTTTAGAAAAGGGAGGGATTACCCCTCTTTGGTAAAGAGGGGCAGGGGAGATTTTGGCGATGTTTGCGGCTAGTGTTGTGTCCCAGAAATCAGTTGTCATCTCGACCCCTTCGAGTGCCTCAGGGTAAACTCCGGGAGAGATCTTATAACTACTCTGAAGTCTTAGATTTCTCACGACCTTCGAAATGACATTTCTTGAAAGTACTTGTGGGACACAACACTAGAAGACCTCCCCGTGAAGGTCGTGGTCCACTTCACGGCCGGAGGTCACAACGGCATCAACGACCTTCACGCCTTCTTTCACAGTGACCCCATCCCACAAGACCGATCTCTGCAACACGGCGTTTTTTCCAAGACGGCTGTTTTCGCCGATTATGCCCCAATCCGTGAGCTTGACTGAAGAGTCTTTAGAGCAACCGGGTCCGACCACAAAGCTGTTGCCTGCAAGCTCGCGGTTCGCCTCCAGGTAGGTTTGGATGCTTCCAATATCCCTCCAGTAATGGCCTTGAACAAAGCACGCTCGAACCGCTTTTCCCATACGGATTAATTGGCGATAGCATTCGATGATGTTGGAGAAAATGCCTCGAGGAATATGGGACAGGACTTCAGGATGGATCACATGAATCCCGGTAAAGGCATACCTGCCCTGCATGTTGACCTTGCCGATATCCGTGATGTTCCATCGTTCATCGACTTGGACCTGGTTGTAGGGTTCAGAGTTGTGAAGCACCAGGGTCACAAGAGCTCCCGAGGTTTGGTGGACCTGGTAAACCGCAGCAAGATCGATGTCGGTCAGAATGTCGCTGTTAGTGACAAGGAAAGGCTCCTTATCCCAAAAATCTTCAACGTTCTTGATGCCCCCTCCTGTTCCGAGGATTTCGGGTTCCACTTTCACCTGGATTTTGAGACCAAAGGATGACTCCTCTCGAAGATAGTCTACTATCTGCTGGTGATGGTGGTGAGCATTGATAATGATTTCTGTAATGCCATGGCTGATCAAGTATTCGATGTTCCTGGCGAGGATTGGTTTGTTGGCCACAGGCATGAGAGCCTTTGGCTTCATGTCCGTGAGTGGACGAAGCCTTGTCCCAAACCCTGCGGCTAGGATCATGGCTTTCATGGTGTTGAGGGTAGCAGAGTTTTTTGATAAAAAGAAGGACAGAATAAAGAGAGGAGAACAGTCACGTGCCGGCCAATTTGCCCCCCATGTATTTCGAGGCTGAAAAACGATTTCGGGAAGGGAAAACCCCCGAAGAGAAAATAGAAGCCCTCGAAGAAATGCTTGCCATCATGCCCAAGCACAAGGGCACGGACAAGCTCAAGGCCGATCTTCGTCGCAAAATCGCCAAGTTCAAGCTGGAAGGCCAGCAGAAAAAAGGGGGAGCGAGGAGCCAGACGGCCTATTCCATTGACAGGGAGGGGGCCGGCCAAATCGCGATCATCGGGCCGCCGAACACCGGCAAATCGTCTCTTGTAGGAACCATGACCAATGCCGATCCTGAAGTGGGTGATTTCCCCTTCACTACGTGGAAACCAACTCCGGGGATGGTCCCTTACGAAAACATCCAGTTTCAACTGATCGACACTCCGCCGTTGAGCAAAGAGTACACAGATCCCTGGTTTAGTGATTTGCTCAGACGGGTGGATATGATCATGGTGGTTATTGATCTCCGCGCGGATCCTCTTCAGCAGCTGCAAGATGCGCTTTCCATGCTCAGGGAATGGAGGATTTTCCCAAAAGGGACGGAGATCCCCGAGGACCTGAAAAAACCTCCCTTCATCAAAAGAATGCTTGTCGTTGTCAACAAGATGGATCAAGCAAAGGATGAAGAGGACTACCAGGTCTTCCTTGAGTTGTCGGAGATCAAGCTGCCCTGCATCGGCATCTCAGTCCACAGGGGGCGCAACCTTTCAGCCCTCGTGGAGAAGGTCTACGACCTCTTCGAAATTATCAGGGTTTTTACTCGTGCACCCGGAAAAGCCCATGATCCGTCTGCTCCGTTTGTGCTTCCGAGAGACAGCAAGCTTGAAGAACTGGCAGAGAAAGTTCACAAAGACTTCAAAGAGAAGCTGAAGTATGCCAGGGTCTGGGGCAAAGCTGTTTACGAGGGCCAGATGGTGCAACGGGACTACACGCTCCAGGATGGAGATGTGGTGGAGATGCATATATAAACGGTGCAAGGTACAAGGTGCACGGTATACGGGAAACCAAGCATCGGCGCACGGGACACGGTGCACGGAGCAGAGAGCACAGCACAAAAAGCAAATCCTTTTCCAGTTTCTTCATCCCTGAGCATGCCCCGCGCCGAGACACGGGAGAGCAGAAGGGTTGACACCTTCTCGCTAAATTCCTATATTCCTACCATGGCAGTAAGGTTTGGTTCGCCCCAAAACCCATCATTCACGAAGAGGATTCGACTATGCTGGCCAAGATAACCAAACTATTTATGATAGTTGTGATCGCCTCATGGGCTATTTCAAATTCAACACTTAAGGATTGTCGTGTTTTTTCGACCTCAGAAGTTAATGGCGCTGATAAGAGCACAGGCCCTGCGCTCAAAGCCGGACAAAAGCACTGGATCGGTAAGGACTACTATTTTGTCTATAACTTCGACAAGAGGCCTCAGATGGGCACGATCATCATAAAGATTCAGGTCTTCACCAGGGACGGCAAGCAAGACACTTCTTTGGAAATCACAGGCGATGCGGACATGCCCAGCATGAAAGGCGCGCATAGCTCAGGCAATCAGCTTTTTAAACTGAACAAGAAGGGGGATTACCTGCTCCCTGTCAATGTCGTGATGCCCGGAGATTGGGAAGTTGTTTTGAATTTCTCGAAGGACAAAAATCCCATTTACACAGGAATCGTGAGATTCAATGTCTGACGAAAACGTTCTGAACCCTTATGAACTCGGCGTCACCCCCTCACCCCGCCCTCTCCCCCAAACTGGGGGAGAGGGGAAGGATGAGGGGGACGCGTTGAGGGAAAACGATCTGCTGAAGCTTTTGATTGGCATCGTCCTTGTCCTTCTGGTCTCAGCAAGCCCTGCTTTCGGCAAAAGCTATCTGCTTTACTTAGAGGCCCAAGGGGTTGGAGGCTACGATACCGCAGAAGACGGGCCAATTTACTACTCAATGAATCCTTTGGATGTGATGCAAAAGCCAAGCGTAGGGTTTGACTACTTGCAGCGCTTCTCAGGCGAAACAGGCGATTGGGGATCTTTTGCCCTCCAGATGCGGCTTGCCTACAACGAGGCTTACAGAGCCACCGGTGAGAATGAGTTTCAGGTCCAGATTTACAATGCTTTTTTCAAGTACAAGGCAGGCTTTGCCGATCTCTGGATTGGGCATAACCGTATCGCTTTTGGGCTGGGATCTTATCTGGATAGTCACGCACTCCTGCTGCAGCCTTTGGCCATGTATGGCTATGGCTATGACCGGGATTGGGGCGTTGGGGCGACCCGGGATCTTGAATGGGGAAATGTCTCATTTTCCTACAGCACCGGCACGGGGATGCCTCTTGAGTTTGATGGCAACTACCTCTTCAGCGCACGAGCGTCTTACGGGGTGCTCAGCCGGGACAACTACAACATCGGTTTCTCTTCCTCTTATGGAAAGCCTCTTGAGACCATAGGGTATGAGGTGATCATGCCCGACCCTGTCAAAACCTTTCTCGTTGGCACGGATTTCACCTATTTCTGGAACAACATCGAGAATCGCTTTGAGGCAGTCGCCGGCGAGAAGGAAGACGAAAACACCTACGCTTTCCTGTGGAGGATCGGAGTCAATCTTCTCGATGAAGATCGCCTGAAGCTGGAGTTTCAACCGGTTTATCGCAGCCTCGGTGGGGATTGGAACTATGAACTCAACGGTGGAGTAACTTACAAGCTGACCTCTGATATCACACTTAGAACCGTGTACACATATGACGGAGAGATGAACGCCAACAGAGTCGTGTTTCAGATTTATTGGTATTACAAACTGTTGTGATGTTGGGTGTGACCATGATGAAAAAGATTAGTCTAATGGTTTTGATGGTTACGATTATCTTGATTCCTGTGCAGGTGCTCTTTGCCGCCGTGGGGTGCGACCTCAATGATCCTGACCGGGACGTGGCGAGGCTTTTCCCGGGATCGACAGGCTACAAGACCAACTACGTGGCCATCGACCAAAAAGGGGGTCCGGCCCTTCTCACGCAGGTCGAGGAAAGGTTGGGGGACAAGTTTCAGGGGCTTTTCGAGACCATCGACGTGCCATACACTCTTTACGAGGTGTTCAAAGGCAAGGAAAAGATCGGATATATCCACGGAGTGAATCAGAAGGGCCAGTACGGCGGCATCCAGGTCTTTGTCGTCCTGGATCTTGAAGGGGTCATCAGGAATTTTTACTTCCAGAAACTAACGTCTAGGTATGGCAAGGAGCTGCGGGATCCGAAGTTCGGCGAGCAGTTTGTGGGGCTGACCCTCAAAGACTTTTACAACTACGATGTACAAACCGGGAAACCAAGCGGCCCAAGCGGAGTGGAGAAAATCAAGAATCCCGTGCCCGAAGCAGAACCCGACTTCAAGGCAGCCTTGAGGGGAACCAAGAAGAATCTCATCCTCGTCGATGAATTCATTCTCGGCAACAAGTACCTCCAATATCACAAAGCGGGTGGAGAACAGAAAAAATGATCAACATCTTCAACGTGGCATACAAAAACCTGCTTCGCAAAAAGACCCGGAGCGGGCTGACCATCATCGGCATTGCCCTGGCGGCCTGGGTTCTTGTCAGCCTCCTTGGCTTCAACAAGGGCTATGAGTCCTCGCTCAACCGGGATATCGACAACCTGGGGTTTCAGATGATCGTGACCGCCAAGGGGTGTCCCTATGAAGCGGCAACGCTCATGCTCAAGGGAGGAACCGGTCTGCGCTACATGCCTCAGAGCATCACGGAGCAGATCACCAAGGAACCTGAGGTGGAGGAGGTCACGGCCATGCTCATGCAGGCCGTGTTCGATCCCAACAAGGGCGAAAGCGGGGGCTACAGCGCCTACCTAGGTGTCGACCCCGCCACTTTTCCACAGATGAAAAGCTTCCTGGAGTTCAAGCAGGGGAGCTGGTTCACCAATCCCGAGGCTATGGAGGCTGTGCTGGGTTATGAAGCGGCAGAGCTGGAGCAGCGGGAAGTGGGCGATCTCCTGCTCATTACCGAGAAAAATGTCGAGGTGAAAGTGGTCGGTATCTTCAAGCGAACAGGAACCCAGGACGACGGTACCATTTTTCTCCCTCTCAAGGCCGTTCAGAAGATCTTCGGTATCAAGGATGAGCTGACCGGCATCGGTATCAAGGTCAAGAAGGATGCCGACATCGCCAAATTCGAAGAAAAAATGTACAAGCTCCCGGATGTGCAGGTGGTCAGCCTCTCGCAGGTCAAGCAGACGATCATGACCCTGGTTTCCACCGCCAAGGTGATGGTGTTCTCAATCGCTCTCATCGCCATCCTGATCTCGGTGGTGGGCGTGATCAACACCATTCTCATGTCGGTCATGGAGCGGCTCCAGGAGATAGGGATCCTGAAGTCCATGGGCGCTACGGCCTGGGATATCTTTAAGTTGATCTGGCTCGAAACCCTGATTCTTTGCATCAGCGGAGGCATCATCGGTGCGGCCTTGGCCATGGCGACCGCCAAATTGACGGAAGTCCTGATCCGCCAGCTTCTGCCCTACGCGCCGAGCGGAGGGCTGGTGCAAATCAACTTGTCCCTCGTTATCCTGACCTTTGGTGTGGTGATCCTGATCGGGCTACTGAGTGGAGTCTATCCTTCGTGGAAAGCGGGAAGAGTGCGTCCCCTTGAAGCGATAAGAAGTCAGGTGGAATGATGAACGAAAATGGGAAAAAGGTCCTTGAGGCCGATCATCTGGTCAAGATCTATCGCCGCGGAAGTGAGGAGATCGCGGCGGTCAACGACGTTTCCCTCTCGGTCAACACCGGGGAGTTTGTCGCGTTTGTAGGCCCCTCGGGATCCGGGAAGACGACTCTGATCAACATCCTTGGGTGCCTGGACAACCCTTCCTCCGGAAGGCTTGCCCTTGCGGGTCGGACGGTTGTGGATCACGGTGAGGCTTTATCGGAGGCCACTCTCACAAAGATCCGGCGGGATATCTTCGGCTACATTTTTCAGAAGTTCTACCTCATCCCCACGTTGACCGTGATCGAGAATGTGATGCTTCCGTTCACCTTCTACAAGAAGCCCGGGGCGGAGAAAGAGGTGGAAAGAATCCTGAATCTCATGGAAATCGATCACCGCAAGGAACATCTGCCGGGCCAGATCTCAGGCGGAGAGATGCAGCGCGTGGCCATTGCCAGGGCCCTCGTCAACAGGCCCAGCATTATTCTTGCCGATGAACCCACCGGGAACCTCGACACGAGAAGGAGCCAGGAGATCGGCGATCTCCTCAAGGGGCTGAATCAAAAGGAGGGGCTCACAATTATCCTCGTGACCCACAACCCGGCCCTCGCCAAAATGGCCGACAGGATCGTCGAACTGCGCGACGGCAAGATTTACGATCCTGCCCACCCGTGAGAGACTATAGCTTTTTTGTGTTTGCAGAGAGAAATGGATCGGCGATAATAGGCCCATGGCTGAAAAAAATCCTCTCCGGAAGGTGCTGTTCATGCCGATCCACTGGGCGTACCTGGTTGTTGTTGCCTTGATCTTGGCCGCGTCTTTCTATCTGTTCTATCCCCGGGTCGAGAGCTTTTTCATCTACTTTCCTCAATCCCATTTTGACTTCACTCCAGAGGAGTTTCGTCTTCAATACAAGGAAGCTTACTTCAACACCGAGGACGGCGAACGTCTGCACGGATGGCTGTTCCCGGGGGCAGCGGGAAGCCCGGTCATTCTCCACTCCCATGGAAATGCGGGGAACATCTCCCACCGACTTGACCTCGTCCAGCCGTTTCTGCGCAGGGGGCTTTCGGTTTTTCTATTTGACTACAGGGGATTCGGCAAGAGTTCCGGCAGACCTTCTGAAACAGGCCTTTACAGGGACGGAATTGCCGCCTGGACCTACCTTGCGGAAAAGGAGAAGATAGCGCCGGAAAGGATCGTTCTCCACGGTCACTCCATCGGGGCGGCCGTGGCCATCGAAGTGGCTTTGGAAAAGAAGGTTAGAGGCCTTGTCATTGAGAGCGCCTTTACATCGACAAAAGACATGGCAAAAGGCATGGCCCTCTTTGCGCTATTCTCTCCGCTTCTTCCTGCGCACTACAACAACATCGAGAAGATCAGCCACCTCAGTGTTCCGAAATTGATTGTCCACGGAGACAGGGATGAGATCGTGCCCTTTTCCATGGGGCAAAAACTGTTCGAAGCCGCCACAGATCCCAAGTTTTTCTACCCGGTCAAAGACGCCGGACACAACGACGTGTTTATCGTGGGCGGAGAAAAGTACTTCCAGGTCTTTGCGGAGTTTGCAAGAAACGGCAAATTAGCAGGAAACTGACGTCCCTCTGAAAAAAGCCAGAAAAACCAGGGAGAACTGGATTCCCGCCTGCGCGGGAATGACAAACCCCCGCGTACCAACGTCATTCGCGCGAAGGCGGGGAGCGGGAATCCAGATGATTGGATAGACGTGGTGATAGGCGCCGGCCAATGGATCCTCGCGCCTCCCTCTTGAGTCCTGCCCAAAGCCTATCTCCGAAAAAACTTGACATAAAACCCAAAACATTATAATGGTTAGACCATTTCGGAAACAAGGAGTCCTATGTTCCAAGAGGTCCGACAGAACAGGGTTTTCCAGGAGGTGGTCGCCCAGGTCGAGGAGGCTATCGTTCAGGGCCAGCTCAAGGCTGGGAGCCGATTGCCGGCCGAAAGGGAAATGGTGGAGATCTTCAAGGCGAGCCGAGGAACTCTCCGCGAGGCCCTGAGGGTGCTGGAACAGAAGGGCCTGATCGACATCAAAACCGGGGTCAAGGGAGGCGCAGTGGTCAAGGACCTGACCACGCGGCAGGTGAGTGAAAGCCTCGCCTTGCTGATCCGTTCCCAGAAGGCTTCTTTGAGGGATCTGGCGGAATTCCGCGAAGGGGTCGAAGGCATGGTGACCGCCCTTGCGGTTGAAAGGGCGACGAAACAGGATGTGCGCCAGCTCAAGAACCTCTTGAGACAGGCAAAAGCCCATCTCGATGCCGGCACGGAACGCTGGGACGCGTTCATACAGGTGGACAACCAGATTCACATGGCTCTGGCGCGAATGGCGAGGAATCCTGTCTACGAATCGGTCATGCAGACCGTCTACGATAACATCCACCGCTATTTTGACCGTTTTCTGCCAAGGCAGGAGGATATTCTAAAAGAGAACTATCAGGATCTTTGCGGAGTGATCAAAGCTGTGGAGGAAAAAGAGGCGTCAAAAGCGAGTCTTCTGGTTCAGGGCCATGTGTACAAGTTTAATCGCTTGATGGAGAAGAGGGCCCGGAAGGAACGAGGGAGACTGAAAAAAGGGGAAGGAGTTCTATGACGAAGAGAAGAATCACAAAGCACCCCATCCTTGAGATACCGAAGAGAAAGGAAGTGGAGTTCAGGTGGAACGGGCAAACCCTTCAGGGTTACGAAGAAGAGATGATCTCCTCGGCCCTGATGGCCAACGACATCCACATGTTCGGTCATCACCACAAGGACAACAGCCCACAGGGGATGTTCTGCGCCAATGGTCAGTGTTCCCAGTGCATGGTCATTGCCGATGGCCTTCCGGTGAAATCCTGCATGACTCCCCTTCGTGCCGGGATGGCGGTGCAAAGCCTGGAAGGGCTTCCTGCTCTCCCTGAGGACGACAAGGTGCCGGCCCTGAAGGAGCCGCCGCGGAGGGATGTGGAAGTGTTGATCCTGGGAGGGGGACCGGCCGGCCTTTCAGCAGCCATAGAACTCGGGAAACTGGGTGTCGACACGCTGATCGTAGATGACAAGAGCAAACTGGGAGGAAAGCTCCTGCTTCAGACCCACAAGTTCTTCGGCTCTGTGGAAGATTCCCACGCGGGGACCCGGGGATTCGAGATCGCCCGGATCCTCGAAAAAGAGGTCCGAGACCTCGATTCTGTAGCGGTGTGGCTGAATGCAACAGCCGTGGGTGTGTTCTCGGACCGTGTCGTCGGTGTCGTCAAGGGAAACCTGTACAGGAAGATCAAACCGCAGCGGCTTCTCGTCGCCACAGGCGCAAGAGAAAAGATGCTCTCCTTTCCCGGGAACACGCTGCCCGGTGTGTACGGAGCCGGCGCGTTCCAGACGCTTGTGAATCGTGACCTCGTCAAATCATCGAATAGGATCCTCATCGTCGGCGGCGGGAACGTCGGTCTCATTGCAGGCTATCATGCGATTCAAGCCGGCATTGAAGTGGCGGCCCTTGTGGAAGCCCTCCCGCAGGTCGGCGGTTACAAAGTCCACGCCGACAAGCTCATGAGGTTGGGCGTGCCCATTTTCACGAGCCACACCGTGGTCTCGGCCACGGGTAAAGACAGGGTGGAGAAGGTGACCATTGCAGCCCTGGACAAGCAGTGGAAAGTCGTTCCCGGGACACACCGAGCTTTCGACGTGGACACGGTTCTGATCGCCGTGGGTCTTGCTGAAGTCAATGAGTTTGCCTTCAAGGCGAAGGAGTGGGGTATGGAGGTCTTCTCCGCCGGGGATGCCGGTGAAATCGCAGAGGCCTCGGCCGCCATGTTCACGGGCAAAATCCAGGGGCTCAAGATCGCGAAATCCCTTGGGCTCTACGAAGGGGAGATCCCGAAGGAGTGGGAAGCAAAAGAGAAGATCCTCAAATCCAAGCCGGGGCCTGTTCTCCGGCGGGAAAAGCCCAAAGAGGAAAAAGGGGTGATGCCTATTTTTCACTGTATGCAGGAAGTGCCCTGCAATCCCTGCACCTCGGTCTGCCCTGAAAACGCCATTAGAACAGAGAGAGATGAAATCACGGGTCTCCCCTACATGGTGGACGTCGCCCTCTGCAAGGGCTGCATGAGCTGTGTCTTTGTTTGTCCCGGTCTTGCAGCGACTCTTGTCGATTACCGCAAGGATGAGGAGCACCCTACGGTTTCTCTCCCCTATGAGGTGTGGCGAGAAAAAGTGGAGGTTGGGCAAAAGCTTCCGGTCACGGACGTGGATGGGGGCATCCTCGGCTATTATGCGGTGGAAAAAGTTGTTGCCAGTCAAAAGAAATACCCGGGCACCCTTCTTGTGCAGATCAAGGTTGAAAAGGATGTGGCCAAGAAAGCCGTGGGCATCTGGGTGCAGGAAAAACAGGTGGAACCGTCCCTGATTTACGAACGAGAGCTTCCTCCTGATGAAGCGGTCATCTGCCGCTGCGAGAGAGTCACCGCAGGCGAGATCAGAGCCGCGATCCGGGAGGGGGTCCGTGACATGAACCAGCTCAAAGCATTGAACAGAGCCGGGATGGGAGCCTGCGGCTCAAAAACGTGCAGACCCATGATCCGGCGCATCTTTCAGGAGGAAGGCATCGATCTGGGTGAAGTGACGGACCGGGTGGATCGCCCGCTCTTTGTCGAGGTCCCACTGGGCATACTGGCGGGAATCAGGAGCATAAAAACAGGATAACGGATAAAGGTTCCTTTGCGCTTTTTCCTTTAACCTTTATCCTTGCTTGTGGAGGTTCCAGTGACAGAGAAAACTTCTTATGATGTCATCGTGATTGGGGCCGGGTCAGTCGGCGTACCCGCGGCCATGTCCCTGGCGGAGATGGGCGTGAAAACCCTTGTGCTCGACAAGAATCCCTCTCCGGGCCAGGGGGAGAACAAGAAGGCGATCGGCGGGATCAGGGCCACCCATTCGGATCCGGGTAAAATCCTTACCTGTCTCATGTCTCTCGAGGTCTTCTCCACGTGGCAGAAGAGGCATGGGGACAACATTGAATGGTTGAAAGGCGGGTACACGTTTCCGGTTTACAGAGAAAGCGAAGAAAAGGCCCTCAAAAGCATTCTGCCCATCCAGAAGAAATATGGTCTCAACATCGACTTTGTGGACCCCCAGAGGATACAGGAGGTGGTCCCGGGGATAAACATGGAAGGCCTTCGCGGCGGGACCTTTTCCCCTGATGACGGATCCGCCTCACCGCTTCGTTCGGTCAATGCTCTCCATCATAGGGCAAAAGAGTTGGGCGCCGATTTTCGCTTCAAGGAAGAGGTGGAGAAGATCGTGGTCCGCGAGGACAAAGTGCAAGGGGTGAAGGCTAGGAGTGGGACCTACGATGCTCCTGTGGTTGTGGATGCGGCCGGGCCATTTTCAAAAACCGTCTGTGAAACAGCGGGCGTCCATATCTCTGTGACCCCCGATTCCCATGAGGCGGCTATCACAGAACCGGTCAAATCCTTTTTTACCACCATGGTGGTGGACCTGAGGCCTGGGCCGGATTCGAAGAACTACTATTTCTACCAGAACAGTTTGGGCCAGATTGTCTTCTGTATTACACCTGAACCGCTTATTGTCGGAAACGACAGGAGAGAGACCTCGGTTTTCCTGCCCCAGGTGGGAGCGAGAATGGTGAGGCTCCTCCCAAGACTCAAGAATCTGAGAGTGCGCCGAATGTGGAGAGGTCTTTATCCCATGACGCCTGACGGGTCGCCTCTTGTGGGCTGGAATACCCAGGTGCAGGGGCTGCTCCATGCCACGGGCATGTGCGGTCAGGGGTTTATGCTGGGGCCGGGTGTGGGGCAAGTGGTGGCGAGAATGATCACGGGCAAAACAACGGAGCAGGACAAAATCATTCTGCAAGGATTTGACCCCTATCGGAAGTTCGGGGGACAGGAAACGCTGAAGTAGAAGCATGGAGCAAAGAGCATAGAGCAAGGAGCAGGGAGAGGACAGTAAGGAGCATGGAGTAGGCAGTAAGCAGCAGCCAGGTTTTCCAGTACTCCGGTACTCCATCACTCCATTACTCCAATGGACACCAAAGGAGTGAGCTATGGCAGAGTTGAAGGTTAAGGAGATAAAGACTCTTGCTTACAAGAAACCGGCGATCAAGAAGGGTTACACCAATCAGAGTCTCTATGTGAACCTTTCCAAACCGGAGATCTCCATAAAACCGGTGACGGAGAAGATGAAAGAGACCTTCATCGGCGGCAAGGGCTTTGACCTATGGCTTCTGTGGAATGCGGTGAAAGGCACAACCCAATGGGACGACCCGGAGAACGCCATATGCGTTTCCTGCGGACCCCTTGGAGGAACACCGATCTATCCCGGTTCCGGGAAGAGCATCGTGACCACCCTTTCTCCGGCCACGGGATCGGTGATGGACTCCAACGTGGGCGGCTACTTCGGCCCTTATTTGAAGTTCTCCGGATTCGATGCCATAGAGCTGCAGGGGGAAGCGGCGGGAGAGACGATAGTGTTCGTGGACGGAATCGACGAGAAGGTTATGATTCTGGAATGCTCGGGGCTGCCGGTGGACGCTTATGAGACATCCAGAATTCTTTCGGAGCACTTCGGGCAGGGGAAACCCAGGAATATATCTGTGGTCTCTTCGGGGCCGGGAGCGAGACACACTCTGATAGGGTGCCTCAACTTTAGTTGGTATGACGCGGCGCGAAAGAGGGCCAGATACAAACAGGCTGGACGGGGTGGAATCGGAACGGTGTTTAGCCGCAAGAACATCAAAGCCTTGGTGGTGCGGTGGGACACGGTCACGGTGAGCAGCAACCGGCCGGCCGAAGAGGAGGCCTTAAAGGAGGTGGCCAAGCTTCACAGTCACGAGATCGTGGAGTTGGATCCCAAGCAGAACGAAATGGCCAGAATCGGGACCACCCACCTGGTGACCATTATGAATGATTATGACCTTCTCCCCACCAACAACTACCGCTATGGGCAGCATCCCCAGGCTCCCAATCTCGGGGCAGAGGTCTACCGCAGGCTGTTTGACAAGGGGTTCGACGGGTGCTGGATCGGGTGCACGGTGGCTTGCTCGCACGGAATCAAGGACTTCGTTCCCATGACGGGCCCCTACAAAGGCATGAAGGTTTTTGTGGACGGACCGGAATATGAAACCATAGCAGGATGCGGGTCCAACTTGGGAATTTTTGACCCCTACACGGTGACAGAGATCAACTTCTACTGCGACACCTATGGCATTGACACCATTTCCTTCGGCACAGGACTGGCTTTTGCCATGGAGTGCTTTGAAATAGGGCTGATCAACAAGACCCACACCGGAGGTCTGGACCTCTCCTTCGGGAACAGGATCAGCTCCATGGAAATCCTTCACCAAATGGCTGCAGGCAAAGGGTTCGGCAACATTGTGGGCCAGGGAGTTCGCAAGATGAAAGAGATTTTTTCAAAGGAATATGGGGCGGACCTCAAGATCATGCAGGACATCGGCATGGAAGCCAAAGGCCTCGAGTTCTCCGAGTACATGACGAAGGAATCGCTGGCGCAGCAAGGAGGCTATGGCTTGGCGCTCAAGGGGCCGCAACACGACGAGGCGTGGCTCATCTTCCTCGACATGGTCCACAACTACATGCCTACATTTGAGCAGAAGGCGGAGGCTCTTCACTGGTTCCCCATGTTTCGCACCTGGTTTGGTTTGTGCGGACTTTGCAAGCTCCCGTGGAATGACATCGTCCCGGAAGACAACGCAGAGACCCTGGAGCCTGCCAAGATCATGAAGCACGTGGAATGGTATGCGCGTTTCTTCAGCGCCGTCACCGGCCGCAAGTCCAAGCCTGACGACCTGATCACGATGAGTGAGGCCGTGTACAATTTCCAGCGCCTCTTCAATCTCAAAATGGGTTTTGGCCGAAGAGAGCATGATGCCATTCCGTACCGCGCTGCCGGACCTGTGACGAAGGAGGAGTATGAGTCCAGAAAAGAACGCTATGACAAGCAACTGGTGGAAAAACACGGCGTCGATATCACAGGGAAGGGCACTGAAGAAAAGGTGAAGATCCTGAGACGGTTGAGGGAAGAGATGTATGAGAAACTCAAGGATGCGGTTTACAAACGCCGTGGTTGGACCGCAGACGGGATTCCAAAAGTCGCTACGGTCAAGCGTCTCAAGATCGACTTTCCCGAGGTGCTTGAACTGCTCAAAGCGAATGGGGTGACGGAGTGATCAAGGTAAGGGGCAGGGATTACCCTTGGCATAAAGGGATGACCGTTGCGGATCTGCTCAAGGAAATCGGAGATCCTTACCCCTACGCCGTGGTTCGCATCAATAAAAAAGCGGTTTCAAAACCTCATTTCGAAATGACCTTGGTCCCGGACGAATCGGAAGTCTATCTGATCCCGATGATTGCAGGAGGATAAAAGAACAAGGTAAAAGGCGCACGGCGCAAGGTGCACGGCAGAAACAGAACAAAGAGAAGACACAATATAGAGAAAGGGGTCGGAAGAAGAACCGACAACCTGCCACGGACAACAAGCCACCTGCGACCTGCTACATGCGACTTGCAACGGACAACGGACAACTGGCTGCGGACAACTGACATGCTTTTTCTTCCTTAATGCTTGACTGCCTAATTTTTTTTTGATACGAAAAGATGCCTTTTTCTAAAGGCCATAGGCCTTTTCCCGGCCCATGAAAGATAACTCCCTGTTATTTCCATATATTTTAGCTTAATTCCTTTTGGTAACGGAAAAGCCGCCCTTTGGGATTCCATGTCGGCACAGACATGAACCCTGCGGGGGCGGGTGTCTGTTTCTTGCTGGGATCCATGGTGTGAAAAGGGGTTAGCCCTTTCAAATCAGGTGCAAGGTTTTCGGATCAGTCAAAATCAAACAGAGGAAAGAAGGAGGAGAAGCAGTATGGCGTATTATGATGCGGTAAAAATGAAAGACTGGCAGATTTCGGAAGCTGCGGAAAAGAACATGCCCACTCCTGAGGAGTGGCGCGAGAAGCTGGGACTGAAAAAAGATGAGTTGATGCCCTTCGGCCGGCTCGGGAGAGTCGACTTCCTGAAAGTCATGAAAAGGCTTCAGGACAAACCGGACGGCAAGTACATTGAAGTGACGGCGATCACACCCACCCCGCTCGGCGAAGGGAAAAGCACGACCTCCTGCGGCCTCATGGAAGGTCTCGGAAAGCTCGGCATGAACGTCGGCGGTGCTCTTCGGCAACCCTCGGGCGGCCCCACGATGAATATCAAGGGAACGGCGGCCGGCGGCGGCAATGCGCTGATCATCCCCATGACAGAATTCTCCATGGGGCTTACGGGCGACATCAATGACATCATGAACGCCCACAACCTGGCCATGATAGCGATGACGGCGAGAATGCAGCATGAGCGAAACTACAATGACGAGCAGCTCAAGAGGCTGACCAAAATGAAGAGGCTCGACATCGATCCCACCCGTGTGGAGATGGGATGGATCATCGATTTTTGCGCTCAAAGCCTCAGAAACATCGTCATCGGTTTGGGCGGCAGGATGGACGGCTATACCATGCAGTCCAAGTTCGGGATTGCGGTTTCCTCCGAACTGATGGCCATTCTCTCGATCGTTAAGGATCTTCCGGACCTGAGAAAGCGACTCGGCGAGATCACGGTGGCATTCAACAAGGCGGGGAAACCAGTCACGACTGGAGATCTGGAAGTGGATGGCGCCATGACGGCCTGGATGCGCAACACCATCAACCCGACCCTGCTGTGCACCGCGGAGTACCAACCTTGCTTTATCCATGCCGGTCCTTTTGCGAACATCGCCGTGGGGCAGTCCTCCATCATTGCGGACCGAGTCGGCCTCAAGCTCTTTGACTACCATGTGACGGAGAGCGGTTTTGGGGCGGACATCGGTTTCGAAAAATTCTGGAACGTGAAGTGCCGTTACAGCGGCCTAACCCCGCATGTGTCCGTGCTCACCACCACGATTCGCGCCCTCAAGATGCACGGCGGCGGACCCAAGGTCGTGGCCGGAATTGCTCTGGATCCCGCTTACACCAAGGAAGACCTGAAGCTCCTCGAGGCAGGCGTTCCCAACATGGTTCACCACATCAACACGATCCGAAAGGCGGGCATCAACCCGGTGGTCTGCATCAACTGCTTCCACACGGATACCAAGGCCGAAATCGCCATGGTGCGGAAGTACGCTGAAGAAGCCGGGGCCCGATGCGCGGTGTCAGAGCACTGGGCAAAAGGCGGTGAAGGAGCGATCGAGCTTGCCGAGGCAGTCAAAGAGGCGTGTGCAGAAAAGCCCAAGTTCAAGTTCCTCTATCCCATCGAAACGAAACTCAGGGAAAGAGTGGACAAGATCGCGAAGACGGTCTACGGAGCAAATGGTGTGAGTTGGTCACCCGAAGCAGAGGCCAAAGCAAAGATGCTTGAGGCCGATCCCAAGTTCGACGATTTCGCGACCATGATGGTGAAGACCCACCTGAGCCTCACTCATGATCCGGCGCTCAAGGGGGTTCCCAAGGGATGGACCCTGCCGGTCAGAGACGTGCTTATCTATTCCGGAGCCAAGTTCCTCTGCCCGGTGGCCGGAACGATCACCCTGATGCCCGGAACTTCCTCCGACCCGGCATTCCGCAGAGTCGATGTGGATGTCAAGACCGGAAAAGTGAAGGGATTGTTCTAAACCCGATAAAACACAGCCATGTGGCAATCCACAAGGGGGGGCCTTCGGGCCCCCTGTTTATTTCGTATCCATCTTGCCATTGGAATCCCGTCTTTTTCTCCGTCATTGTTGAGTTCCTCGCCTCGCAAAAGAGCCCCGACCTACATGAAGCCCCAGACGCCTGCGCGAAGATCCCTATAGGCGGGGAACTTAATGCGCTGGCTTGAGAGGCTTGAATTCATAACAAAATGCGAACTGGCTCGGAGAGCTTCATGCAAAGAACGAGCTTCCAACCGCTAATAGGCGTCTTTTCTCGGCAAGATGGCGTAAACATAAAGGGTCATTGATGCCTTTCGATGTAATGGTCGACGAGGTCTGAAAGAATGTCTTTCATCTCCCTCTTCTCAATCGTCGCGATGACTTTGAGAACATCCCTTCTGTCTTCCGGGATTCGCACGGTTGCAGTTTTCACATTATCACCTCCAATCTATGAGTACACTACGCCACCAGGCGCCTGGTGTCAAGGCCGCCGAATCCCAGCCCCTTTGAAATCGGGTACGCAGGGATGGCAAGGGTATCCCGCAATCCCGCCCCTACGATCGCCTGCTGGATTATGTCTACTCATATCACTTAAAGGATCTGGACGGTTTCAAGCAGACGGGGCTTTGTTTCAAGAGGCTGGTTCTTTCTGAGGGCTTTTTCGTAAAGCTCTTTTCCGAGGAGAGCGGCGCCAAGAGCGCCGGTGATCAGGGGTTCCGGGGGCACGAGGATTTCACAATTGAGTTGTTCAGAAAGGGCCTTCACCAGGCCTTTGTTTTTTCCTCCACCGCCGGTGAGGATGACTTCTTTCTGGAGTTTGAGCCTTTTCACCATCCTGGCCACCCTGTCTGCCAGAGACCGGTGCACCCCGGCGATCAGATCGGGGATAGGAACGCCTTCGGCAAGCCGAGAGGCCACCTCCTGCTGAGCCCAGATGGTACAGATGTTGCTGATCTGAGCCGGATGGGTGCTCTGGAGCGACAGATCGCCCATTTGCTCCAACTTCAGGCCCACGGTATCGGCGATCACCTCAACAAAACGGCCGCTTCCTGCTGCGCACTTGTCGTTCATGATGAAATTGGTGACCCGGCCATGGGTGTCGATCGTAATGGCTTTGCTGTCCTGTCCGCCGATGTCTATGATGGTTCGAGCCTGCGGGAAGAGGCTGCTGACCCCTTTGGCATGGCAGCTGATCTCTGTGACCTGCTTGTCGGCAAAGGGGACATTGATGCGTCCATACCCGGTGGATACGATGTAAGTCATGGCGTCAAAGGAGAGGCCTGCTTTGCAAAGGGCTTCCTCCATGACCTTGTTGGCGAGCCTTCTCTGCTCAGGACCGGTGGGGCCGATGACCGAGGCGATCACCCCGTGTCCGAGGATGACCGCCTTGGTCATGGTGGAACCGATATCAATCCCTGCAGAGTACTGTGTCATTTCTCGCTCAACTCAAGAACCATTTCCTCACGCCCACTCTCTCTTGCCTTGCTCGGGATCGTTCGAGGCACAGAGGTCACAGAGAAGAATTCAGCAGGGTTTCGGACTGCTCGCACGGAAGCTTCGGTGCGAGCAATTGCAGCCTCTGCGTTCTCTGTGGCTCTAGTGAGTCCGCTTGGGCGGACGAACGGGTGGTGAAATCTAATCGGCTCGGTTCTGCCGGATCGACTCCAGAGTCTCGATGAAGGCGTCGATCTTGTTTCTCGTATCCACCTCGGAATAGGACGTGATGTCGATGATGTCGCTCTCCAGGATCAGAGAGGGGAGTTCCCTGTACGTCTTCTCCTTTTTTCCGTTCGTGACCACGTAAACCGGAATGGGCTTGTAGATCTTTCCCAATTGATGAAGCTGCCAGATGAGGCCCACGTGCCAGGTCCTGCAAGAGAAAGCTTCGTGCATGACGACACCGTCAATCTTGTAATTCTCGATGAGGCTGATCAGACGTTCCACATCCGGTTCCGACCCCGGCCTTTTTCGGGCCTTGTCGTACCAGAAGGTCCAGTAGCCGAGCCATCTCCAGGCGAGATGTTCAATAGGATCTTTGGTTTCAGGAATGTCCATCTCGTAGAGAGGAGCGACCATGCGGTAAGTGGTTTCTGCAGGGAAGCAGGCTCCTTTGCTGTTGAAATAGTTGAAATCATTGAGAGCAAACCACGCAGGCAAACCGCCGCCCCAGAGAAGGCGGTACTTTTCGTTCTCTACCTCGCCCTCCTGTTTGGCGATCTTTTCCTTCAATTCCTTGTTCAAGTTCAGGAAAAAGCTGTAGGAATCCTGGGTGCCCATCATGAAGTTGATAGGAACCATGGTGTTCATGGCATCTCCGGTGCCCATGGGGCAGGGCACGGCTCTCCGCAACTCATACGTCTCATGGATCATGTTCCATGTGCGATCGCTCAAATCCACCAGCTCTTTCAACCGATCATAATCCATCTTTTTGCCTGTCTGCTCTTCAACAAACTTGACCAGGCCGCGCAGTTCCTTGACGATGTATTTATGGTAGTATCCCCACACATCCCGGTGATCCTGATCCTTCTCGAACAGAGGATAGGGCAAATCCATGTTGTAGATGGGCACATCCGGCATGTACTGCTGGGAAGCCTGAAACCACTTTGCCCTGGGGTCACAGAGGATCTGGCCTGTGGAGATCATGAAATCCGGTTTGGGCATTCCTCCCCAGGGCGCATTGGGGGGCATCTGCCCCTGTTCTTCCCTCCACTGGTCAAAGCCGATCCCGCAGAGTGCATAGGTGCACAGGGAACGGGAGAGACCGAGGGATTCCGCTCTCTGGAGAAATCTCTCCGAGTCCCGCTTGGCACCGCAGACACCGGCGAAGTTTTCCGTCCACACGGGCAGCACGTCCAAGGCCCGCAGGATCTCTTCGTGGTGGCAGACAATAAAGGTGTACGCCAGTTTTTGTTTTCCTTCCGCCTTGGCCCTCACAGCGCCGGCGATGAATTCCTTGACCATGGGCCCGATGGAAGCGGCCGCCTGGGTTGCTGTCATTCTTTTTTTCGGTTTCTTTTGCTCTTCAGCCATTGTTCGAACCTCCTTCCCTGGTTAACCGATCATCTCGAGAAAAGCCTGGATTCTCGTTTTCAGTTGGCCGATCGTTCCCGCCGAATAAAGGTCCTCGATGTGAAGGAGCGGGACCTTGATCGACTCGTAATAGGCCTTTCTTGCCGGGACTTCAAATCCGAAGGGATCGCAGAACTTGTAAACATAAAGAATTGCGCCGTCGACCTTGAAGGTTCTCGAAAAGTACCCAATGTCGCCGAATCTCGCCTTCATGTCCCCTTCAAAGCTTCCGGCCTTGTTTTCGCGGTAGGTTTTCGGGCAATTGACGCCGGCCAGGTAACGACGAGCGAGGGCATCCACAGGATCGATCTTTTCGTTCGCCCTGGGCCAGTTGTCCCTGGTTCCATTGCACGTCGTGTCCGCGACAACACTCGCCCCGCTGTCTTCGACGATTTTGATGAGCTCGATATTGTCCACGCAAGGTCCGTCCAGGAGAATGCGCGGTCCCTTCTTGAGAGGGGGCTCCTTTCTCCGGGAAAGGGCTGCGAGCACCTCGTCGAAAAGGTCATTGGACTCGGTTATTGGCAAGCTCGAACCCACCGTGAGAACCTTGGTGAGCTCCACCCCAGAAATCATGGGGGGATTGGATTTTTTGAAGTCATAAAGCGCTCTCGCCTTGTTGCGGTTTTCGTTGTGCAACCGGATGGCCTTGGCCAGGTCGGCATCCGTAATGGCCTTTCCCGTGAACTTCTCAAGGCTCTTTTTGTAGGCTTTCAGCTCATCCTCAAAAAACTCGAATGAGGATTCCTTGACGACCGAGGGCGTGTTCACGAAATGGAAGTAGGGGAGATTCAGGGAATAGTTCCAGGTGCTGTAGCTCCGCACCATGCTGTCACAGCCGTGAGGAATGACCATCCCAGAAAGGAAATCGTACTTGCCCTTCACGGCAAGGTCGAAACAGCTTCGGATAAAAGGGCACACGATGGTTTCCATCAAGGTGTCGCCCTTGGTGATGGGCTCGCGGATGTCTCCTCTCACGCGAAAAGGAACACACCCTGCCGCGGTGATGATCTCTAAGGGAACAAAGGAGCAGATGTAACCGATCACCCTCTGCCCCTGATTCTTGAGCTCCCTTGCCCTTGTGCCATAGTTCACGTACTGGTCTTCAACCTTTGCAAAAACATCATCCTTCATCTGCTTCTTCTCCTTTTCAAAGTCTGATGGTCATGCACGCTTCACCCGCCTCCGCAGGAAACCACGGGCTCCTGACCTTGGAGGAATGCGGGTGTCCTCCGAAGCCTTGGCGAAGGAGGACTGGAGCTTCGGCGGGTTACGCCGCACCAGAGGTGCCACGGGCTCCTCGCCCGTGGGGCTCCACTTGGATTGCCTCTCCAACGGTCTCGTAATGAGTGCACCTCCTTTTACAATCGTTCATCGCGCCTTCGTCGTTCCTCAAGATCTACCGGAGACCCAGTCCGCTGAGGATGAAGGCGGTCATTGCGTTCAGCTGAGGGTCCCCCACCTTTTGTTTGAGGTTCCATCCTCTCAATGGGAGAAAGAGCATCAGGTAAGAGAGAAGATTGGCCAGAAAATCGACATCTCTCTTGATTCGCTTGGATGCGGTGACGTCTTTCAGAAGACGGCGCCAGAAACCGACGACATTTTTGTCGTCCATCTCCAAAACCACCTGAAGATGGAGCTTGCCCAGGTACTTCGTCTCCGTGTAGAGAAAAAGGAAAAGGTCCTTGTTCTTGAGGGCAAACCCTAGAGTGAGCCGCACCGCCCTGGTCAATCTCTCCATGGGGTCTTTGATCTCTTCGACGCCCGACTTAACCAGGTGCTCATACCACAGCATCTGCATCTGCTTGTAGGTCAGAAAGAGCACATCGTCCTTGGAAGAGATGTAGTGATAGAGCTGTCCCATGGACATCCCGGAGGCCAACGCTATCTCCCGAATGGTCGTACGATGGTATCCCTTTTTGAAGAAGAGGCCGCAGGCGGCGTTGACGATCTGCTGGTGCTTGGAATCGATGAGATCGACGTCCTTCGCCGAGGACGGAACCAGGTCGTCTCTCATGGTCTGATGGATGGGTTTCCTCATCGGCATAGGCTTTCCCAGTCTTTCAAAGAAAAGGGCTTCCATAGAGCAAGCGCTCGATTCATATAAGCAGGTTTGGTGCTGTCTGTCAAGGAAATTGCGCTCCAAATCCCCCCTTTGAGGCTGTCCGACAACCCTAAAATTCCCTCCCCCTTGACCTGGGGAGGGTCAGGGTGGGGGTGGATAAGATGCCTTGTATTCTTAGACCTTTCTAATTTCCCCTCCCCTTTATCCCCCCACCAAGGGAGGGGAGAGTGGATATTGGAAAGGCTTGATGGGGGGATTCGGACAGGAGCTTGCGACACCTTCTGAGTGGGCGTGGTGGTCTAAGAACGGACACTTTCCGATGCGATGAGAGCTGCTCCTAGGGCAGCGGTCATGTGGGGGTCAGGGGGGACGAGGATGGGGAAACCGTTTATGGCTTCGAGGGCTTTCACAAGCCCCTCATTCCTGGCTCCGCCTCCCACGAGGGCATAGTCTTTCTCGATTCCGAGGCGCACAGCCAGGGCGTTGAATTGCGCTGCAAGCGCCCTGTGAATGCCTGCCAGGAGATCTTCTTTGGTCACACCTTCCGCAATTCTTGAAACCGCTTCGGATTCGGCAAACACCGCGCACCCCGTGTTGAATTCCACCCGCTTCCTTGATTTCAGGGAGAGGTCCCCCAGGTCTTCGACCTTCAGCTGGAGGACTTTAGCAGCGACCTTGAGGATCCTGGCGCTTCCGCCCGCGCACTTGCCGCTGAGCAGGAAATTCTGAAGGTTTCCCTTCTCATCCACCCTGAAAGCCTTACTGTAGAGATCACCGGCATCGACGGCGGTCCTGACGGTAGGGCAGAGGTGAATGACGCCTTTGGCATGACAGGAGATATCCGTGAGGATGGAATCCGAGTAGCTTACCGACTTCGAGCCAAACCCTGTGGCCACCGTGTAGGAAATACTCTTTGCCGGGACACGGGCTCTGGAGAGAAGGTCCTCCCGGATCCGGTCGGCGGTGAGTTTGAAGTCTCCCCCTGAGGGAAACTCAACGTGAGCAAGTATTTTTTTACCCGCCAGCAGCACACCCTTTGCAGAAGCAGAGCCCATATCAATGCCAAGAAAAAACATGCGTGCCTGGAGACCTCCTGTCAACGTGATCTGCGTTTTTACTCAGTATCTGTGCAAGAGCCGAGATTCCTGGAGTATTGGAGCGGCGAACATGGTCATAGATGGCGGTATAATTCAATACTGTTCATTTAATGATACGAGGAGTGCAAGTACAAGGCTAGCGCGATCACGTAGTAAACCACCCCATGGGCTGGAAGGTCCCTTTGTCGAATGCTCTCCTTGCCTGTACTGGCCAAAACCGATTTCACTTTACATGAATTTCTTTCAAGTGATCCGTATTGAGGTTAGTGGAGGATCATCATGCAAAAAGCGTATCTCAAGTGGGGGACAAAGTCCATTGATTAATAGGCCTGGACCTCGGTGTCTGCCTCCTTGTGCTCAATAACGGGGACACATACCAAGAGCAGTGGATAACCAAAACAAAAAATTGACTTCAATTCGCTTAGCCAGTATAATAATAGGTTAAATATTTGTGCACTAACCTTGGTGCAGCTTTTCGGATTTCGCTTTTCCTGACTGAAGCGGCTACGCGAATGCAGGGGATTGGAATTCGGGCCTGGTATGCTGTGAGGCGGCCGAGTGGCCCGGAGTTTGCTGGTGCCTTTGGTTTATCACGTAGGCCGGTGTCCGTCGGGGGAAGACCAGACTCCGTCAAGATCAGCAATCGCACACAGAGGAGAGGGGGATCAATGAGGCAGGACAATAAACACAAACGGTTCTTTGTTTGCTTTGTCGGGGTCATGCTGGTTTCTTTCGCTCTGCTTTTTGCGAACGGGTGCGCCAGCAAAGAGGAAAAAAAAGCGAACCATTTCAAAAAGGCGAAGGAATACATCGCGAAGAATGAGCTCAAGAAGGCGGTCATCGAGCTCAAGAACGTGGTTCAGCTCGATCCCAAAGATGACGCCGCCTATCTGGAGTTGGGGGAAGCGTATCTGAAGCTGAAAGAGGCGAGGGAAGCTTTTCAAGCATACACCCAGGCGGTTTCGGCCAACCCTGACAATCTCAAGGCTCAGCTCAAATTGGGTCAGATGCTCCTGCTGGGGAGACAGACGGATGAAGCGAAAAAGAAGGCCGAGCTGATTCTCGCCAAGACCCCCGACGATGTGGAGGCGCTGAGCCTCCTATCCGGCGTCCAGGTTCAGGAAAGAGACGTGGACGGCGCGATCAAGACGCTCGAAAAGGCGGCTTCCTTGAATCCAAACCATTTCAACACCCAGTTCGCCCTTGGCCGACTGCTGCTCCTGAAAGGAGAACAGGCCAAAGCAGAAGAAGCTTATCTCAAGGCCATCGCACTGGATCCTGCCTCGGGTGTTCCTTACATCGAGCTGTCGCGCATCTATGCCGGCAAAGGGGAGTGGGACAAAGCCGAAGCGGAGCTCAAGAGGATGATCCAGGCATCAGGGTCAACCTATGAGACCCTTCACGTGCTGGCCCTTTTTTATGAGAGCACGAAGAAGATCGAGGAGGCGGAGAAAACCTATCTCAAGGCCGTGGAGGCTGCACCTCAAGGGGACGTGACACCCCTGATGAACCTCGCGGCTTACTATGCTCGGATGAAATCCTATGACCGTGCGCTGGAAGCCATGCACAAGGCGGCGGATATCAAGAAGGATGATCCGAACGTGCTGGTCAACATGGCCGAACTCCAGTTTGACTTCAACAAGGTCAAAGAAGCGGAAGCCACGGTGGACAAGGTGCTCGAAAGAGAAAAGGGCCACGTGGAAGCCAACCTTCTCAAGGGCAGGATCTTTCTGACGAGAAGGGATTTCGGGAGCGCCCTTGAAAGGTTTGACGTGGTGGTGAGAGAGAGTCCGCGAAATTCCATGACCTACTACTTCAGGGGGTTGTCTTACATTGGAAAAGGCGATCCCAAAATGGGCCGGCAGGATCTTTTGAAAGCGGTGGAATTCAATCCCGGACTTCTGGATGCGAGGCTCATTCTTGCGGAGTTCTACCTCAGTGAGCGGAATGCCGATCTTGCCCGGCAGCAGATCGATGCTTCGGTGAAAATCGCCCCCCGAAACACCCGTGTTCTGATGCACCAGGCGAGCCTGAAAGTTCTTGAAAGGGATATGAAAGGGGCCGAGGAGATTTACGGCAGGATCATACAGGCGGATGCCGATTATGCGCCTGCCTACATTCAGCTGGGGCTCATTTACAACCTGACGAACCGTCAGCCTGAGGCTCTCAAGTCTTTCAACAAGGCCCTTGCTCTCAATCCCCAGCAGACCGACGCCCTGGCTCTGATCGTGGGGCTCAGTGTGCGCGACAAGAAATACGACGAGGCCCTGAAAGCCTGTGAGGACCACAAGAAGAAGGTCGCCGATTCGCCGGCAAGCCTTTCACTCATTGAGTACCTGGAGGGGAACATCTTCCTGGCGAAGAAGGATTCGAAAGCTGCGCAGGAGCATTTCAAGAAAGCGATCGACACGGAACCCAACAATCCTGCCGCCTACGTGGCTTTGGCCGAGATTTATGCCAGGGAAAAGCGGTTCGACGAGGCGATCAAGGAGTATGAGAGTGTGATTGCCAAGAACCCTAGGTATCTCGCAGGGTACATGGCCATGGGAACGATTTACGACCAGAAGGGGGAGGGCCAGAAGGCGGAAACCTACTACCGAAAAGCCCTGGACATCAAAAAGGACTTTGGTCCGGCCGCGAACAACCTCGCATGGAACCTTGCAGAGAGGGGCGGGAACATCGACGAGGCCCTGACCTTCGCGCAAATTGCTAAAGAACAACTGCCCACCAGTGCGGCGGTCATGGACACCTTGGGATACATCTACTATCTGAAGGGCAGCTACCTGAACGCGATTGCGGAGTTCCATGACAGCCTTGCCAGGGATCCGGGGAACCCAGTGATCAACCATCACATGGGGCTCGCCCAGTACAAGAACAATGACAAAGGAAAGGCCAAGGACTATTTTGAAAAGGCCCTGCAGCTGGACCCCAACTACAAAGGAGCCGACGACGCCCGAAGGCTTTTGAAAGAAATCAGTGGCTGACCGCCGAGGGAGGATCGCTCCGCTTGAGGGAACAACCAAAGAAAGGATCTATCACGAAAACACGAAAGGGGAGGGGGTTATATAGAAGAGTAAGAAGTTAATAAGTTCTTGAGTTCATAAGCAAGAAGAAGAGAGGAGAAAAGCAGGAAAAGAAGGAGTTGGACAGGATCAATAGGTTTATCAGGATTTTTGTATTTCAAAGCCAAAGATTAAACATCGTGTCGATCCTGTAAATCCTGTCGGATATGCCTTTTTTCGTGTTTTCGTGATTGCTTCTTGTTTTTGATTTTCCTGTTTCTCCTCAACTGACAATGGACCAGGGACAACTTTTGACGACTGACGGGGAAACCATGACTGAATCAAAGACGATTTTTATCATCGAGGATGACGCGGATGTTCTGTCCATCATGGTGAAGCACCTCACCCGAGAGGGCTACCAGGTGATCACCGCTGTGGACGGGATGGAGGGGTTGAAAAAGCTCGAAACCGAAACCTATGATCTCGTGATCACGGATATCGTGATGCCGTATGTGAGCGGCGTCGGGGTCGTGAGCGCCATCAAGGAAAAGAAACCCCACATCCCGGTCATTGCCATCACAGGCTTCGGCAAGGAACCCGAGGCAGCGGCCATGGAGAAAAAGGCGGATCTTGTTTTGGCCAAACCCGTCAGGATGTCGTTGCTCAAGGATCACATTGAAACACTCCTGAATGGCTCCAAAGGGGAGAAGAGCGCATGAGCCAACTCTTTGTTTTGAGTGGACCGGAGAAGGGCGCGATCCATGATCTCAAGGAAGAAACCATCTTTGTGGGGCGTGCCCCGGAAAACCATATCCAGATCCAGGAGAAGCATGTCTCACGCAGGCATCTCAAAATTGTCCATAAAGGGGACAAGTACTTCATTGAAGACTTGTGGAGCACCAACGGGACCTACATTCGAGACAAACAGATAAGCGCCGGCAAGGGGTTCGAGGTGAGGGAAGGGGTGCCGATAGGCGTCGGCAACGTCTTCTTCTCCCTGGGCAAGGAGTACAAAAGGGACATTGCTCCGCTTCAGAGATTCATCGATCCCTCCAGCCCGGTCAATGACACGGCGCAGATGGATCGACCCAAGACCTCCCTGAAAAACCTCGAAGTGATTTACAGCGTCTCAAAGATGTTCATGCAGTCCCTGGATTTGGACGACCTCTTCGAGAAGATCCTGGATCACCTTTTTGGACTTCTCAAGAGAATCGATCGTGGAGCCATCCTGCTGGTCGATTCCAGATCAGGCAAGATCATGCGGGTGATTTCGAGGATAAAAGACGAAGCCAATCACGGCGCGCGACCTTGCAGCCGCACGGTAGTCAACAAGGTTATCAGTGAAGGCAAAGCCGTAATGATGTCCAACACCATGAGAGAGGACAAGGATGCTCGTTCCGAAAGCATGGAGATAACGAAGATCAAGTCCGTGATGTGTGTTCCTCTTATCAGCAAGTCCAAGATTCGAGGGGTCATCTACGTGGACTCCGTGAGCAAACCGTATGGTTTCCGCAAAGAGGACCTTTCCCTGCTGTCGGCACTGAGCAGCCCGGCAGCCATCGCCATAGAAAACGCGACCCTCTATGCCAATCTCGATAGCCTTGTGGAGGATCGGACCAAGGTCCTCATGGAGACCCAGGGAAAGCTTCGCGAGAGCGAGGAACGCTTCAAGGCCATTTTTGATCACATGAGCAGCGGCGTTGCGGTGTTCAAGCCGGTGGGCGAAGGCGAAGATTTCGTCATCATCAACCTGAATCAGGCGTTTCGTAGAATCGAGAAGATTCACGAAAAGGAGACCGTCGGGAACAAGACGCTTTATGAAACCCTACCCTTCTACAAGGAGTCCGACATCCTGGAGCGTTTTAGACGAGTCTGGCGAACGGGGAACCCGGAGATCGGATCCATCACCTTCTGGGCCGGCGAAGAAATCACCGGTTGGAGGGAATACTACGTTTACCGGCTGCCTTCCATGGAGCTTGTGGCGATCTTCGATGATGTGACGGAAAAGAAATTGGGAGAAAGGGAGCAGAAGGCCTTGCAGGAGCAGCTCCTCGTGTCGCAGAAGATGGAATCCATCGGGGCCTTTGCAGGCGGCATTGCCCACAATTTCAGGAATATTCTGCAGGCGATTTCGGGCAACACGGAGTACCTGGAACTGGTCTGCGGTGAGAAGCCGGATATTGCGGTCCTGACGACCAACATCTACGACTCAGTGGAAAAAGGCGTGGATCTCATCAACAGCCTCCTGCATTTCTCCAGGCGGGGAGGGGAGTACAAAAAGGTCGTCCTTGACCTCTCCGACGTGATCAGACGGACCCACGAAATCATTGCGAGGGTTTTGAACAGGAACATCGAAATCGTGCTCAACCTGGACAAGAACCTCTTCGTGGAAGGCAACCGGTCTCTGCTGAGCCAGGTGTTTATGAATCTTTACAGCAATGCGAATGATGCCATGCCGAACGGGGGCCAATTGACTGTTGAGGCCAAAAGGAGAAGAAACAAGGTGTTGGCCGTTGTGAGCGACACGGGAATCGGCATGGATGAGAAGACCGTTGAGAGAATCTTCGATCCCTTCTTTACCCTGAAGGAAGTGGGAAAAGGAACGGGCCTTGGCCTTTCAACCGTGCACGGGATTGTGGAGGAGCACAAAGGGGACATCTCAGTTTCGTCGAAGCCGGGAAGGGGAGCGGCTTTCAAGATTTCTTTCCCCTATTCAGACCCCAAGAGCTCTGAAAAGGTGGAGCCTGCAAGGGAAATCATCCCCGGGAACGGGGAGAAGGTCTTGATTGTTGACGACGAAAGGCCGGCCCTTGATGCCCTGGCCGCCATCTGCAAGAAACTCGGTTATGAAGCCATACCGGTGGAAAAGCCTTTGGAGGCGCTGCAGAATTACAGTGAGTGGTATCCGGACGTGGTGCTGATGGACAGGGGCATGCCCAAGATGGACGGGGTCACGTGCGCCAGGAAAATTGTGCAAAAAGATCCCGATGCAAGGATCATCATGGTCTCCGGCTACGAAGAGAGCGGGCCCAACGGCATTGATGAAAGCACCAAGCACTTGATCAAGGGCTACCTCACGAAGCCCTGCGGCATGGGGGAATTAAGCCAGGCCATCTCCCGCGCGTTATCGACCTGAAGACAGCATGGAGCAAAGAGCACAGAGGAAAAACCCAAAGGACAAACCAAGAATAATTACGAAGACACGAAAGGTGGAAAACACGAAAGAAGAAGGGGTCATATAGAAAACCGGGTCTTTTTTCGCCTGCCCCGTGAAATGCTTCACCATATTTCACTGGGGTGCTTTCGTGATCGGTTCTTTGTTTCTCTTTTTGAGCTGAGAGCCGACAGCTGAATGCTGAAAGCTGGAGGTTTTGTGCCATGTCCGATGAAATTAGCGTCCTTGTCATTGATTCGGATGCCTCATTAGCCGAGGCCTGGGTTGAAAGAGTCAAGCAGCTCGGATTCACCCACTGTTCTTCCGCTGGTCCGAATGTGCCCATTGATGAGCTGGCTGCCGTTAAGCCGGACCTGGCAGTCCTAGGCCTATCGCTCGATACGGAAACATGCATCCGGTGTATCAATAAATTGAAAATTGTCACCCCTTTCATGCCTGTTCTTACTTCCTGTGGCGGAGTGCCTCTGGCCAAGGGCCCGGAGATCTTGCCTTTCGAAGGGATCTATCCCATCGGAACGGATTTGGATGCTAAGGGATTTGCCGAAACGGTTCAGAGTGCTTTGAAGTTCAGGGATGAATACAAGATGCGGCCGGACTATCCGGTCATTATTGGGCATGATGAGTCGGTTAGAAGCATCAAAGAGAAAATTCAGAAGGTAGCGGCCAAGGACATTACCGTGCTGATTACCGGGGAGACGGGCACCGGAAAAGAGTTGATTGCGCGCTCCGTCCATTACCACTCTGCGCGAAACCAGGGGCCTCTGGTAAAAATCAGCTGCGGCGCCCTGCCGGATGAACTGCTTGAAAGCGAAGTCTTTGGTTTTCAGAAGGGCGCGTTCACAGGCGCCCACAAGAACAAGCCCGGGCGGCTTGAGCTGGCGCACAGCGGAACGCTCTTCATAGATGAAATCGGAGACCTCTCTCTCGCTCTCCAGGCAAAGTTCCTCCAGGTTCTCGAAGACAAAGCGTTTGCGAGGCTCGGAGGGATCTACGACAAGTTCGTGGACACCAGGGTTGTAGCTGCGACCAATTCAGATCTTCAGAAAAAGGTTAGGGATGGCCTGTTCAGAAAAGATCTCTTCTACCGGCTGAATGTAATTCACATCCAGGCCACGCCTTTGAGGGAAAGGAAGCCGGACATCCCCGTCCTGATGCACTACTTTGTCGACAAGTACTGTCTCGAGCTCAAGAAAGATGCCCTCGAGATCCCGGGGAAGATTCTGAAGCATCTCCAGGCCTACCAGTGGCCGGGCAATGTGAGGGAGCTTGAGAACGTGGTGCGCCGTGCCGTCGCGTTGAGGGACTGGGAATTCGTGTTCAAGGAGCTCAACCTCGAGAGCATTCCCAAGGGACCGGGCCGTGCATCGGGAGAGGACCTGGGGGCGGTCGCCGGTTGGTCCGACGAGAGAATCGAGAAGCTGATCAGAGAGAATCGGTTCTCTCTCAAGAAGATCACCAAAACCTACGTCTCTGAAGCGGAGCGCCAGGCCATCGTGGATGTGCTCGCCAAAACCCAGTGGAACAGGAAAAAGGCGGCTGAATTGCTGGGCGTGAGCTACAAGACCCTGCTCGGCCGCATCGACGAATTCCGGCTCAAACCCTAGGGAGAGCACTCGCTACCTACATCGAGCAGCTCGTTTGAGGTTTGAGGTCTGAGGCGTGAGGCGAAAGCATAAACCCTGGTACCAGGGACAAACGCCCGCCGGAGGCGTGTAAAAGTTGGTCTGTGCCCTCTGATGTCTTTGCGCTGCTTCCTTTTTCACACATGTCTGTTTTTTCGCGCTTTTCTCGCTTTGGTTGTCACTAAACCCTCCACCTCTGGTGGAGGACCAGGATAGGTTCTACCGATCCCCCTCCCCTAGCGGGAGGGGCTAGGGGAGGGGGTAAAGGGATGGCATTTCATGCGCCCTTTTCCACCCCCACCTCACCTCCCCCGACAAGGGGGAGGAAGTCGTTTGCAGTCCTGAGAACCGGGGCAATCTGGTGACCCCTTCGAGGGGGCTTCGTGAGGCCACCCGATCTGCGGGTGGAGCCTCACTCCCGGAGGGGAAATCCATGGAATCGCATCAGCAACCATTGACATTCAATCGAGAATTATTCTATGTTCTTGTCCGGCTGAAGCGAACTCTTATTGCCTTATCGTTTTGCATCATGGCACCGAATGCCGGCGCTAGACGAGGTCCTCTCCCAAAACCATAAAGCCTCCTCTTGGGGTGTGAATATGAAAAGAATGGGATTTCTTTTCGTGATTGGGCTGATGCCGTTTGCTTTCCTTTTCCTTCCCGTGCCTGGATCGTGTGATAGCCCCCTTCTTCTCAAAGGCATCGATCTCTACAAACAGGAGAGTTATGAGGAAGCGGCCGAGACACTGATTCGGGCGAGAAATGAGGATCCGAAATCCTCGATCGCGGCTTTTTTCCTGGGTCTCACTTACAAGCAAATGATGGACTACCCCAAAGCGGCGGTTCACCTGGAGGAAGCCGTCACCCTCACCCCGAAGATCAAGGAAGCCCTAATAGAGCTCATCGATGTCTTGATACAACTTGACCGTCTTGATGAAGCAGAGAAATGGCTCGCTGTCGCCGAACAGCAGGAGATCTCCCCGGCCAAGACAGCTTTTCTAAGGGGGCTGTATTGGCAGAAACTGGGAAAGGATGATCAGGCAATGGAGGCCTTTGAAAAATCAAGATCTCTTGATCCGTCTCTTGGCCAGGCCGTGGATTTCCAAATCGGGATCATCTATCTTAAGCAGAGGAAACTCGACTTGGCGAAGAAACGTTTTGAAACGGTCTACGTCAAAGATCCGCTGACAGATTTAGGAACCTTTGCCCGTCAATATCAGGACATGGTGGAGACCAGGGAATTTCTCGAAAGGCCGTTTCGGTTCACTTTAGGTGTTTTCGGTCAATATGACACCAATCTTGTTTTGAAACCTGTTGAGGCTTCTTTGACACGCCTCGTGACTGGGGAGGATGTCTATACCCTGGTTTCGAGTTTCAGAGCCGAATATGTCCCTCGGTTGGAGGGTCCCTGGAAGTTCAGCGCCCAGTACGCCTTTCTTTCCAACATCCACAGCGAATTTGGCGACAGCTACGATTCCATGGGAAACACGCTTTCTGTCACTCCGGGGTATGACTTCGGCGGGTTCTCCCTCAACTTGGCCGCGACTTACACCTATGTGCTCCTTCGAAATCCCGATTATGAAGGATATCTTGGGTACCTGAATGTCGGCCCGCTCCTGCGCAAGCCGCTGGGGGAGGATATGATTATCGACTTCTTCTTCGGCTATTTGAACAAGAATTATTTTGAGGCTCCGCTGCTGGATGCTGAAAACAGGGATTCCAACGGCCTGAATCCCAATCTCAGCTTCTACTGGTTTTTCAGGAACGGCGCTTTTCTGAATTTTCGCTATGAGTTTGTCAAAGAGGATACGGAAGGAGCGAACTGGGATTACAACGGTAATCGGTTTGCCCTAAGCGTCTCTTATCCTATCTTCGACAAGTGGAGTCTCCAGCTTTATGGGGAGTATTTCCACCAGGATTTCAGAAATACGATTAGTTACTGGGAGGCCTTCTCGGACTCTCCGGTGAAAAGAAAGGATCGTGTTTACACCGGCTCCATCGGGCTCATCTGGGAGTTTTACAGGAACACCAATCTTGTCCTTCAATACAATCGCATTCGGGCGGACTCGAACGTCCCCCTCTATGAGTACACCCGAGATCTTTACACCCTCGGCATAGAGTACCGATTCTAGCGGAGCTCAGCGATCAGGATGCGAGAGAGCGGATGGCGTGGCGGTGTTGTCATTTTTGTGAACAATCTTGAAAAGCACGGAGGCTAGCCATGAAGCGTTGTGCGCTTTTCATGATCGGAGTGTGGGGGTTGCTGGCCGTTTTCCCCCTTTGCGCTTTGGCGGCGTCGGTGGGAAAATTCACGCATGTGGAGGGGCAGGTGGAGGTGCTTAGCCCGGGACAGGCCGCCAGAGCCGTGACCCTGGGAGATGAAGTCCGAGTGGGGGAGACCCTGCGCACCAAGAGCCGGTCCAAGGCTGAAGTGACCTTTGAGGACGGAAGCATTCTGCGCCTTGCCGAGAAGACGGCCATGGAAGTTACAGAGTACATGACGGGCCAGGACGGCATGAACGGGATTCTGAAGCTCACCAGGGGCAAAATCCAAAGCCTCATCTCTGAGGCCGCCTCAAGGATTTTTCGCATGGGCAGGCAGAGCCGCTTTGAGGTTCATACCCCTACGGCGGTTGTGGGTATCAGAGGGACGACATTCTTCACTTATTACCTGAAAGGGATCAGTGGGGCTGTATTTCAGGAAGGGACCGGCTACGGGTTCAATGTCAATAAACCGGATGAGGTCAAGACCATTCGTGCCGGCCAGGCCATGATAGTCGGCGGGCCTGAAAAAGCGCCGGTGATCAAGCCGGCAACAGAGGTGGAAATCAAACAGCATATCAATGACACTTCTCCTTCTGAAGAATCGAAGAAGAAAGCAGAAGGAGAAATTCCCGGGATTTCGGACACCGCCCCTTTCCTGGCGGAAGCAGGCATTGGGGAGTTGGCCGATGATCTTCCGGCCTTTATCCCCTTGGAGACTTCTCAGGCCGGTAATACCGTGGTCGTGGATAGACCATTCGGAAGCGGGGGCATAATTACTATCGAGGACATCGTCTCCCCCCCAAACGGTGGCGATGGGACCGCTCCCCCGGTTATTCCATTTTTTGTGGGGTTTTTTAAGGACTTTCGCACCCTCGGAGGTGTGGCTTGGGCTGATGGGATTATTGTTGGGAGTGCGGATCTCTGGTCAGCAAGCGCCGAAAGCCCTGCCCAGTTCGACGCCTTAGGCACATATGATTGGACGTCCGGTCTTGGAATTCCTGTGTTTTCGGCCACCATCCGGAGCGATACCGAGGAGAACCATTCGCAAAACGGCTTCTTTTACTCTTACGCCGCGGGCTACAGCCGTGGAAATGATAATGCCTTCTACGCCGATATGCTGGGTGTTTATCTGGACAATTCCCTGAATGCAGGGTTTGTGAAGGGAACCTTGAAAGGCGAACTGTATTTCCCCTTAGATTCATGGGGAGGTGAAGGAAGCCTCTATCCCATTACAATAAAGCCGCGCACCAATCACGATGTCCCAGGCTTTTTCATTTCCTCCCCCATGACCGGACCTATGGAAGCAGGCGGGTATTTCATGGATTTTTCAGAGGGAGTGCCGTCTTATTTTGGAGGCATATCCTGGCTCTCCTATGACCGTGAAGCAGCATGGGTTTATTCATCAGAACAATCCTGGTACCTCACGGCCATGTCGGACCTCTATGGCGGGACCTTCGACCCGGGAGGGCTATCGGATCTAGATTACTGGACCACCTCATTCGATTACTCGGACCCCATCGCCCAATACTCTGCGACTATAGTGAGCGACCCGGAAGTTCCTGGAAAATGGTCCGAGGGCCTTGTCTCGGCAAAGGCTTATGAAGTCTGGGCGGACTGGGCCTTGGCTGTTACCGGTGTCTCAGGGGGGGAGCTCAAGGGAACCTTTGATCCAAACGCCCGGACTTGGCAGGCCGCAGTGTCCTGGGCCCGGATGGACACGGGCACCTTCATGGATCTTGCATCAACCGCTCAGGGAAGAGAAAAGCTCGCTGCCCTCAATATCCCCTGCATCGAAATCGGAAAGACCTCCCTCATCCAGCAGGGAGGGGCTGTGAACAACCTTCAACAAGTGTACATGAACGACGTGACCTTTTTCGCCTATCGCACGGGAGCCACACCCCGGATCTGGGCCACCAAGGACGTAGGAGGAGATTATGTTGGTACACCTTCTGTCGGGGGGCCGGCCGTGCCTCTGATTGGTAACCATGGCATTCGTGCCGACTTTCAGATCCAGAAATGGGACGGTCCAGGCGGCAACTGGGGCGCGAGCGTGACAGGAGGAGGCACTTACAGAGGACCGGGGACCTTGAACGGAACATCCATAACGATGGACGGCGCTGCCGCAGGAAGAATCGATTATCCGGGCGCGGGCCAGTTTTCCGGAACAGGCTCCGGGATGGCGAATCCCGCCACAGGAAGTTCGATGATGAACCGGGTGCCCTGAGGTTCCTCATCCTGAACCCGGATAGAGCCATTGTGGTCATTGATGATGTTGTTGACAATGGCCAGCCCGAGCCCGGTACCGTGCTTCTTGGTAGAAAAGTAAGGCTCAAACACCCTGGCCTTGTGCTCGGGGGGGATCCCCTTGCCGTTGTCCGCGACCTCAAGGATGACGATCTGCTGATCTTGGTCATAAGAAATCCCAATGGTGATCTGGCCTCTCCCGTCAATCGCATCCAGCGCATTGTCGAGGAGATTGATCATGACCCGTTTCATCTGTTCCCGGTCCACTTTGATCTCAGGCAGCTGAGCAGCATCGTGAAAGACGATGGTGACCGCTTTCTGGGCCTCTTTGTAAACGTTGACGGATTCCTGGATAATCTGCTTGAGGTCGTTGAGACTCAGGTTCGGGGCAGGAAGGCGCGCATAACTTGAGAATTCGTTGACCAGCCGCTTCAATCCCTCCACCTGATCGACAATCATGTTCGTGCACTCTTCAAAAACTCTGCTGTCGTCCTTGGCCAGGGTTGCGCCATACTTTCTCTGGAGCCGCTGCGCGGAAAGCTGAATGGGGGTGAGAGGGTTTTTGACTTCATGAGCGATGCGCCTGGCCACCTCTCGCCAGGCTGCCATTCGCTGAGCTTTCTCGATTTCGGACAGATCTTCAAGCACGGCGACCACGCCGTGCGATTTGCCTTTGTCGTCCCGCATCACGTTGAGAGAAACGAGGAGCGGAAGGGTCCTGTTTCCCAGGGTCAGGCTGATCTGCCGCTTGAAGGAGCCTTTCCGGACCAGGTACCGATCCTGAAAAAACCCATTGATGATTCTGAGGTGATCCCTGTTGAGGACGTCTTTGTAGTTCCGGCCGACGACGTGTTCAGCCCTGAGATTGAGCATCTTTTCGGCCGATTTGTTGAAAGTCAGGATTTTACCCTCCGCATCGGCCGAAATGACTCCTGCAGCCACATTGGCGAACACGATTTCCATATTGAGACGCCGCTGCTCGATCTCCACGTTGCTCCGGATGAGTTCCCTGTTGGTCTCCTCCAGCTGCAGTTTACTGTTCTTGAGATCCATCGTCATCTGGTTGAAGGAGTTGACCAGGACTCCGATTTCGTCCTCTGCATGAAGGTCAATGAAGACGTCGTAGTCCCCTGACGCAATGCGGTGGGTTCCCTCGGCCAACTCCTGAATGGGCACGGTAATTCCTTTGGAAAGGTAAAGGCCGAACCACACGGAAGCGAAAATGATCAGCAGAGTCACAATGGACAGGGTGATGAGATGGATCGTCTTAATCGGCCTCTTGAGCAGTTTGAACTGCTTGAACTCGTCAAGCCCGCTGGGGAGTTCGTTGAGCCGGTTGACGAGATCTCCGGGGATGAATTTCTGCGTCACCACAAGCCCAACGACCGCCTTGGATTCGGTTCTGGAGAAGATGGGGACGATGCCGCTGACCAGCTGGCCGTGCGAGGATGTCTGGATTTCATGGGCGTCCGTCCCTTTTTCAAAGCTCTTCCTCAAGACGTCGGCCCCGGGCCCCTTGAAGGGGCTCAGGTCGAGCTTCTCATCCTGGGATACGGCCCGCTGCTGCATGTTCTGGGAAAACACCCGAATGGAGGCCAATTGGTATTCGACCCGTTTCTCACCGATGAGTTTGTCCACCTCCTCGTTGCGGGATATGAGCGTGTAACCGTGGTAGCTGATGAGGCGGCCCAGGGTGTTCCCGTGGGAAAGCAGCTCATCCGCCACTCGGCTGTAAAAGCTCTGCCCGACTTCAAGGGAACTCCTGAGGGATCTCTCCACGGGGATGTTGAACCAGTACTCAATGGAGGTTGAAATGAACTGGACCGAAACAAAGAACAAAATGACGGTCGGAAGGAGCGACAGGGTGATAAAGGCCAGGACCAGCTTGGTCCTCAATTTGGCCCCCATGATTTTCTTCCTTCTTTCGAAGACCAGCTTGACCAGGTTTCTCAAGGTTAAATAGATCAGGAGCAGAAGAAGGATGACATTGATGTCAATGAGGACGAAGATAAGGATGCTGTTCGCGATGGGAAGGTCAAGTCCGAGATCAAGGACTTTTATCCCCAGGTAGGTGATGATCGGGATCAGGACAATAAGGCAGGCGATGATGATCCTTTCTCTTCGCCGCCGTCGCAAATCCTGCTTTTCAGCTTCAAGATAGTCCTTCATGACTCCTAATACCTGAAATCCACCGCGTACCAGTCGGTCTCAAAATCCCAGAGGGACAAGAAAAAAAACACGTAATGAAGGTAAAACGGAAGTCTTATCTTGTCCAGTTGAGCCATCATCTGAAGCTGATAGCGCTTCCCTTTTTTCAACTGATGCATGGGAACGACTTTCAAGGCCACAATCTCTGCCATGAGCTTTTTGGCTTCCTCGAAGGTTCTCGCCGTGACTTCTCTGTTGTTGTCTTCGGAAAATCTCACGGAGTAGGTTTTTTTCAGACTGTCATATTTGATGCTGTGATTGACTTCGAGATCAGCGATCTTCTTGTCCCAGATCAGGTCCCTCTTTTCGTTGAGCTGAACAAAAAAAGTGAAAGTGGTCTCAATGCCGCTCTCAATGGCATTGTTCATTTCAGGGGTAAAGCAGTTGTTGACCTTGAAGTAGATAAGAAGGTGGTCCCGAGTGTTGGTGACGACGAAGTCCGACAAATAGGCTTCCTTTGCCATGGCCGGTACAGCCCAGGCAACCCAAAGGATCGTCATCAGCAGAAGGCTCTTTAAACCTCTCATGGGTCTAAACCGGAAACGCTTCTTCCCCGGGGGATGATTCATTCGAGTATAAGGAGAAAACTTAAAGAATTCTGACTAGATGGGATATTATCGGAGAGAGCCGGGAAATGCAATCAATATCCCCTGAAACAGGGGCTTGAGCAAGGAACTCCATGCTTGTTATGCGTGAAGGGGATCGGAAAAACCAAAAACCGGGACAGTGAACCTCTCGCCGGCCCACTGCTCTGGGCTGGTGATGGCCAGATCCTCCCAGGTTTTTTCCGAATGAATCAATTTTTTGAGGAGCTGGTGATTCAGGGCATGCCCTGACTTCTTAACTTCAAAATGGCCGATCACCGGGCAACCCAGAATCGCAAGGTCACCGAGGAAATCCAGGATCTTGTGCCGCACAAATTCGTCTTTGTACCTCAATCCATCTTCGTTGAGGATTCGGAAGTCGTCAATCACAATGGCGTTGTCCAGAGAGCCACCAAGAGCCAGCCCGTTTTCTCTCAGGGTCTGAATGTCCCGCAAGAAACCGAAGGTCCTCGCCCTGCTGATCTCCTTAACAAAATCCTTTCCGGAGAACCTAAGCTCAAAGCTCTGGTCTCGCAGGAGAGGATGGTTGAACCCGATGGCATAGGAGATCTTGAGCTCCTTGGAAGGGTTGATGCGCACCGAGCGTCCTCCCTCGCGGATCTCAAAAGGTCGCTTGATGACAACGAAACGTTTTGGGCGTTTCTGTTCTCGAATGCCTGCAGAGCGAAGCAGAAAAACGAAAGGAGCTGCGCTCCCGTCCATGATGGGAACTTCGGGGCCGTCCACCTCGACCCGGGCATTGTCAATACCCAACCCGAAAAAGGCTGCCATGAGATGTTCCACGGTTGACACCCTGAAGCCGTTGAAACCGAGAGTGGTGGACAAGGTTGTATCCACAACATTCTCGAAATCGGCCTTTATCTCGGGCCGGGAAGGCAGGTCCTTTCGAATGAAAGTGATACCGGTATCCACCGGGGCAGGTTTGATTGTCAGATTGACCGGATGTCCTGAATGGAGCCCTATGCCGGTACAACTTGTTTCATCCTTTATGGTTCGCTGCCTGTAATCCACCTCAACTCCTTTTGCTCAAGAATAGATAATCACCATAATCAGCAGCAATCATCATGCCAGGTCTTGGAAAAGAAAGGAAATTGTTTATAAATTAAACCTAACCTTTCAGGATCACAATGAAAATTTATTCGAGTTATCTCAGGAAGAAGTTCTGATAAAAGGCTGGCCATGGCAAAAAAACCACACTCGAAGTCGCTTGTGACACAGTCTCAGACCCTGTTTTGTCTTGTACGACCGCTGTATCAAAGATAGGATGCAAGACAAAACCCCTTCATTCGAAAAGGGTTAGTTCCCTCGGGAAAGGAGCCGTCCATGCACAGGTCGTACAAAAACCAAACCCTGATCGTGGTCGTTGTGCTGGCCTCGTCGCTTCTCACCGCTTGCTATCCTCCTCCCGTCAAAGAGGCTGACACACCGGAGCAAGCGCTCATCCCCGTGCGCTGGTTTTATCCTCGTTTTGAAGACGACATGGATTTGAATTCCTTGCGGGAAGCTATTGAAAGAAATCTGCAGTATTTCGCCAGACTGAGTCCGGAGCACGCTTTTGTCTATGGTCCCCACCGATACACATGCAGACAAGTGATGGAAAGCCAAACCGCTCTCCTCGAAACGATCAGGAGTGCTTCAGGGCCAAAAGAGGTGAATGAAAGGGTGAGGAAGGACTTTCTCGTCTACAAGGCTGCCGGTCGAGACGGGCAGGTGCTTTTCACCGGGTATTTCGAACCGATCCTCCAAGGCAGGTTAAGGCCTGACAGTACCTTCAAGTACGCGATCTACCGGAGACCCGACGACCTCATCAAGATTGACCTTTCTCTTTTTGGCGAGGAGTTCAAGGGGAAAAGCATTATCGCTCGGATCGACGGAAAAAGCGTTATCCCCTATTACTCAAGACAGCAGATCGCACAAGGCAGGGCCCTGGAAGGGAAGGGTCTGGAACTTGCCTGGCTCAAAGACCCGGTGGATGTCGCCTTTCTCCATATCCAGGGATCCGGACGTCTCGACCTAGGAGACGGAAGAGCAATTCGCGTCGGGTATTCGGAAAAAAACGGACTCCCTTATCGCCCGATCGGGCGTTACCTCCTGGAGCGTGGGCTGATCACCAGGGAGGAGATGTCCATGCAGGCGATCCGAAGGGTCCTTGCAGAAGGGCCGGAGATGGTTGAAGAGGCTCTGAACTATAATCCATCCTACGTTTTCTTCCGCGATCTGGGGGAGGGCCCCCTGCTCGGCAACATCAACACTCCCATCACCCCGGGAAGGACGTTGGCCCTGGATTCGCGGCTTTTCCCAGCCGGAGCGATAGCGTGGATCAAGACTCAGAAACCCAAAGTGAACGACAGAGGTGAGATTGTCTCCTGGGAGGTTTTCTCCCGGTTCGTCATCAATCAGGACACCGGTGGAGCGATCAAAGGGCCGGGAAGAGCGGATCTTTTCTGGGGCAGCGGCCCTTATGCGGAACTGGCAGCTGGCCACATGCGTCACGAAGGGGAACTCTACATTTTGATGCTAGGCACAAAGAAAGAAAGGGACAAAGGCACAAAGTAGCAGGGGGACAAAGGGACATAAGAAAAGGGCTTTTCCGCTTTGTGCCTTTGCAACTTTGTCCCTTTGTGCCTTCCTATGTCGGCTTCAGCCGACAGCGGTCGACTTCAGATTGCGAATTTCGAGAAGTCGGCAACCCTGAGGAAAAGCCGCGACAGCTCCTGCAGCATCCCGACCCGGTTGTTCTTGAGCTCCACACTCTCCTTGGTCAGAATCTCCACGCCGCTGAAGAAATCATCGACCGGCCCCTTGAGCGTGGCCATGAGCTTGAGAGCATCGTAAGTGTTTTTCTTTTCGATGAGGTCCTCAATGGGTCGTTTCACGGCCTGATAGGATTCCCACAGCTTGGATTCGCAGGGGGCCTTGAAAAGGGTAGCCTGAACCCTCATGGGCTCCTCCTGGTTCTTCAGGATGTTGCTGATCCGCTTGGAAGTGAGAACAAAGGATTCGAACTCGCCGAATTCCTTCACAAACGTCTGAAGCTGATCAAGCCTCGAACGAAGCTGATTGATGCGGTCAAACTCCACGGCAATGGCCGCCTCCACGAGCCCGTATCCATAATCGGATCGCAGCATCACCTGGCGGTATCTCTCCCTGAAGAAGTCCAGAATCTTGCGCAAAATCACGGGTTCATCAAAAGAGATTTCCTTTGACAAGATGGAGAAGGCTTTTGAAATAGTCTCCGTGAGAGAAACATCCCAATCCCTGCTTTCCAGAATACGGATGATCGCCAGAGCGTGGCGGCGCAGGGCAAAGGGGTCTGCGGCGCCTGTGGGCTCCATGCCGATAGCAAAGAAACCGGCGATCGTGTCCATCCGGTCCGCGACACTGATGATGGCTCCTAAAACAGAGGAAGGCAGTTCGTCACCGGCACGGGCAGGGAGGTAATGCTCATGCACCGCAACGCAGACCTCCTCAGGATGACCGTCCATGCGGGCGTATTCCATCCCCATCACGCCTTGAAGCGTGGGAAACTCGGTGACCATCTGGGTGACCAGATCGCCCTTGCACAGTCTCGCCGCCAAGCGAACGAGCTGCAGCTTATCCGGTGCGACCTTTTCGGCCAGGAATTCAGCCAGGGCCGTGAAGCGCTGCACTTTTGCGTAAGAAGTGCCCAGTTCTGCCTGGTAGATCACTCCTTTGAGGTCTTCGATCCGGGCTTCGAGAGGCTTTTTTCGGTCTTCTTTGAAAAAGAAACTCGCATCCGACAGTCGTGCACGCAACACTTTTTCATGACCCTTTCGAACAAGGTCTTCGTCCTTGGCTAACGTGTTGTTGATGGCCACGAAGTTCGGCATCAATCGACCCTGCCCGTCGTGTAAGGCGAAATACTTCTGATGTTTTTTCATGGCGGTGATCAGAACCGGAGAAGGAATGGCCAAGAAGGCCTTGTCAAAGGATCCGCACACCGCAGAAGGGTACTCGACCATGTTGGCCACGGTGGAGACCAGTTCCTCGTCTCGGATCGCTACTCCTGAAACCCCTGCCGCCGCCTTAGCCACAACGTCCTTGACCTTTCTGGCCCTTTCTTTCTGATCAAGGAGAACAAAGCTTTTTCCGAGTCTTGCCAGATAGTCGTCGAGGCTTGCCACTTGCATCGTGCGGGGTGCCATAAAGCGGTGCCCCGCAGTGGTGTTGCCGCTTTGGATCCCAGCCACTTCAAAGGGGACAATCGAACCGTTGTAAAGGGCGATCATCCAATGAATCGGACGCACAAAAGGGAATCCCGCACTGCCCCATCGCATGGACTTGGGCCACGGAAGGTCTGCAAGGATCCGAGGAAAGACCTCGGAAAGAACCTCTACCGTGGGCCTCCCCGGGATGCTCCGTTTTACGAAAAGGTAATCCCCCTTGGGCGTCTCCAGAATCTCCAGGTCTTCCACAGAAACCCCGTGCTTTTTCGCAAAACCCAGGGCCGCCTTGGTGGGCTTGCCCTTGTCGTCAAAAGCGGCGGCTTTTGCCGGCCCGGTGATTTCCTGGACCGTGTCGGCCTGCGTGTCCTGAACCGTCTTGCCGATCAGCACGAGCCTTCTGGGCGTGCCGTAAGCTGCCAGGGGTTCACCGATCTCGATCCGACTGCTCTTCAGCTGGGATTCTGCAAGGTCCTTGAGCGCCTTCAGGCCGTTTTCAAGATAGTCCGAAGGAATCTCCTCTGTACCGATCTCCAACAAAAGTTCATGAAACATAGAGCCTCTTTCCTTAAAGCGTTCTTCAATTGGTGCCGAAAGGCACAAGGTCGCGCACTGTCATTTCGACCGAAGGGAGAAATCTTTGTTGAACCAATCGAGAGATTTCTCAGTCGCTCCGCTCCTTCGAAATGACGCGATTGCTAGTCCACGAAGATGCAATGGATTGTTTCCCCCTTCCACGCCCTTATGTCCGATTCAGCAAGGGAAATCCCATCTCCTCCCTCTGGGTGAGATAATTCTTGGCAACGAAGCGGGCGAGATTTCTTATTCGCTCGATGTACTTGGTTCTCTGGGCCACACTGATCGCTCCCCGCGCATCCAGGATGTTGAACAGGTGGGAGCACTTGAGACAGTAATCGTAGGCCGGGAGAACAAGGCTTTTTTCACTCACCCGGATGGATTCCTGTTCGCACAGGTCAAACATCTTGAGAAGCATCTCCACGTCCGCGACTTCGAAACAGTACACCGAATTCTCCCACTCCCCTTTCTTGTGGACGTCGCCGTACTTGACCCGGTCATTCCACTGGAGATCATACACGCTGTCTTTTTCCTGGAGATACATGGCGATTCGTTCAAGACCATAGGTGATTTCCACGGAAATGGGGTCCAGACGGATGCTCCCGGCTTGCTGGAAGTAAGTGAACTGGGTGATTTCCATTCCGTCCAGCCAGACCTCCCAGCCCAACCCGGATGCGCCCAGCGTGGGCGACTCCCAGTCGTCTTCCACAAAACGGATATCATGGTCCAGAGGATCGACGCCCAAGGCTTTGAGGCTGTCGAGATACATATCCTGAATCTCGAGAGGCGAGGGCTTGATGATCACCTGATACTGATAGTAATGGCCTAACCGGTTCGGGTTCTCCCCGTAGCGGCCGTCCGTAGGGCGGCGGGAAGGTTCCACATAAGCCACGGACCAGGGTTCGGGGCCCAAGGCCCTCAACAGGGTGGCGGGATTGAAGGTGCCTGCGCCCACCTCCAGGTCGTAGGGCTGCTGGATCACACATCCCTTGTCTGCCCAGAATCGCTCCAGGGTCATGATCAATTCCTGAAAGGTCATAGGATTTTCTTGCTCCTAATGAAAATGGGTGATTCTAGGCGGCATCGTAAGAGGCCGTGTAGATTGTATCTGTCATTTCGACCGCAGGGAGAAATCCTTCCTTTTCGTCGGATCGGGACTTCAAGATTTCTCGCTTCGCTCGAAATGACATGGTAAAGGGAGTTCTTACGGAGCCGTCGATTTTGAAGCTTGGAAAATTATCATCCGAGAGGCATAATGTCAAGAAAGGGATCTCCCTTGAAAAAGACTGTGCTCAATGTGCGGCGGTCATGGGGATGTTCGAAGTAGATCTTTTCCCTGAGGAGGTGAACAGCACGGATCACCCCCAGGCCAGGGAATTCAGAAAAGTGCTTGAAGCTGTGGCGGCCGACTTCCAGTGCGAGCTCCTGTCTTTTGAAGTGGACCACGGAACCGTGTCCTTTGTTTTTGACAGCGATGAGCTGAACGCAGAGATTCTGAGGATGCTGGAATCCAAGTGAGCAAAGCACGGTGGCGATGAATCGCTACTCGGTAGATCTCGGTCATTGGCGGACCAACGAAAGGTACAAGGTCCATGGTACAGGGTGCAAGGAAGACCCTCCTGCATCGACCATGTTTTTCCTTGTACCTTGAACCTTGTACCTTGCACCTCCTTCATTCCATATACTTCGTGGTTCGAAGCTTTTGCTCCAGCCGGTGTTCCCGGTGCAGTTTGAGGATGCCGGAAATCTCTTTGAGAACGGTTTCCGCGAGATCCTGAGGTGTGGATTCGCAGAGAGAACCGGTCTGAAGCCTTGCGAGGGCTTTGACCGTTTCCGGCCCCATGGGCGGGTGAATCGCCGACGGCTGCCGGCATTTCAAACAAGCCACCGTGCCTCGTTCGGGGATGAAGACGGCAAGCCCCTCTCCCTTGTAAGTTCTCCCACAGCGGCAACAATTCTCCAGATTGATTCTGTATCCGCCTAACGCCAAAGCCCTCAGTTCAAAAGCAAGAGGGATCCTTGCCGAGCATTCCCCTTCCGACAGAGCGTTGAGGGAGTCCTTGAGAAGATCGAACATGCGCGGTTCTGAAACGCCCGGCGGGAAAAGGAGCTCCGTGAGCTCGATCATGTAGCTGGCCCTGCTGAGAGCAGTAAAGTCGGCTCTCAGACCCTGAAAGGCGTGCTGGAGTTTGCCCGAGTGAAGAAAACAGGGCTTGTCCTCTCCCCTGGTCTCATGTTCAAGATTGACGAGCGAAAAGGTCTCAAAGCAATTCACAAAACGTTTGAAGCTCCGCTTGGCTCCCTTAGCCACCCCCCGCAACAGTCCTTTGTCCCGGGCAAAGAAAATGACGAGGAGATCCGATTCCCTGATCTCCCTGACGCGCATGATAATGGCCGGTGAAACCTGAGTCGTCATAACAAAAAAAGCCCTTTGCCAAGAGCTCGTGGCAAAGGGCAACACGCATGAAAGAGCCTACTTGAAGGTTGTTGAGAACGGCACCACCTTGGTGATACCGTCCGCTTTAAAGGTGAAATTGGCTTCCTTGAGCGTGACAGGCACACTCATCAAAGGAACCCCTTCCCACCATCGCTTGATCGCATCCCAGGGGCCCCAGCCCTTGGCTTTAAGAGCGTATCCGCCGGTGACGCCAACGCTCATGAAAGCAGACTGGGTGGTGATCACGGTGTTCAAACGGACGTGGCTGGTCTTGCCTGCCGGAATCCAGTAGGAGTCGCTGTTGTTGCCCGAGTAGAGCTCGAACACCTCGTCAAAGGCCACCGTAAAGGTCACACCCTCCAGAAGGACCGGGAAGGAGTTGGGGTTGGTCACGCTGAGCAGGAAACTGAGTGGCAGAAACGCACCGTGCGCGCCCTTGGTCCCCTGCACAGGTTCTGCCTTGGCATCATAATGCCAGAAGCCGTCATACTGTGTGACTTCGTAGTATACCCCTTTGATCACCGGGGTCTTGAAATCCGCAGCCGAAGGTTTGGCCTCCATGCCTGCGCAGGATACAAATATCACTCCCATCAAGAAAACCAACGCTATGAACAATGCCAGTCTTTTCTTCATTATGAACCTCCCTTTGGAGAAAGAAGAGCGTTTATCCTGAAGCGCAGCAAAGATTTCAGGCGAGCCATCGCTTTCTGCGCTTGTAGTGTTTCACGTCACGAAAACTCTTTTTTCCGCCCTTGTCGGTCAGGCCAAGGTAGAAGTCTTTGATGTCCTCATTTTGCGCCAACTTCTCGGAGCTGTCGTCCATGACGATCCGGCCGGTCTCCATGACGTACGCATGGGGCGCCACGTTCAGAGCCAGCTTGGCGTTCTGCTCCACCAGAAGAATGGAAATGCGCTGCTCCTGGTTCAACTGGGTGATGATCCTGAAGATCTCGTGGATGAGCTTGGGCGCAAGGCCCATGGACGGCTCATCCAGCAGCACCAGCTTGGGCTCCGTCATCAACGCCCTGCCGACCACGGTCATCTGCTGCTCCCCCCCGCTCACGAATCCCGCTGTTTCATTGCGTTTCTCTCGCAAACGAGGGAAGTAGTGGTACACGAGTTCGAGCTTCTCACGGACAGTCCCCGTTTTCCTGAGGTGAGCGCCCACCTTGAGGTTTTCTTCCACCGTGAGGTGCTCGAAGACCCGTCTTCCTTCGATGACTTGGACAATTCCCATCCTGGCGATATTTGCGGCATTCTCGTGGTGAATGCGTCGGCCTTCATACTCAATGGCCCCGTCCGTGACTTCACCATCCTCGGTGTTCAGGAGTCCCGAGATGGCTTTCAGGGTCGTACTCTTCCCTGCGCCGTTGGCGCCCAGAAGGGCGACGATGCCTCCTCTCGGCACCTCGATAGAGACCCCCTTGAGGACCAGGATGACCTCATGGTACTTGACCTCGATGTTGTTGATCTTGAGGATTCTTTCTACCGCTTCCAATGGCCCAACCTCCTTGGGATAGGGTTTTTACCAGCCGAACCAGTCTTTTGCCCACTTGTCAGGCCAGCGCTGTTTCAAGTCCACGTGAGAGACTGTCTGAAATTTCCCACCCTTCCATTCCTGCACCAGACATCCTGTGGCCGGCCTGTGATCGGTGGGCGTAAAGGTAATGGGAGATGCACCGAGACCGATGTCAAAGTTCGACAGGGTTTCAAAACCTATCTTCATGATCCCCGGGCCCGTCAAATCCCCTGCCTTGTCAGCCCTCTTCATAGCTTCCCAGAGCACCAGAGCGTTGCCCCAGGCCTGAACGGTTCGGATCAACCTCTTCTCTTGCGGAACCGCAGGGCTAAACTTTTTTGCGGAGGCCACGACAATGTCCATGTTCTTGTAGGGTTGGCCGAAGAATGCACAGGGGGTGGCACCGATAGCGCCTTCCGCAGCTTCACCAGCCAGTCTCGGCAGGTTTTCATCAAATCCCCAGTTGTTGATGATGTGATCAGCCTTGAGCCCCAGGGCAAAAGCGTCCCGGAGAGTGGCGGAAACCGACATGGTCGTGTTGCCGTGCCAGATCACATCCGGCTCGAACTTCTTAAAGGCCATGATCTGGCTCTTCGTATCCAGCGCGAACAGAGAAACGTCCTGATCGTCCCCAACTTCAAATCCAAGAAGGGCTGCGTGATCTTTGATCGCCTTGATAGGAGCGCTGGCATAGGGGGACGCAAACATGTAAGAGCAAGCCAGTCTGGGTTTCCTTTTCTTGTAATCCGATTTGGTGGGCCACTTCTTGTCGAACCAGGCAGTGAGGCAGGCCCTGGCGTTGGTGGAGTAATCCGAGGAGAAGAACAGATTGAAAGGCGTTTTCTTCGGGTCGGTCAGGTGAGCGGAGTAGGAAGCGGAAACATAGGGCATTTGATCCTTGTTGACCGTTGGAGAAAGGGCCTCTGTGTCGCCGGTGCCCCACCCCATGATGGCCACGACTCCCAGCCTTTTCAGAAGGTTGTACTTGGTGATCGCCTCAGGGATCCGGTAGCCGTAATCAAACCAGGTGTATTTGATTTTCCTGCCGTTGACCCCTCCCTGATCGTTGATGTACTTCATCGCTTCTTCCATTCCGATGGCATAGTCTTTCCCGACATCCGATGTGGCTCCTGTGGTATCCATGATACCCCCGATCGGGATATCGGCCGCCGCGACAAACGCGGAAAAAGCAAGCACCAAAATCAAGGTTAGGATTGAAGTGAATACCTGTCGATGCATCTTCTTCATGTCTTTTCCCCCTTCAAGAATGAAAAATGTTTCACCGAAATCGATCCTCCAAACAATACGAACCTCCTCCACCTCCTTTCTGCAGTTGACGCATTTGACTTTTTGCCATCCAGGCAAATCTGATGAACTCGCAAAAAGTCGGGAAATGCCTTTTCCGTCATTCCGGCGAAAGCCGGAATCCAGCTCTTTCTGACTCGTTGCGATTTCTCTGGACCCCGGTTTTCACCGGGGTGACGGCTTGTTAGGAACTTATCAAATGTAAAAGCATAAACTGTGTTTTCTTAGTAGGAAAACGGCCAAAGATTGAAATAGTTCTTGATCTGCCACCAGCGGTAAGCCAGTCCGTTGGGTTCGTAAATCAGGAAAGCGCAGATGGCAAGGCCAAAGGCCGAATCCTTTATATAGGCAAAATCGAACAGCAGTTTAGGGTAGTAGGCCGACAGGGGAATCACCACCCACTGCAGCCCCTCCATGACAAGGACCATGAATATGGAACCAAAAATAGCGCCGTGGATCGACCCGACCCCTCCGATGAGAATCACGCCGACCAGCCACAGAGACCAGAACCAAGGGAAGTGCTCCGGGCTCAGGGCTGCGGTGTTGCTGACCCAGAAAGCTCCCGCGATTCCTGCGAAAAAACCGGCCACGAAGAAGGCCAGAAGCTTGTACCGAATAATGTCGATCCCAAGAGCTTCGGCGGCAATATCATTGTCTCGAATGGCCACCCAGGCTCTTCCCGGTTTGGAACGGAGAAGATTGGCCATGGCAATGACCATCAAGGTGGTGATGACGGCCATGAGATAGTAGACTTTGACGTCACCCTCGATCACCCATGGTCCGATTTTAATCGTGCCAGGAGGCAGCGAGAATGCCTGGCCTCTTCCACCGATCTGGCTCACGTACTGGGTCAAAATGAAATCTACGGTAATAAACTGGGCCGCCATGGTGGTGAGGATGAGGTAGAAACCCTTGACCTTTGCGGACGGCAGTCCAAAGAGGACACTCCAAATGCCGGCCACGATTCCCGCGACAATAATGCTGATCGGATAAGCGAGACCCAGGTCCGTGAAAAAATGGGGCCATGGAAACTGTAGCACGAGTAAAGTGCTGGTGTAAGCGCCTACGGCAATGAACGCGGCATGCCCCAGGGTGATGAGGCCGGTGTAGCCGATGAGGAGCTGCACGCCCAGAGCGCCCATGGCAGTGTAGCCGACCATGGTGGCGACACTGACAAAATAGCCGGGCAACAGCTGGGGGATGCCCACAAAGATGATCAAGAGAAGCAGAATCATCTTCATTTTGATGAAGGTGCTTTGCCACCATCCCTGATCTTCCCGATAGTACTGATGATAGTCACCGCATGGTAGCCAGACACTGGACATAAAATAACCTCGCCTTGCTCGGTGATTTTATACAAAGCGGCGAAGCCGCGTTATATAAAATCGCTCTGCGATTTTATGTTTACACCCGCTCGATCCGCTCCCAGCCCCACAGGCCATAGGGCTTGAAGAGCAGGAACACGGCCATAAACGCAAAGGGAACGATCTCTTTGACCCCACCGGGAAAGTACTGGTCCAGATAGGCTCCGGAGAGGTTCTGAAGGACCCCGATGATGATTCCTCCCACAATAGCGCCGGGCACGGAATTCAATCCTCCCAGCACCACCGCAGGAAGTACCAGGAGACCCAGGTAGCCGATGGATATGTTGATTCCATTGATGTTCCCGAGAAGAGCCCCACCCACGCCGGCGCTCATAAAAGCGATGGCCCATGCGGCGGCATAGACAAAACGGGCACTCACTCCCAGCGAGAGGGCTGCGGTTTCATCGTCGGCAGTGGCCTGCATGGAGAGCCCCCAGCGGGTGTACTTGAAAAAGCATACAAAAATGATGAGCAGAAAAATGGCCAGCACAAAGGACCAGAGGTAGACGGGAGAGAGTTTGAGAAAACCGAGTTCGATCGGTCTGATGTGAAAAATCGGAGGGTCAAAGACCTTCGTGTCCGTGCTCCAGATGAACTCCACGATTCCTTTGAAGAAGAAGGACAGCCCCACCGTGACCATGATGACGGCGAGGAGGGGTTCGCCGATCAGTTTGTCCAGGAAGATTCTTTCGGTCAGGAATCCCATCACGATGCCAACGAGGAGAGTGCAGACCACGGCAGGAATGAAGGGGATCCCTGCCTGGTAGAAGGTCAGCGTCACGTAGGCGCCGATGAGGGTCAGTTCGCCCATGGCCAGATTCAAAACCCCGGAGCATTTGTAAATGAGAACCCATCCCAGGGCGACCAAGGCGTAAATACCGCCGACAAGAATCCCTGTAATCAACGACATCAAAAAGAGCTCCATGGGGGCTCACCTCCTAAAGATGGACGTTCCTGATGCGGAGGTCCATTTTAATGCGCTGCTCCCGGCCATCCTCATAGGTGATGGTCGTGTCCATATGAACCACGTCCGCTTCCGAGTACAGGCCATTCAAAATGTCCTTGTATCGGTTCTCGACAAAAGCTCTCCGAAGCTTGCTGGTCCGCGTGAGTTCTTCATCGTCGGCATCAAAGACCTTGTAAAGGTTGACAAAACGATGAATTCGAGCGGGTTCCGGGAGATCTTTGTTAGACTCCTCAATCTGCTTTTGGACCAGGTCGTACACCTCGGGCTTCTGAGACAGTTCCTGGTAGCTGGTGTAATTGATTTTCCGTTCATCCGCCCACTTGCCCACCACCGCATAGTCGATGCACATAACGGCAGCGATATAAGGGCGCTTGTCCCCGATCACCCAGGCCTCCTGGATAAAGGGGCTGAACTTGAGCCGTGTTTCGAGATACTGCGGAGAGAAGGGTCTTCCATCCCGCAGGGTCATGACATCCTTGGACCGGTCAAAGACCACCAGGTGCCCGTCTTCATCCATGAACCCGCGGTCGCCCGAATAGAGCCATCCGTCGACCAGGGTTTTCTTGGTGGCTTCCTCGTTTTTGTAGTATCCCTGAAAAACGGAAGGGCTCTTGGAGAGGATCTCGCCCTCCTCGGTGATTCGGACTTCGGTTTCGGGAATGGGCGTTCCCACGGTGTCGAACTTGACGTCGCCGTCCCGGTGAACAATGGAGATGCCGGCGATCTCCGTCTGGCCGTAGATCTGCTTCAGATTGACGCCAAGGGCATGGAAAAAACGGAAGTGGTCCGGCCCCATGGCCGCGCCGCCCGTGTACGCGTGCCTGAGGCGCGACATGCCGAGATGGTCCTTGAGCTTCTTCTGCATCAAGAGGGATGCGAGCCCGTTGAGAATCGACCAGGTTACCGGAATCGGCTTTTTCTTGAACTTGAGATTGGCGACCTTGTACCCGACCTTCGTGCTGAATTCATAAACCTTGCGCTTGATCCATGAGGAATCGATGTACTTCACCTGCACCTGCCGGGTCATGCCCTCGTAGAGCCTGGGAGGAGCGAACATCACATGGGGGCCGATCTGGCGGATGTCTTCCTTGGCGGTCGTCGGTTCTTCAGGGAAGTTCAGGGTGTACCCCACCTGAAGGCCGCAGGAGATGGACATCATCTGCTCTCCGATCCAAGCAAAGGGAAGGTAGGAAACGAAATCGTCTGTATCGTAGCACGGGTCCACGGCCATCAAGTTATGGCCCATGGTCAGCATGTTCCAGTGGCTCAGCAGAGCGCCCTTGGGCAGAGCGGTGGTTCCGGAGGTATAGAAGAGGAGACAGATGTCATCCCCATGGCCTTGGTTGATCAGATTCTCGAAGAGCCCCGGCTCTTTTTTGTCCATCCACCGGCCCATTTCCTGAACCTTCTTGAGACTGATCAGGAAATCCTGGTGGTAATTGCGCATGCCCTTGGGGTCATCCCAGATGATTTTTTCAAGCTTCGGGCAATCGCCCTTGATGGCGAGGGCCTTGTCCACTTCTTCCTGAGTCTCACCGACAAAGAACTTGGCGTCCGAGTGGTCAATGATGTATTTCACTTCATCCATCATGCAATCCTGGAAGAGCCAAACCCCTATGCCGCCTGCACAGAGGGCGGCCATCTCGGTCCAGAGCCCTTCAGGCCGGTTGTCCCCGATCATGGCGACCTTGTCCCCCTTCTTCAAACCCATGGCGACCATTCCGAGACAGAGGAATTTCACATTGTCGTAGTAGTCCTTCCAGGTGTAGGGGCGCCAAATGCCAAACTCTTTTTCCCTCATGGCCACCTTGTTGGTTCCGTACCGCTGGCACTGGGAAAGGAACAGCTTTGGGATCGTGAGATCTTTGGTTATCTCAATGGGAGACCCACTCATTTTCGCCCCTACCTCCTTGTCGCGTAAAGTTCCTCTTCGCCTAGATAGGCCTTGATCACCTCAGGATTGGTCTGAACCTCGTTCGGGGTGCCGTCCGTGATCTTGTTGCCGAAGTTCAGGACAAAGACCCGGTGGGAGATGTCCATGACCACACCCATGTCGTGTTCGACCAGAATACAGGTGACCTTCCACCGTTCCTCTTCATTGATGTCCAGAATGAAGCGGGCCATGTCTTCCACCTCTTCCAAGTTGAGGCCGGCCAGGGGTTCGTCGAGCAGCAGCAGATCGGGATTCAGCGCAAGGGCCCTGCCCAGTTCCACCCGTTTTTGCAGCCCATAAGGGAGCATGTGAACGGTGTGATCCCGGATGCTCTCGATCTCCAGGAGATCGATGATCTCCTCTTCAATAAATTTACGGGTTTCCAACTCCTCCCGCTTTGTTTTTCCCACGTAGATGGAGCCGCTCAAGATGCCGGACTTGAGATGGATGTGTCTTCCCAGGCGGATGTTGTCCAGAACCGTCATGCCCCCGAAGAGCTCAATTTTCTGGAAGGTGCGCGAGAGGCCGAGAGACGCACGTTCGTGGGGTCTCCGGGCAGTGATGTCCTGGCCCTTGTAAGTGATCCGGCCTTTCTGGGGTTTGTACAGACCGTTGATGCAGTTCATCATGACGGTCTTGCCGGCGCCGTTCGGTCCGATGATGGAGTGAATCTCTCCCTTCTTCACTTCCAGGCTCACGCCTGCAAGCGCCGCAACTCTTCCAAAGTACATGTGAACATTCTCGATCTCGAGTATAGTCTCCTCGCCACGTAGGTCTTTGGCGTTAGCCATAATGAAGCCTCCGTCTACGATCCACACCGTCTTGAATGATAGGGAAGAATCAGGAAGGAATATCCGTGTACAAAAAGTGAGTATACCCTTTACTTTTTCAGACTTGTCTTGTCAAGTTATTTGTAAGGACGTTGATGCAAATCAATGTAGCTATAGGATAGTTACATCGGCATCCTGCCCTAAAAGCCGGTGGTGATCCACTGAGGAATAAGGTTCTTATGGCACTGGGTCAGGAAATAGTCGTCGGTCATTCCGGCAACAAAGTCCCTCACCACCGCGGCCTTGGAGGTTTGGTTCCGGTAATCCGGGGACATGCCGGCGAGGAATTCTTTGTCAATGTCTGAGTCCTGATTTCCTGTCTCCAGGTCGCGAAGATACTTCTCAAAGAGTAGCTGAAACATGATTTTGATCTTTGGAGTCTGTTTCTTGACTCTGTCGTTCATGTAGATCCGCTCGTGGTTGAAAGCCTTGAGCCGCACAAGAGCCTGGCTCACCTCCACACTGAAGGCGACGTGGTCTTTTCCAAGGCTGCCGGACACCAGGTCTTCCACAAGCGTGTACACGATGGTTCCATTGGTGTCTCCCAGGACCTGCCGACAGGAGGCCGGTAGGTCTTCTCGGGTGATCAGTCCAAGCCGGATCGCGTCCTCGATGTCGCGGCCCACATAGCTGATCGTGTCCGCCATGCGAACCACACACCCTTCCAGGGTCATGGGAGGAATATCCCTCGTGGGGTCGCTTTCCTGGGCCTTCATTTCGCGATCCATTCGTTCAAAGGTTTTTGCCCTGTCAGGCGAAAGGCTCCGGGTGTGGATCTCTCCGTTGTGGCAGAGAATCCCGTCCAACACCTGGAGGGTGAGGTTCCAGCCTCTGCCCTTTCGTTCGATGTGTTCGAGAAAACGGACTCCCTGAATGTTGTGGAAAAAATGTCCTAGACCTGCATCTTGGCAGAGCTCGGACAGGAACCGCTCCCCATCGTGACCGAAAGGCGGATGACCGATGTCATGCCCCAGAGCGATCGCCTCAATCAAGTCCTCGTTCAGGCCGAGGAGGCGGCCGATGGTTCTGGACACCTTTGAGACCAGCTGGACGTGCAGCACCCGGTGGGTAATGTGGTCATTTTTGATCAGGTAAAAAACTTGAGTTTTATCAATGTATCGCGAGTAGGCAAGGGAATGAAGGATTCGATCTCCATCCAAGGAGAAATTCTGCCGGTGGCCGGCGAGGATCATTTCCTCTTCCGTCCTTCTCAGGGCGTTCCGGCTCAAACAGGCAAAAGGGGAGAAGCGTTCTTCCTCTTTCCTGTCGAGGTCGATCTTCAAGTCTTTCAGGCGAACCGTTTTATCCAAAGGATCCATTTCTCGTCTCTACAGAAGGCGATGATCTCGTGAAAAGCCGTCCCCCCGTTGAAAAACGGGGTCCAGGGGTTTTCTGAGCCTATAAGAATACTGGATTCCGGCTTCCGCCGGAATGACGGAAACCCGCGTTCAGGACTTCTTGTGAGTCCATCAAATACGATTGCCCCCGTCAATGCGGGACACCTGTGCAAGGATGATTATACTATATCGGCCTATGGACCGGCAGGTCAATGGGGTACAAAAACTTTTTTGTTGAAAAAGGTCAACACAACTGCTAAAAAATTACGTTTATTATTTAGCCATAGGATAGGATGGCACAGGAAAAGGTTTGCCTCAAGGAGACTTTTGAGGAGTATCTCTAATTCGCACGTTCAGGAAAGCCCCGGTGCCTGAGAACGTTAGACAGGAGGAGGTCCTGAGCGGAGGAGAAACCGAGGGCAGGAGAGGAAAAGCTCCGCCCAAAAACAGGAGGAGTCAATGGCAGCAAGCATCAGCATGAAGGAGCTTTTGGAAGCCGGCGTTCATTTCGGTCATCAGACCAGACGCTGGAACCCGAAGATGAAAACCTACATCTTCGGATCACGAAACGGCATTCACATTATCGATCTTCAGAAGACCGTGTCCCTTTTTGCCACGGCCTATGACTTTGTCGTTCGCACGGTGGCGGAGGGGTATCCGGTCCTCTTCGTGGGTACCAAAAAGCAGGCTCACGACGCGATCACAGAAGAGAGCGAACGCTGTGGGATGTTCTATACGGTCAACCGGTGGCTGGGCGGGACCCTCACCAATTTTCAGACGATCCGGAAGAGTGTGGCGCGGTTAAAAGAGCTGGACAGCATGAAAGCCGACGGCTCTCTGAACCGATATACCAAGAAAGAAGCCATGAAACTGGAAAAAGAACTCGCTAAGCTGGAAAAGAACCTGGGCGGTATCAAAAACATGGACGAACTGCCCGGTGCGGTGTTCATCGTGGATCCCAAGAAGGAATACATTGCCGTGCAGGAGACCCGGAAGCTGGGGATTCCCCTGGTCGCGATTGCGGATACCAACTGCGACCCCGACGACATCGATTACATCATTCCAGGAAACGATGACGCGATCCGAGCCATCCGGTTGATCACCTCGAAGATCGCGGATGCCTGCATCGAAGGGCACAACCTGGCTGAAGAACGGTTGAGGGCTGAGACGGACGTGGAGAAGGAAAAAGAGGAAGTCAAAGTGGAACCCGTTCCTGCGGCCGAGGGGGAAAAGAAGGGACCTGAAATCATCGTGCTCCCCAAAAGAGAAGAAGACGAAGACAACGACAGCCTGATGGAGGAAGAATAAATTGGATATCAACGCCACATTAGTCAAGGAACTGAGAGAAAAGACCGGCGTCGGCATGATGGACTGCAAAAAGGCGCTCCAGGAAAGCAAGGGAGACCTGACGCTGGCTGTTGAGTACCTGAGGAAAAAGGGGATTGCCACGGCAAAAAAGAGGGGAGGAAGAGCAACCTCCGAAGGCCAGGTGACCGCCTACATCCACCCGGGAGCCAAGATCGGAGTTCTTGTGGAAGTGAACTGTGAAACAGACTTTTCCGGTAAAACAGAGGACTTCACCGCCTTTGTGAAAAACATCGCCATGCAAATCGCTGCAGCGAATCCCCTTTCCGTGGACCGGGAGGGGATCCCCGCTGACGTGCTGGAGAAAGAAAGAGAGATTTACGTCACGCAGGCCAAGGAGTCGGGCAAGCCGGACAAGGTGATCGACAAGATTGTGGAAGGCAAGGTGACGAAGTTCTACTCCGAAGCCTGTTTGCTCGAACAGCCGTATGTGAAAAATCCGGACATCACGGTTCAGGACCTGCTAAACGAGCTCATGGCCAAGACAGGGGAGAACATCGTGATCCGCCGGTTTACGCGATACCAGCTGGGAGAGCCGGATGAGCGTTAAGAAGCCCCGGTTCGAGCGCATTCTGCTCAAGTTGAGCGGAGAGGCGCTGATGGGCAATAAGCCTTACGGCGTGGATCCTTCGGTCCTCAAGAGTGTGGCCGCGGAGATCCAGCTTGTCCATGACCTCGGAGTGGAAATCGGAATCGTGATCGGCGGCGGCAATATTTTCCGGGGGCTGCACGCCTCGGATTACGGCATGGGACGGGTGGCTGCCGACCACATGGGCATGCTGGCCACCGTGATGAACGCGATCGCCCTTGGGGAGGCGCTCTCTCAAAGGGGAGCGGAAGCGAGAATCATGTCCGCCATCGAGATGAACAAGGTCGCCGAGCCTTACATCCGACAGAAGGCGGTCACCCACCTGCGACGGGGGAGAATCGTCCTTTTCGGCGCAGGCACAGGCAACCCCTATTTCAGCACGGACACGGCAGCTGCTCTCAGAGCCATGGAGATCAACGCCGAGATCCTCTTGAAGGCCACGAAGGTGGACGGCGTTTACAGCGCGGATCCTGAAAAGGTCTCCTCCCCGCAGTTTTTTCCGCACCTGACCTATCAGGAATTTCTGAAGAAGAATCTTCAAGTGCTGGATATGACGGCGGTGGCTCTGGCCATGGGGCAGAACCTGCCCATCGTAGTGTTCAATCTCAGGAAGAAAGGCAATATCAAGCGAGTGACTCTTGGACAGAAGGTGGGGACCATCATTTCAGGGAGATCGCGATGAAAGAAGAAATCCTTTCCGAATGTCGGCAGACCATGCAGAAAACCATTGATGCGCTCAAGAAGGACTTCATCAGAATCCGGACCGGTCGCGCCTCGACCGCCTTGCTGGACGGCATCCGGGTGAATTGCTATGAAACCCAGATGCCGATCGATCAAGTGGCTTCCCTGTCCGTGCCTGAAAGCCGGCTCATCACGATCAAGCCCTGGGATCCGTCCATCATCGCAGAAATAGAAAAGAGCATCCTCAAGTCCGAGCTCGGGCTCACCCCCATTAACGACGGAAAAATCATAAGGATTCCCGTGCCCCCTTTGAGCGAGAGCCGAAGGAAGGAACTGGCCAAGATGGCGAAGAAGATGGCGGAAGAGGGAAAAATCGGTGTGCGAAACCACCGCCGGGAAGCCAACGAGCTGCTGAAAGAGCTGAAAAACGAAAAGGAGATCTCAGAGGACGAGCTGTTTCGCGCGCAGGAGGAGGTTCAGAAGCTGACCGACGATTTCATCAAGAAGATCGATGAAGTCACTGCGGAAAAAGAAAAAGAAATCCTGGAATTTTGAAGCCCTCGATCCAGCGCCTCAACATGGAAACCTTGGACCTGCAAAAGCTGCCGCAACACGTTGCGATCATCATGGACGGTAACGGCCGGTGGGCCAAACAACGGGGCATGAACCGCATCCGGGGCCACGAGGAGGGCGCGGAGTCGGTGAGGGCGATTGTCCGGGCAAACCGGGAGATCGGGATCCCTTGGCTCACCCTGTATGCCTTTTCCGAAGAGAACTGGAGGAGACCAAAAGTCGAAGTCGAAGCCCTCATGGTGCTCTTGAAGCGGTTTCTCCAATCCGAAGTGAAGGAAATGCTCCACAATGGAATTCGCTTTGAGGCGATCGGAAGGCTTCACAAGCTCCCGCAGGATGTTCAGAGAACACTCCGAGAGACGGCGGAGCAGACGGCCCACCAACGGAACATGGTGCTGACCCTTGCTCTCAGTTACGGCGGCAGGCAGGAGATGACGGACGCGGTCCGGAAGATGGTTCAAAGAGTGGAAGCCGGAGAAATCCATTCCTCCGACATCAGCGAAGCCCTTGTTTCGGAACACCTCTACACGGCGAACATGCCTGACCCGGATCTGCTCATTCGAACCAGCGGGGAGTGCCGTGTCAGCAATTTCCTTCTCTGGCAGATCGCCTACGCCGAGATCTACATGACTCCGACCTACTGGCCTGACTTCAGGAAGGAGCAGTACGTCGAAGCCCTGATCGAGTACCAGAAAAGAGAGCGGCGCTTCGGCGCCACAGGAGACCAGGTGACTCTCTCCAGGGAAGAGCGCGATGATTAGCAGTCTGCTGAAAAACGCCCATCTGCGTCGTTATCCTCATTCCTCGTCATTGCGGCGTACCTCTATGTACGCCTCACTCCTCGGAATTTCGGATGCCTTGCCGCTGAGCGTTTTTGATCAGCCTGCCAAGCAGGTGTTTTGGAGCAATTTGCTAGCCAACCTGAGGGAGCGAGAATTCTCAAGATGGCGCATCTGAAGAGATGGCTCACTGCTTTGATTGCCATCCCCATTCTGATTTACCTCATCGGGTTCGGCCCGCGCTGGCTGTTCTATTTCCTGTTGTTTGCGGTCTCGTGCATCTGTCTTTATGAGTTTTTCCTCCTCACCTCTCCGAAAATGCCCCGAATCCCCAGGGCGCTCGCCTATGCTCTTTGCTCTTTCTTCCCGGCTCTTTTTTCTCAGGGGTTGATCCACCTCGCTTTTGCGGTTCTGTGTTTCACCCTGATGATCGTTCTAAGCTTCTATCTCTTCTCCGAACCGGGGCGCAAGAAAGACGTTTTCGAAGGCACCGCAGCCGTAACTTTGGGGTTTCTGTACGCGGGCCTTCCGCTCTCCCTGCTCGTTCTCGTGGACCGGACTCCGAGAGGAAATCTGTGGATTTTCCTTCTCCTCGCCATTATATTTCTAGGCGATACTGCGGCCCTTTATTGCGGCCGGCTTCTGGGAAAGCACAAACTCTATGTGACGGTAAGTCCTGGGAAGACGTGGGAAGGCGCGGTCGGGGGTTTCGTTGTCAGTGTGCTGGCAGGGGTCTTTTTTTCTCAGATCTTCGATCTCCATCCATCCGTGAGCACGATTGCTGTGGTGTCCGGAGTGATCGCGATCGCCGGCCAGGTCGGCGACCTCGTGGAGTCGATGATCAAGAGGAATCACGGGGTGAAAGATTCAGGAAAGATCCTTCCGGGACACGGCGGTTTTCTTGACCGCGTGGATGCGCTCCTGTTCGCCATCCCGGTCCTGTATGTGTTTGTTATGTGGTGAAGGAAGAACAATTGGAGTAATGGAGTATCGGAAGATTGGAGTAGTGGAGTATTGGAGTACTGGAGTGTTGGGTTTTACCGTTACTCCATTGCTCCATCCCTCCAATACTCCATGAGGATAAGTTCACGGGCCGTACCCCGGCACTTGTACAGATCTATTTGCTAACTTCAGAGACGGAGCCTATTTTCATGGGTCCTAACTTTTTCGATACTGCGAGAATCCTGGTGACCGGGGGTGCGGGGTTCCTGGGATCCCACTTGTGCGAGAAGCTGTTGTCGCAGGGACATTACGTGATCTGCCTGGACAACTATTTCACTGGGCGGAAGCGTAACCTTTTCCATCTCCTCGGCAACCCTTCTTTTGAAGTGATCCGCCATGACCTGGTGAACCCCATTTTCCTGGAAGTGGACCAAATCTATAACCTGGCCTGTCCGGCTTCCCCTGTTCATTATCAGTACAATCCGGTGAAGACCGTCAAGACGGCAGTGATGGGGGCCATCCACATGCTGGGACTGGCCAAGAGGGTCAAGGCAAAGATCCTGCAGGCTTCCACCAGCGAGGTTTACGGCGACCCTTCGGTTCACCCGCAGACGGAAAGTTACTGGGGCAATGTGAACACCATCGGACTCAGAGCCTGTTACGATGAAGGAAAGCGATGCGCGGAGACGCTCTTCTTTGACTACCACCGGCAAAACAAAGTCAACATCCGCGTCGTGAGGATCTTCAACACTTACGGGCCCCGCATGCACCCCAACGACGGCCGGGTGATCAGCAACTTCATCATGCAGGCCTTGAGGAATGAGCCTGTCACGATTTTCGGAGACGGCCTTCAGACCCGTTCTTTCTGCTACGTGGAGGACATGGTTGAAGGAATCGTAGCCATGATGAACGGCCCCGATGACTTCGTGGGGCCGGTCAACCTGGGAAACCCCGGGGAATACAGCATGCTGGAGCTCGCCGAAAACATTGTCCGGCTCACCGGGTCCAAGAGCGGCATCGAATTCAGGCCATCGCCCATGGACGATCCCAGGAGACGGCAGCCGGATATCACCCTGGCCAAAGAAAAGCTGGGGTGGGCACCTGGGGTGGAGCTCCAGGAAGGGTTGGAAAAGACCATTGCCTACTTCAGGGAAATCCTTGGCGGCGCATGAAAAGAATTGCCATCCTCGGTTCTACGGGCTCCATCGGATGCAGTTCCCTCAGAGTGATCGAGGCGCATCCTGAATCGTATCAGGCCGCGGCTCTGGCAGCGGGAAAGAACATGGATCTTCTCGCTGAACAGGTTCGAAAGTTCAGACCCCTGGAAGTGGCTGTTTTAGGCGATCAGGAGGCCGAGAGCCTCAAGAAACGCATTGACGGCGGACACAGAACGAGGATTGTTTCCGGCATAGATGGATTTATCCATCTTGCCACCCTGGAGGAGGTGGACACCGTTATTTCGGCCATCACCGGTGCGGCAGGTCTCGTTCCGACCTATGCAGCTATCAAAGCCGGGAAAAACATCGCCCTGGCCAACAAAGAAACCATGGTCATGGCCGGCTCTCTGGTGATCGAGGAGGTGAGGAGAAGGGGAGTGGCCCTTCTCCCTGTGGACAGTGAACACAGCGCCATTCTCCAGTGTCTCCAGGGCCACCCGAGAGAGGATGTGCGGAGGGTTATCCTCACGGCTTCCGGCGGCCCCTTTAAAGACTTCACCTATGAAGAGATGGAAAAGGTGACCCCGGAGCAGGCCCTGAAACACCCCAACTGGAACATGGGGCCGAAGATCACGGTGGACTCGGCCACCTTGATGAACAAAGGTCTTGAACTGATCGAGGCAAAGTGGCTCTTCGGGTTGGACATTCACCAGATCCACATTCTCATTCATCCCCAGAGTGTGGTTCACTCCATGGTGGAGTACAAGGACGGGTCGATCATTGCCCAAATGGGAATCCCGGACATGATCACGCCCATCTCCTATGCCTTGTCCTATCCGCGGCACGTGGGCACCACGCTCCCCGCCCTGGACCTGGAGCAGGTTGGGACCCTTGGGTTCATGAAACCGGACACAGGGAAATTCCGATGTCTCGATCTGGCGTTGAGAGCGGCGGAAATCGGGGAGAGTATGCCCGCTGTTTTGAACGGGGCCAATGAAGTGGCTGTGGATCTCTTTCTTCGATGGAGAATCGGGTTTCTTCAGATCCCTTCCCTCATCGAAAAAACGATGAAGGCTCATACCCCTTTTGTCATCGACAGCATCGAGAAGGTGATGGAGGCCGATGCCTGGGCGAGACAGAGGGCCGCGGAATTCGCTGAAGCACATAGATATTTTGGTAGAGGTTAAGCCAATGACTTTTCTTTCCTACTATCTCATCCCCTTTATTGTTGTTCTTGGCATTCTGATCTTTTTTCATGAGCTGGGGCATTTTCTCCTGGCCAAGGCCTTTGGCGTCAAAGTGCTCAAATTCTCCCTTGGGTTCGGCACCAAGCTGGTCGGGAAAAAATGGGGGGAGACGGAGTACCTTATCTCCACGGTTCCTCTTGGAGGCTACGTCAAACTGCTCGGAGAGAACGACGAAGAATCCGAAGACCTTTCTCCTGAAGAGGCCCACAGAGCGTTCAACCATCAGCATGTCCTGAAGAGAATCGCCATTGTTGCAGCCGGACCTTTCTTCAACCTTTTTCTGGCGCTCTTTCTCTTCTGGGGTGTTTATGTGATCTCCGGGAACTACGTGATGACCCCAGAGGTCGGTCAGGTCAGAGAGGATTCTCCGGCCCACAAGGCCGGGGTCCTCAAAGGAGACGTGATCGTTTCCGTGCAGGGGATCCACACGGAGACCTGGACGGAGATCAAGAACCTGGTGAAGGATTCTGCAGGCCAGGAAGTGACCGTCACCGTCCAAAGGGAAGATCGCCTTCTCAGCGTGACCGTGGTGCCGGAAGAAAGCGTAGAAAAAAACCTCTTCGGTGAAGACGTCAAATCCGCTCTCATCGGCATTGTGGCTGCGGGAAAATACAGGAAGGTGGAAATGGGACCCTGGGAGGCTCTGAAAGAAGGCATTCGGAAGACCTGGGAGATCATTGTTCTCACGTTCCTGACGATCGTCAAACTTTTTCAGGGAGTGGTCTCCATCAAAACCCTGGGAGGCCCCATCATGATCGGCCAACTGACAGGCCAGGTGGCCCAGGAAAGCATCAGCTATCTGGTCCCGCTATTGGCGGTCATCAGCATCAACCTCGGGATCTTGAATCTCCTGCCGGTCCCCATCCTGGACGGAGGGGTGATCCTTTTCCTGCTCATGGAGCTGATCATAGGCAAACCGATCAGCATCAAGAAAAGGGACATGGCTCAAAAACTGGGAATCTTCCTTTTGGCTGCGCTGATCGTGGTGGTGACGATCAATGATCTCTCCAGAATCGAAGCCGTGGTCAAGCTTTTCGAGAAGCTCTTTGGGTAACGTGATTCTTGCCATCAACACTTCCACACCGCAGTTCAGCCTGGCTCTCGTCGACGAGAGCGGCGCTCTTCTGGCGGAGTGGACCCTGTCTCCCGGGACCAAGGACTTCCGCCATTTCATGACCGCTCTTGATCATCTCCTTCAAGTTTCAGGGGTGACCTTTGAGAAAATCCGCGGTCTGGCCGTGGCCAAAGGGCCCGGCAGTTTCACAGGTCTCCGGGTAGGGCTCTCGACGGCCAAGGGGTTCTGCGAAGGACTGGGGGTGCCGATTGTCGCCCTGTCCAGCCTGGAGGTTCTGGCGAGCCAGTGCCCCGGTGTTTCCATCCCCATCTGCCCGGTGATCGACTCGAGGAAAGAGGAGGTCTTTGCAGCCCTCTACAACTGGTCTGACGAAGAGGAGCTGGTGCGGCTGGAGCCGGAAGCCTGTCTTAAGATTAGAGATCTTCCCGGTTTCATCAAAAACAGGGCTTTTGTCTTGGGCACGGACTTCAATCGCCAGATGGGGCCTATTGTTTCGGCTGTAGGCGACAGGGCGGTCTTTGCGCCTCCCTCCTTTTGGAGCCTCAGGGCAGCCACCCTGGGGATGCTGGGTGCAAAACGGGCGAAAGCTCGAGGGTTTGACAACGTCCGGGAGGTCGTACCTTCCTATCTGAGGCCGCCGGACATTCGTCCGAATCCTTTTCCACCGGGTCCGCCCTTCTCCGCCTCTGGAGACAGAACCATTGAATGACACTTCCGCTTTTCACCCCCACCTCACCTCCCCCGTCAAGGGGGAGGAAAAGATCAGTTGACACTATGAACTCCCCCTTGGCGGGAGGGTTTGGGGGAGGGGGCGCAGGCGGGCATCGAAACGAGATTAAAAATGTTACAACATTGACAACTCCGGGGGGAAAGATCATAATCCTTGACGTGAGCAAGGGGTCTTCCACAGCGCAAGAAAGGAGAATCCACAACCGACTCGGGATTGCTAGAGAAGGGCTTCCTTTTATTGGAATCGGATTGGCCATGACCCTCCTCTTCTTGTCATTAGGGCTTTTGTCTCTCATGATCCTTGCCGGGGCCCTCACCCTGTTTGTCCTGTATTTCTTCAGGGACCCCGACCGAGAGGCGGAAGCGGAGCAAAAGGCCGTGCTCACACCGGCGGACGGAAGAGTTCTGGGTGTCTGGACCCTGGAGCGTGGGGACAACCCCCTGGGAACAAGGGCCGTGAAGGTGAGTGTGTTCATGTCCCTGTTCAATGTCCACGTCAACCGCATTCCTACCGGGGGCAGGATATCAAAAATTTCGTACCGCCCCGGAGCTTTTTTCGCCGCGAACCTGGACAAGGCTTCGAAAAAAAACGAGCAAAATGCCGTCACCCTGGACACCCGAGAAGGAAAGCAGATCGTTTTTGTTCAGATCGCCGGCCTGATCGCACGCCGCATCGCGTGCTGGGTCCGGGAGGGGGATGAGGTGCAGGCAGGTCAGCGATTCGGGCTGATCCGGTTCGGCTCGAGATTGGATGTCTATCTACCGGAAGGGAGCCGTGTGGTGGTTCAGCGGGATTGTAAAGTCAAAGCGGGAAAAACAACCCTGGGGTATCTGCCATGAGAGGAAAAAGGAAAAAACGGTTCAAGGACAAGCAAAGAAAAAGCATTTACATTCTGCCCAACCTGTTCACGGCGGCAAGCCTCTTCTGCGGGTTCTACGCGATTATCAGCGCCATGGGGGAGAGATACGAGGCTGCGGCTGTGGCGATTTTTCTCTCAGGCGTTCTGGACGGCCTGGACGGGAGGGTTGCCCGGCTGACCCGTTCGACAAGCCAGTTCGGAGTGGAGTTTGACTCTCTGTCGGATCTTGTCGCCTTCGGGGTTGCGCCGGCTCTCCTTGCCTTTCAATGGGCCCTGGCGCCCTTCGGCCGGTTGGGATGGCTCGCCGCCTTCATGTTCGTGGTGTGCGGAGCGCTGCGGCTCGCACGTTTCAACGTTCAGAAAAGCGTGGAGGATGTCAGTTACTTCAAGGGGCTTCCGATTCCTGCGGCAGCCTGCTTCATCGCCTCCCTGGTTCTTTTCGTGAGCTTCTGGGAGGGAGAGCTGGAGACAAGGTCTCACCCCATCCTGGTGATGATCTATGTTCTTTCCTTTTTCATGGTCAGCACCATTCCCTATTACAGCTTCAAGAAACTGGATCTCAAGCACTACAAGCCTTTCAATATGCTGGTGTCCATCATCCTGGTGGCTCTGGTCATTGCCTACAAACCCATGGTGATGCTTTTTCTCATCATGCTTCTTTATATCTTGTCAGGCCCGACGATCACGTTTTACCGGCTCTATCGAAGAAGCCCTTTTGGAAGGAAAGCGGTCGACTCTTCGGGGGCACCGGAAGCGAAGAGGCTCAGTGAAAAAGAAGGCCCGGAGCCTGCTGAGACCCATTGATCTCCTAACCCGACGCTCGGTGTGTCATCCGACTTTTGCTTTGGCACTAATCCGCAGATTGCAGAGGTGATGGATTCTGAATGAGAATTACCGGTGGTCGGTTGAGAGGTCGGCGTCTCGCGTCCTTCAAAGGGTTGGAGATACGGCCCACCTCTGACCGGGTTCGGGAAGCGATCTTTGATCTCCTCGGGCACCATCTGCCTGGAGAAAAGGTCCTGGATCTTTTTGCAGGGACAGGGAGCCTGGGAATCGAAGCCATCAGCCGTGGAGCGGCCTGGGCGCTCTTCATCGACCACTCCCCAAAGGCGGTGGAGTTGATCGTCAGGAATCTGAAGCTCTGCGGGCTCGAGGCACAGGGGGTTGCACTGCGGAAAGACCTGTTGAAGGGGTTTCCCCGCAGGCATCGCCTGATCAAGGAAACGATGGACCTGGTGTTTGTGGACCCTCCCTATCGAAAGGGCATGATCCTGCCTGTTCTCGAAGAACTCTCCCACCTGAGAATTCTTGGATCGCCGGCGACCCTGGTGGCCCAGTCAGAACAAAAGGAGGTTCTGCCTCCCCGTGTGAGAGATCTTCAGCTGGTCAAGTCAAGAGTCTACGGAGAAACCCGCATAACCATCTACCGACACGAGGGACAGGAATGAGCTCAAAAGTGGTGATCTATCCAGGAACGTTCGATCCCATCACCAACGGTCACATCAGCATCATCAGCAGGGCACTGAAGATCTTCGACCGTCTGGTGATCGCCATTTTGAACAACCCCCAAAAGCTTCCCCTTTTTTCCATGGAAGAGAGAATCCAGATGATCCGGGAGGTGCTTAGAGACCAGCGCCACGTGGAGGTCGACTCTTTCAACGGGTTGCTGGTGGACTATGTCATCCAGAAGAAAACGAATGTGGTGATCCGGGGATTGCGGGCCTTGTCGGACTTCGAGTACGAGTTTCAGATGGCGTTGATGAACCGAAAGCTGAACCGGGAGGTTCAATCGATTTTTCTGATGACCGATTACAAGTGGTTTTACACGAGTTCAACAATCATCAAGGAGGCGGCGAGCCTTGGAGGAGATGTGAGCGGGCTAGTCCCTCCGATCGTGTGCAAGAAATTGAAACAGAAATTCGGGTACTAAAAAAATCTTGACAGCCCCTTGACCAATCGGCCATATAAGGATCTTTCGTAACGGTTTAGCTTTTTGAAATGGATGGCTGAGGTCATGGGGGTCTCCCTAAAAACAGAACAACGAAGAAGCCACACCAGAGTGTCCAGCTTTAGGCCATGGGTGAGGCGGGCGGAGGGCTAATGGGGAACTCGCCATCTAAAACCCTATGTGCAGGTGTCCGTGAAACCTCGCCGCCCGCCTTCGCTGCCTCTTATCTGCGAAGTTTTTCCCGAGCAGTCTTCGTTTTCTGTTTTTAGGGAGACCCCCATGGCCTTTTCCTGTGACAATTTCAAAAAGCTAACCTGTTACAAATATTCCAAGATCCGGGGACGCGGAGTTCCTTTTGACGAGGGGAGGAGATCGAAGAATGTCTCTGACCAAAGACAAGATCATCAGTGATATTTACAACAACGTGGGACTGAGCAAGGGTCAATCCCGCTCTGTCGTGGAAAAGCTTTTCGAGATTTGCAAAGAGACCCTTGAACGGGGGGAGGACCTTCTTGTGAGCGGGTTCGGCAAATTCGTGGTGAAACAGAAGTCGTCCCGGCGCGGCAGGAATCCCCAAACGGCGGCAGACATTCAGCTGAGAGAAAGAAGGGTTGTGATCTTCAGAACCTCCGGAGTGCTCCGGAAGAAAATCAACGAGGGGCCTCCACCCGCACCTTAAAGGCGTCCGCAAAACCCATCGCTTCCAACTTTTTTTCCATGGCTTCAGCCTGGTCAAGGGTTTCGGATTTTGAGACCTGCACCCGGTGGAAGGTCTTGCCTCTTGCATCTTCATAGACGGTGACCCGAACCTCATCGAGGCTCCCTTTCAGGCGTTCCGCAAGCTTGAGCGCGTTTTGCTGACTCTCGAAGGCCCCCACCTGAATGGTGAACTCCCCGCGACGGAAATCTTGCACTTCAATGAGAGGCGTGAATCCGTCCCGGCCTTTGACATTGCCCACTTCCCGCGCCAAGGCCTCGACTTTCACGTCCACAACTCCCGGGCCGATCATGTCCAGGTCCCTGGCCGCCCCGTAGGAGAGATCGATGACCCTCCCTTTCACAAAAGGCCCCCGGTCATTGACGGGCAAAATAATGGTCTTCTGGTTCGTGAGGTTCGTGACCTTCACCACCGTGTCCAGGGGCAGCAGCTTGTGGGCGGCTGTCCTTCCGTACATGTTATAGATCTCTCCGCTGGAGGTGGGGCGGCCATGAAAGTCCTTGCCGTACCACGAGGCTTTGCCGTACTCCACAAATCCGTAAGCGTCGGGCAGAGGATAATAGCGCACCCCGTTGACCACGTAGGGTTTGGGGACCCTGGCCCTTTCCGTTTCAGGAAGGGTGAGAACCCTGGAAGAAGGCGGGGAGGGCGGTACATGACGGGCGCAGGCAGTCAGCACCAGCAAAAGAGCAACGGCTACGACGAAACCGCTTCTCATGGCCTTCGTTCCACATACCCCTTTCCTGGTGGGAGGGGACAAAGGGGAGGGGGCAACAAAGAAGCTGAATGACAGGCGCCATCTTTTTCACCCCTACCCTCGCCCTCCCCCATCGAGGGGGAGGGATATCGGAGGTTGTCGCTCAGGTTTGTGAACGAGACTTCCTTCATTTTGGAAAATACGTGAAAGACCTCAAGATACGTCTCAGCTGAACCTGTCCATGACAAGTGTCCGTAAAAGCGCCTGCTTCTTGCAGGGCATCGAGAAGGGAATGAAGCTGGTTTTCAAAGACGGCCATGTTGCATTCTTCTCTTACCGGGGGGATCTCGCTCAATGGGGAATCGGCAGGCCGGATGTGTTTGAGGTCGGCGATCGTGGCGCCTGCTGCGCCGGCGGACAAGGCTGTTTTGACCAGGTCCACACCCGTGCCGCCGTCACACACCAGAGTGAAATCCACAAGATGGTGAATGTAGTCTCTCTTCTTGATGCCTTTTTTCCCCAGAGACGCTGATCGCCGCCGCCACTCTGCTCCGCCTTTCAGCTGATCCACGGCTGCAACGAGCTGCTCGATGCTCGCTGCCTGTCGCTGGTCTCCTCTCATCACTTTCATGTTGATGATCCCCCGCTTCAGCGGGATCTCATAGATGAACCCCTTGCCCGGCTGATCCAGTTTACCCACTTCGATCATCCGGTCCATCAGCAGGTCGGTATCGTAAGCGCTGGCGATGGTATAAATGATTTCTTTATCGGCAGGGATAGTGATCCGCAGGAGACCCATTCTATCCCGGACGCCCCTGCCTATGCCGAAATGGATGGAGGGAACCGAAATCCCTGCTTCCAAGGGGATCCGCGCAATACTGTCTCCCTGCCCGCGCTGGACGATGCAGAACACGCCCGCCAGTCTTTCGGCAACGTGAAAGGAGATGTCGGTTTGGGGCAAAGAGACTCGATTCTCATGACACAGTTCGTGATTGAGCGCAAGCTGAACCTCTTCACTGAAAACGGAACCTCGGCCGGGAAAATGAAGGAGCGCTTTCTCGGCAATGAGCTGGAGGGCCGGAATTTCCATCTCCGCGTCAATGACAAAAAAAAGAATGTCCACGGGGTCCTCTGACAGGTGCCCCCCGTTGAAAAGCGACCATCCGGTTCTCTTTCGCTCCATCACCGGAGATCGGGCGGGGATCAGGTGCAGGTCGACGACCCCCGCTTCTCGAAGCGCTTCGATGACCCCTCTGGAGATACTTCTGTTCAATTGGGCCGTGATGCGACAAACTGTTTTTCCCGGAAGATTCAAAGGGGGGAGCCCTCCTTGCTCGCTTGTACGGATTCGGTCAAGATCGCTTTTCTCCTCCGGGCAATGAGGAGACCTAAAGTCAAAGTGGTAAGGATCGGACACACGGAAGCAGCAGCCAGTATCCCGAAGCCCTCAATCACGCCGACTTGAGAACCCAATCCAAGTCCCATGGCCAGGACAAGCGGGACCGTGACCGGTCCGGTGGTGACTCCTGCGCTGTCCCAGCCGATGTTGACAAATTCTTCCGATGAAATGCTTGTGATGAACAGCAGCAGAAGATAGGGGGGGGTGAGAAGCCAGAACAGGGGAATATGCCAGATGAGTTTTGCCACTCCGAGGGCCACGCCCATTCCGACACCCACAGCCACAGCCTGCATCAGAAGGGGCTTTCTGAATGTCCCTGCGGTGAGTTCTTCCACGGTGAGGCCCATGGCATTCAGCGCCGGCTCGGCGAGGGTGGCGCCATATCCCAAGACAAAAGCAAAAAACAAAACAACGCCTATTCCCCACAAACTCCGCTCCTGCCCGAATAGGGGGCCTCTCGTGGGGGTGAACCGGTACTCTCTGCTGACGGCGTCATAGCCTTTTTCATCGTAGGGGACGGGAACATACTTGCTGCCGTCTTTTGTATAAAAGAAGGCATGTTTCTGACCGTCCGGGCTGATGGAGCGCTGCACCAGAGAGGGATCGAATTCGAGGAGAGTTCTTTTCTGCTCATGGAGAGGAATCGATTTGAAGCAAGAGGGAAGCCGATTCCCGACTTGGGTTCCTAGCTTGTCCAAGCCGAGTTCAATGCCGATACTGAAAAGGCCCAAGCCCAGGATGCAGAAAAACAGCCCCAGCAAAACCTCATCGGCTTGCTGGAGGTTCTCTCGAAGGACCAGAAAAAGCACCAGGAAAAGAGGAAGGGTGAGGAAACCGATGGCCTTTAAGGCGACAGAGAGATTTCTCTTGAGGAGATCGAGCACATTGAATTCCTCTGCCATAGGCGCAGAGGTGTTGACCCCGATGGGCTTTGGGGATTCCGGGCTCTCAAAGGCAATCAGGCGTTGCTCCTCTGTCCCCTTAAAGGCTGCCCAGCGATAGAAACCGTCAGGGTCTCCACCGAAAATGGTTTTTCTCAGGGAAGAGTCCTTGGCAAGCTGCTCCAGGTATTCCGTCATCTTTTCAGGCTCCCCGTCAAAAAAGGCGATCTGTCCTGCGGGAGAGGCATTCTGAAGAAGATAGTGAATGAGTTCATCGCTACTTCGAAACAGGGGGTTTATTTTTTCTCGATGTTCCGTTCTGAAAAAATCAATCTCCTTCATGGGAGCCGGAACATGGGGCAGATAAAAAGCGCCCAGAAGGAACACGGCAAAAACCGGAACCAGGGAGGCAAGGGTCACCAACCCGAAACCCATAGAACCGGATTCTTGGGACCCCACCATCCTGGAGATCCCGATTCCAAGCGCAAGAACAAGCGGGACGGTCACGGGCCCCGTCGTTACAGCCCCGCAGTCCCAGGCCAAGCCCGTGATGTGGATCATGTTCTGATCACGGAAAGACCAAGCAGTGAAAGCGATTAGCCCTGCCACGAGACAGTAGATCAAGGGTTTCAACGACCACGAGCGATAGAACCGGAACATGCCCAGCAAAACGGCAATCCCCACCCCGACGCCGACGGCGTACACGAGCGCCTGAGAATGCTGGGTCAGCATCAAGTAAAGAAGAGGCGCCTCCCAGGCCTTTACCGAACGGCCTGTGCTCTGGAGAATTTGAATGGAAGGTTCTGCCAAGGTTGCCAGAAACCCCAGGATTAAAGCAAAAATCAATATGACCGGAAGGGTGGATTTCTGCGGGAGTTTCAGACCCACCCGCTCTCCGAGCGGCATGAGACCCAGCAACAGACCTTCCATGAAAAAGGTAAGGCCCACAACCACCAGGGCTATGCCCAGAGCAATCGCCGTAGCCTCTGAAACGGCGATTCGAAGGACAAGAGTTTGGAACAGGATAAGGTAGACGATGATGAGCCAAACCGACTTGACCTGGTTGGTTAGCCGGTCTCTGACATAAGGGATCAAGAGCCCTAAAGCGTGGCGAAAACCGACTCTTATCCGACCATTCGTTTTTTCATTCGCAACCATAGGACCCCGCTCCGAGTCGGTGAGGATCTTGTTTTTCCCTGTTCAGAGGGATGAAACACCCTAGACTATCAGACGGTGAAAATCAATCCTCTTTCCCTTCGCTTTGCTATCTAAACAGGCTGTTGAATTTTTCTTGACATGGCCAAGGCGTTTTCTTAAAGTGCGCCGAGTAACTATATTGTAACTATATTGTAATCACTTCTTCCGTCGTTTAATGACACGAATTGACGGATTTCAGTCCAGGAAAAAGAGGGGAGACGCCTATGAAATTGAAAGATAAAGTGGCTTTAGTGACGGGCAGCAGTCGAGGGGTAGGAAAGTCTATAGCCCTGGCTTTTGCCAAGGAAGGCGCCAAGGTGATGGTCAACTACACCTCTAACGAGAAGGCCGCCAACGAGGTGCTGGAAACCATTCAGAAGATGGGAGGACAAGCCAAGGTATTCAAAGCTGATGTGGCGAAGAAGGCCGAGGCGCAAGCGCTGGTGCAGGCGACGGTGGATGCCTTTGGAGGGCTCGACATCCTGGTGAACAACGCCGGATTCACACGGCCGGCCATGATGCTCAAGATGACGGAAGAGCAGTGGGACGCGGTGGTCAACATCCACCTGAAAGGCGCCTGGCTGTGCGCCCAGGCCGCAGCGCCGCACATGATTGCAAAGAACAGCGGGAAGATCATCAACGTGACCTCCGTGGCGGGTATGGTGGGGACCGTGGGACAGATCAATTACAGCGCGGCCAAGGGCGGGGTCATCAGCATGACCAAGTCCATGGCCCGAGAGCTGGCGCGAAACAACATCTGCGCGAACGTCATCTCCCTGGGCATTGTGCCGACCGACATGAGCGAGAAAATCACGACGGATGAAAAGCTCAAAGAGATCTACATGAACCGGATCCTGCTCAAACGGTTCGGCGAAACAGACGAGCTGACGCCCGCTTTTGTGTTTCTGGCCTCGGACGACGCCAACTACATCACGGGCCAGCTCCTCGCGGTCGACGGCGGTTATGGGATGATTTGAAAAAGGTCAAGAAACGCTCAGCGCACAAGGGAACACTTCGGGATCAACGCCGATTCAACGAGACGATTAACCTTAGAACCATAAAGGAGGACAACATGGGAGGAGTAACGAACATGATATGGACATGGCAAATGGTTCAACCCGCGTCCTTCAACAAGGAGACCAAAGAAACCACACCGGGCAAGCTCGAGAAGAAACAGATTCCGGTCCCGCAGCTCCAGCCCGGAGAGGTCCTTGTCGAAGTCGCAGGTTGCGGGGTCTGCCACACGGACCTCGGGTACTTTTATGACGGGGTTCCCACGGTATCCAAACCGCCGCTCACCCTGGGGCACGAGATTTCAGGAATCGTGGTGGCCGGGGATCAAGCCTGGATGGGGAAAGAGGTCATTATCCCTGCGGTCATGCCCTGTCGCAAATGCATTCTCTGCAAGACAGGAAGAGGCAACCGCTGTCTCGATCAGAAGATGCCCGGCAACAGCCTCGCGTCCTATGGCGGATTTTCGAGTCACATCCCTGTTCCGAGCGTTGACCTCTGCGAAGTGAAGAACAGAGGGAACATCCCGCTGTCGCACCTGGCAGTGGTGGCGGATGCAGCGACGACTCCTTACCAGGCGGCCAAGAGGGCGGATTTCCAGCCCGGGGACAATGTCGTGGTGATAGGAATCACCGGCGGCGTCGGCCAGTACATGGGACAGATGGCCAAAGCTCTGGGAGCCAAGACCGTGGTCGGTATCGCCCGCAATCAGGAGAAACTGAACCGGGCACTCAAATTCGGAGCAGACGTGGTGATCAATTCGACGGACAAGGATGCCGGAGCAATCTCAAAGGAATTCCGAAGCATCTGCAAAGAGAGGGGCCTCCCGGCTACAGGATGGAAGATCTTTGAGGTGTCGGGATCCAAACCGGGTCAGGAAATCGCCCTTGGGTTGCTGAGTTTTACAGGCAAACTGATTGTCGTGGGCTTCACCCTGGCGAAGACGGAGTATTCCATCGGCCGTTTGATGGCTTTTGATGCGGAGATCATCGGAACGTGGGGATGCCTGCCCGAGTACTATCCCATTGTTCTGGACATGGTGCTGAGCAAGAAGATCAACATCGAGGAGTTTGTGGAAATCCGGCCTATGAGCAGCATTGCAGAGACCTTTGCGCAGGCTCATAAATCACCGCCGATGAAGCGAATCGTGCTCACTCCGGATTTCTAAAGAGGAGACGATCCCGTTGAAACGGGATGAGAACAAACAGGTCATTCACCTAAAGGAGGGAAACATTATGTCGTTGAAAGGTTTGGAATGGTTGCCAAGAGAAGATGGAATAAAAGATCATGCGTT
>CAZOLJ010000013.1:0-70339 GCA_964580575.1 uncultured Desulfobacteraceae bacterium
ACTAGTATTCCCCAGCAAAAAAGCGGTTGACCATCACCCTACCGTTTCCGGTATTGTTGGAATTCTCTAGCGAAACCCAGGGGGCTTTTTGAGATCGGGCAATGGAAATAAACAAAATCCAACTCCTTTCTGTCGGCATCGATGTCGGCAGTGCAACGAGTCATCTAGTCTTTTCAAATCTCGTGCTGGTAAGGGACGAGATGTCTCCAACTCTTCGATTCAATATCGAGGAAAGAAAAGTGATCTATGAAGGCAAGATCATTCACACCCCTCTTCTCGAAGACAAGACCATTGACATCGATAAACTGACCGCCTTTTTCAAACAAGAATATGAGCATGCCGGGATTGACCCTTCCGACATTCACACAGGGGCCGTGATCATCACCGGAGAGTCGGCCAAGAAACAAAACGCGCCCCAGATCGCAGAAGCTTTGTCCAAGGATGCAGGAAAGCTCGTGGCAGCCACAGCAGGCCCCAATTTCGAAAGCCTCCTCGCGGCCATGGGGTCAGGCGCAACGGCCCGATCAAGGGATCATCACAAAACCATTATGTCCTGCGATATCGGCGGCGGCACGTCCAACCTCGCCATTTCAAGAGACGGTGAGGTTCTCTCCACCAGCTGCATCGCTGTGGGCGGCCGATTGATGGCCATGGATTCCGAGATAAGAATTCGCCAGCTTGCCGAACCCGCGGTTAAAGTCATGCAGGCTATCGGCTTGAACTATGGGCTCGGGGATCGAATTCCCAAACCGGATATTGAAAAAATCGCGACTAAAATGGCGGAAGTGCTCATCGAGGTGATGAGGGGCCCTGCGAAGTCCCCTTTAGCCAAGGAACTCATGATGACCGGTGATCTGGATTTCTCGACGCCCATCGATGAATACATGTTTTCAGGAGGCGTGGCCGAGATCATCTATGCCGGAAAGGGCCGTTACAATGATATCGGAAGCATTCTTGCAAAGAAGATCCGGTCCTTGGCTCCTGAACTCGGCTCTCCCATTGTAGAGCCGATCAACAAGATCAGAGCCACGGTCATCGGCGCCGGGGCTTACTCCCTGTCCGTTTCAGGCTCATCGGGTTTCATGGACGACAAGCTCAAACTTCCCATCAGGAACATCCCGGTGCTGAGGGTAGACGTGGAATACGCCAAACTGAGCTTGGAACACGTGGTTTCCAGGGTGAACGCGGCCTTCCAAAGGCACGATCTGGTCGAAGGCCAAGAGATCGTCGCCCTGTACTTCAAGGACCCTGTTCGGGTCAATTACCCTGCACTGGAGTTGTTTGCGAAGTCCATGGAGACGGCCCTCCCCAACGCCATTGCCAAGAAGATGCCTATTATCCTCATCTTTCAGAAAGATATCGCCTGCAGTGTGGGGAATGTCATTCGGCGGGAAACAGGCCTACACACCAATCTGCTCTCGCTCGACGAGTTGTCCTTGAACGATGGGGATTGGATCGATATCAGCGAACCCTTGGTCGGCCGGCAGGTGTTTCCTGTTACCGTGAAGTCTCTCGTGTTCCCTTCAACTTAGCGGTCAAACTCGACTGCTCTTTGCAGAGCAACAGCAGCCATCTTTCGCACGTGATCATCATCTGATATGAGGTAGTCCGCGACTCCTTCTTTGAAAGAGGCCGTGCAAAGCTCCAAGCCGTCGAAGAGCTCTTTTTTCTCCTCCTTTTCTCGAAGGCACACGATTTTTGGAAACAGTCTTTCCTTCTTGAACCCCTCGACGAGGACAAAATCACAACCGGCGCAATACCTGAGCATCTCCTCGAGGCTTTTCTCCCCCTTGACAATGACCTCCGCCTCTGCAGCAGAAGCGGCTGCAACCACCGAGGCAAAGGCCCGGTATCGGGAAGAGTCCGCATCTGCAAACTGGAGCTCACAAGAAACGTGCTTCACCACCCCGACACGCAACCCTTTGCTCGCGAGCTCCTTGCAGAGCTTTACCCCGAGCGTGGTTTTGCCGCTTTTGTGATAGCCGACAATGCCGACCGCTTTCACCAGTCCCTAGCCTCCGGAAAGCATCATGGTGAGGTGAATTTCATCTCCGTCCTTGACCGGCTTGGCGAGCTCGTTGGGATAGGCACTCTGGTGGTTCACGTAGATTTCAACGATATTGGCGAGCTTCCCGTTCTTGGCGAAAAGGGAGGATTCCATTGCGGGGTATTTTCTAACCAGACTCTTCAAGCATTCTCCCACGGTCTTCCCGTCCAATTCTTCGATTTCCTCACCGTTCGTGAATTGCCGGAGTGTAAGATGAAGATATACTTTGACAGCCACTTGTTTTACCTCCTTATGCCATCCTCAAGAGGATGCGGCCTGACTCCTCGAAAACACCCGGATACATGGCGCGCTTTTTAGTGACGAGTAACAAGTAACGAGATAAAGACATGGAGTTGTTACTCGTTACTTGCCCCTTCCATGTGACGATGAGCGCAACGCCGCTGAAAGGCGTTTTGCAGCATCCTGCTGGACTACAGCTAACGCATTAAGTCTTTTTGCCCCCCCACCCTGCCCTCCCCCTCGAGGGGGGAGGTTTCCCCGCCTTTGGCGGCGCCGAAGGCGACCAGGGGTTAGGGAGGGGGTGATGTCAAATGATTTATCGCGTTCGTATTAAATCACAGGTGAGCACAGTGCTCACACTGCGGGTTGCGCTGTACCTTGAACTCGGTGAACTTCAGGTTCAGCCCATCGTAGGCCAGCAACCGGTTTTCAAGAAGATCGCCGATTCCCACCAGAACCTTGATCACCTCCGTTGCCTGGATGCAAGCGATGACCGCAGGCGTCACTCCGATCACCGGGAATTTCGATTCAGGGACCGGCCCGCGGTAAAGGCATCTCAAGCAGGCTGTTTTGCCGGGGATCACGGTCATGGCCCGCCCTTCAAATCCGTTTACCGCTCCGTGCACAAAAGGGACCCCCTGCCCGATCGCCGTTTTGTTCAGCACGTAGCGGGTGGGCAGATTGTCCATGGCATCGACGATCAGGTCATATCCCGCAGTGAGTTCCGAAGCATTCTCCTCCGATATCGTCACGCTCAACGTCTCAACGGTCACATTCGGATTGAGCTTGTTCAGCTTCTCCTGGGCCGACTCCACCTTTCTTCTTCCCACATCAGCCGTCCAGTGGCAGACCTGCCGATTCAGGTTCGTGAGGTCCACCGTGTCGTGGTCCACGAGGCGAAGATGACCCACACCCGCCGCACTCAGATAGATCGAAACAGGTGAACCCAGACCCCCTGCCCCAGCAATGAACACTTTCGCCCTTTTCAGTTTCTCCTGGCCCTTTTCCCCTATTTGAGGGATCATGATCTGGCGGCCGTATCGATCGAGCTCTTCACCGGTTAACATGGCCTCTCCTTGCTTTTGCAGGAGCGATGATTACTTTCCGTCATTGACGCCGTTTTTCATTATCCGACACAACAAGCTCTTGCGACTTGAGCCACGATGCTCCACTAAATTATTGTGTTTTCAAATTAAGACAAGTTGCCTGCGTTTTCAAGCCTTAATGAGGAACTTAAGCAAAGGCCGTTCCAAATGAAAAGAGAGAGGATGGTCATTGTCACTGGCTACGTGGAGGGTGAGACCTATGGCCTGCTCGGCCCCCAGCTGGCCGCAAGCATTATTCAAGAAAACACGATCTACGACTGCATCGTGATCACCCTCAGCAGGGAGTACGACAAGGACATCCTCAAAAAAGCCCTCCAGAATTACTTCTGCAACAGACGGCCGGTCATTGGTTTTTCTTACCTGGCAGGCCGAACCGATCTTTTCTCGCTTGCCCGCGATCTCAAAGACGATGGCGCTTTCACCATCCTCGCAGGCCCCCAGGCAGACGTCGACTTCGTGGGGGAGAAGGGACGGCAGGATCATCCTCACTATTTCCAAGGGCTTTCGGACTGCTTTTCCATGGCCGTGCACGGACCGGCTGAGCAGATTCTTCCTTTCCTGGATCGCCCGATGGATCAAGAGACGTTCTCGGATCCGGCCCTCCTGAACACCTCTTTGACCTGGAACGAGGAATATCTGACAAAGGTCCGATGGGACAGTCTTTACAGGCTAAGCAGCGGAGCGCTCACTCCTTTGTCTGTTACAACCGGTCAGGTGCTCCAGCAGATCGGATGCCCTCACGCGAGTCAACCGCGAACGATTGAGATCGACTACCCTGTCGCCTTCAGAAAGAGCGAAAAGGACAAAGTGGAGCTTTCCCTGAAAGGGTGCGGCTTTTGCGACGTGGCGATCGACAAGGGGTTTTACGGAGCCTTGAGCCTCGATGCGGTCCTGGAACAGATTCAGAGACTCCCGGAAGGCGAGGATGGCCGCAAGGTTCCTTTTGAATTGATCAACGAAAATGCCGTTCCAGGCCTTCCAGCCCTTCTGGCCGGGGTTCGAGCAAAGGGGATCCGCCTCTCCCGGATCAACCTGACCCTGCGGGCGGATTGGTTTGTTTTGGAGGAAAAGGCTCTGAGAGAGGCGCTTGCTCTGGCCGGCGACTTGGATATCCAGATTCTTTTGGGTTCCATGGGCTTCGAATCTTTCGACGACCGCATTCTCTGCAATCTTCACAAAGGGCTCGATGCAGAGACCAACCTGCGAGCCGTGAAACTCATGCGGGACCTCAAGAGCGACTTCCCCCGCCACTGGGCTTATGCCAGGCAGGAAGGCGCGGTTCACGGTTTCATTCACCCCACACCGTGGGACACGCCTGAAACGGAATCGAACAACACCAGGATCATTTCTCTCTACGGATTGCTCAGCGACATTCTCCCGGACCGCAGCGTTCCGCTGATTATCCATCATGCTTCGGCGCTGGGGGACTGGGCCAGGGAGATCGAGAAGAGAGAAAGAGTCCAGTTCAGGCGGGAGGGCTCGACCATTGGGTGGTGGCAGGTGGGAGAGAGGTTCATCATCTAATGGGGTATTGGAGTGATGGAGTAATGGAGTGGTGGAGTCGTGGAACAATGAATTCCTGTCTTAACCATTACTCCAATACTCCAACACTCCAATACTCCGGGGTGCTTTAATACTCCAGGACTCCATTACTCTAAGGCTTTTGCACTTTTCAAACCCATGGAAGGAGTAGAATCATGAAAGTCAAGATTGACTACGATCTGTGTATGGGAGACAGGAACTGCAACAAGGTTTGCCCGGAGGTCTTTCAGTACGATGAGGACAAACTCGTATCCCGGGTTCTCGTGGATGTGGTCCCGAAGCCTCTTGAGGCTCTGGTCGAGAAAGCCGCCAGAGAGTGCGCGCCCGGAGCGATTGTTATTCTAGAATGAGCTTGGGGTCTCGGAGCTCAGGATCTCGACCCAATACCCTTTTGGAATGGAAGCCCAGAGGTGCACGGTTCAAGGTTCACGGTGCACGGTCAACACCCGATTGTTCTATGGCCTTTCCGTGTACCTTGCGCCTTGCACCCTGCACCGTGTACCTATTCCGTCATCATCTTCATTTTCCACGTTCTCTGACCGGACTTGAACGAAACATGGTCTTTTCCGATGTCGGTCACTGAAATCCCCTCGATCATGCCGCCCGGCCGCACAATGACCCCGTTGATGACGGCAAAGCGGCTCTCCGGGGCATCAGACCAGACAATGGCCTGGAGTTTGAATTCCGGATCCTGGAGCGAGGGACCTTCCTCTTGACCTGTGGCGGAATCAGGGGAGCCCTTCTTTTCCTTCTTGGGCGAAGATTTGGACGGCGAACGCTCTTCCTTCGCAGCAGCCGCGCTGGGAGAGGCCGATTCGCTGCGCTTTCGCCTGTCTCCCAAAGCCGGATCCTTAGCTTTTGCCAGTGGCTTTGAAGGCGACGGGTTTGACTTCACCGCCGCAGTGGACGACTCGGGGATCACGAAGGGTTTGTAACTGAAGACCACCCATAACACCACCGCCAGCGTCAGCAGAGGCAAGAGGACGATCAAAACCTTTTGAGTCGTCCAGCTTTTTTTGTACTGTTCCCGGATCGCTTTCCTGGCGTCGAGTTTCTTCGGAACCGGCGGGGTCTCACTCCGCTGCACCGACTCGTTTTCAACTCTTCGCAATGCCTTCAGGATTGCACTCACAGTTGCGCCCTCGCGTCACCACAACCCAATTGCAGGCCGACGATCTAATCTAAGAGACGGGGAATGTTGAGCGCCGCTTTTTCATTGTAAAGAGCGATCTTGGTCAGGGCCCCCACCACCCCGTCAGCAGGGATGCCGTGCCTTCGTTGCACTTGCTTGATCGCTTTTGCCGTCTTGTCGTCATAGGTCGGCGTGATGTCCAGCTCCTTGTAGCCCAGGTCGTGCATGAACATCTTCAGCGTCAAGACGTCGTCTCCCGAATTCTGAGAAGACAGAGTCGTGGGCAGGTTGAGGAAATCCTTCCACGCCACGTAAGCAACGCGCGACCAGTAGGAGGTGAGCTGCTCTCTGTCCACCTGGATGCCTTCCTCCACCGCTCCACCCAGGAGGACCGCATCCTCCTCGTTGATTTTGGCGAGGGTCAGATATCGGGGTGTGCCTCCTCCCTGTAGATAGAACTCCAGAACAGCCGGCAGATTCCGCTTGAGAAGGGAATCAAAACCTCCCTCCACACGCTGGATCAGAAGCCCGTTTTGTCGAGCCGCCACTTTGAAAAAAGCCTGGTCATCCTCCATATCATTGAGCAGTGGACTGTTCTCAGGGCTCCCTGACCACAGATCAATGACCGCCTTCATGGCGAGCGCCCGCGAGGAACGGCGGTTGACCTTTGCCAAGACCCCTCCAAGATCTGAAACGGCCAAGGGAGAGAACTGCTGCCGGGCCATCATCGGCTCTGCACTGCCCTCTCCGCTTTCCCGGCCAAGCCCAGAGCTTTCCTGTGTCATGGCGAACGCGCCCCCGCCGGGCTGGGTTCTCTTGATGGGCTCGACCTTCTGCGTCACCTTGGGTCTTTCGATCTCTCCCGACTCGATCAGGCTGTTGATCTTCAGATCCACAGAGCGATGAATGACGAGGAACAGAGAGGCCAGGTAGAGCACAGCCACGAAAACACCGAGGACCACCCCCATGGTCAGAGAGAGCCTCTTTCTCCTTTGCAAGGTCAGGCGCTTCACATCCCCCCGCGCCGCCAATTCCCTGATCGAGGCTCTCGCCATCGGGCCTGTGATCTTTTTCCGGTTCAGCCCGTAGGCGGTCAAAAGGGCTCGATCGCAGGAGATGTTGATCAGCCTGGGGATACCGCCCGAGTATCTGTAAATCGCCCGCAAGGCCCCTCGCGTAAAGAGGACTTCCGCTTTTTGAGAGGCCACCTGAATGCGCTGGTCAATGTACTCTTTGGTCTCCTTATGGCTGAGCGGGGTCAAGTAACAGCTCAGGGTGATTCGCTGGCCCAGTTGGCGGAGCTCGTGGGAGTCCAGCATCTCTCCCAGCTCAGGCTGGCCCACCAGAATGATCTGGATCAATCTGCTCGTCGTGGTCTCGAGATTGGAAAGAAGCCGAAGCTGTTCCAGAACATCCTTGTTCAGATTCTGGGCCTCATCGATGATCAGGACCACCTTGGTGCCTTCCATTCTTTTTTTCATCAGGAAGGCATTCAGTTCATCGATGAGTTCCTTGGCACTGCTCCCGCTGGAGGCAACTCCAAACTCATCGTTAATGGCTTTCAAGAGTTGAAGGGAATCGAGCTTCGGATTGAAAATGTAAGCGGCTTCGGTGTGCTCATCCAGATTCTCAAGCACGGCCCTGCAGAGCGTGGTTTTACCGGTTCCCACCTCGCCCGTGATTTCCACAAAGCCGTCCCCCTGAGAGATGGCGTAAATCAAGTGGGCCATGGCCTCTTCGTGACTGCGGCTGAGGTAGAGGTAAGCCGGGTTCGGCACCAGCTGAAAGGGTCTTTCCTTGAATCCGTAGAAACTATTGTACATGGATCAGTCTCTCTAAATCTATCGCGCTGACATGATGGTCCTAGAAAGAATCAAAAACTCAGGGCTTTTGTCCTTCCGGCGAAAGTCCCTCGACAGGCTCGGGACCCTGAGCTTGTCGAACGGGCCGGAATCCAGGCAAAACAACGAGCTCTGGACCCCGGCCGGAGTTTATCCTGAGCGAAGTCGAAGGGCCGGGGTGACGGCTTAGAGAACTTCTTGCTAGACCGCTAATGCCCCTTGTTCAATGTTCAATGACTAGGACCACCTACCGGGTATCACATGATTGCAGAATTTGCAATGTCCCTTGTTCAAATTGACCTGCCTGAGCAGGTAGCCGTTTCGCTCCACGAGGAGTCTCCCGCACTTCGGGCAATAGGTATTGCAGCCCTTGTGGCCGGGCACATTCCCCAGGTAGACATAATGGATTCCTTCCGACAGGGCCACATCTTTCAGTTTCTCCAGGGTTGCCACAGGCGTCGGAGGCAGCCGCGTGAGCCGGTATTGGGGAGAGAACCGGAGCAGGTGAAGAGGATAATCCGGACCGAGTTCCTTCAGAATCCATCCGCACATTCTCTTGATCATTTCAGGATCTTCCACATAGCTCGGCACCACCAGAGTGGTTATTTCAAGCCAAATACCCTGCTCATGCAGGATCTGCAGGGTGTTGAGCACAGGCTGCAGCGTTCCTCCGTTTAGAGACCGATAAATACGATCATCAAAAGATTTGAGATTGATATTGGCACCGTCCAGGACTTTGCACAGCTCAAGGAGAGGCTCACGATTGATGTATCCGTTGGAAACGAGAACGTTCTTGAGCCCTGCTTCTTTTCCGAGCCTGGCCGTATCAAACATATACTCGTAGTACGTGATGGCCTCCGAATAGGTGTAGGCAATCGAAGGGCTCTCCCTTCTGAGGGTCTCTCGGACCACCTCCTGCGGGAACAGTTCGAAGGACTGAACTTCCTCGGGTTTCTTCTGAGAGATTCCCCAGTTCTGGCAATTCAGGCACCTGAAGTTGCAGCCCGTCGTGGCAATGGAAAAGATCGAAGTACCCGGATGAAAGTGATTGAGGGGCTTCTTCTCGATGGGGTCTACGTGAACCGAGCAGGGGTTACCGTACGCCAGAGAGTAGAGCTTGCCGTCGATATTGACCTTGGATCGGCAGACGCTGCGGTCTCCCGGTTCCAGGAGGCAGAGATTCGGGCACACCTGGCACTGAACGTTCTTGCCGTCCGATGTGTAATGAAAACCTTCAACAGACCACTTCCAGGGCTTTGCCGGCCCATCTTTCCTGAAGATCTCTCCCTGGATACTCTCCCCCTTGGTCTGGCCGAAACAGAGCCCGCTGCCGGCACAAAGAAATCCCGAAACGCCGAGCCCCAGAGTCTTCAGAAATTCTTTACGCGTCATCCTCATGAAGCGGTCCGCCCGCGCGGAAAGAGTACGATGATGTTACTTGTAATCTTGACGAGGATCAAAAAAATTATGGCCATCTGGATCCCCAGCAGGGGAATGAGGATCGCTCCTGTGACGAGGGTGCCCACCGCGGCGCCCGTGAAATCCGCTGCCAGGCACCCGGCTGCAGGGCTTTCTTTTTCACCGATGAGGCCTGCGGCAAGAGGGAACTGATACCCGCAGAAAAAGGAGAAGACAAAACCATAACCCAGAAAATAGGATTGGGGAATATCCCCTTCGGAAAAGCTGATCCACACAAAGAAAACCACCAGAAGGCTGAAAAGAATGATCTCAGAGACGATAAAAGGAACCCATCCTCTCCCTTTGAAAAGGCTGCCGAACAGGGCCCCGGGAAGCAATCCCGTCAGGAAAGCGGTCACTATGGCTCCGAGCTTCAGATAAATGTAGCCATACATCACCTGGAACGTAAAGATCACCAGCATCACCACGCCCATGTTTGCAAGTCCCGTGGTAAAGAGCACGTACTCCTCCCTGCGCAGAAAGATCAGGTAGAGCATCGTCAGGCCCAACGCCACGAAACCGAAGATTTGGGGTGAGGAGCCGTGCTTGGCGAACCACTCCTGAAACAGGGCGGTCATGATCCTGGGCTCAAAGTCCGTGTTGACGGGTGCCTTCGGGTCCAGGTTTTTCTTAAGCTCTTCGATTCGCTCTTGCGTCACGTTGCCGTGAAAAAACCCTTCCACGTAGGACGTGGGCACGGATTTCAGAGCAAGTCGTGCCGGCACATCTGTCCACAGTTCACCGTCCCTGCAAAGAAAGTACGCCTTCTCCCCCGGCAGAATAAGCACGTTCCGAAAATGCTGTTTTGCCGTGTTGTAGAGCTCGGAGAGCTTGGTTCTCTGGATATCACTCAGGTAGTTCGGTGAGGTGTCCAGACTGAAGGAAAGAACTCCGTCCCTTTCAAGGACCTTCTTAGCCAGAGCAAAAAATTCGGAGGTAAAAAACCGGTTGAGTTGAAAGGTGTCGGGCTCAGGAAGATCCACGATGACGGCATCATAACGTTTGGAAGCCCCTTTGATGTAATGCCGTCCATCGTCATGGATAATGGCAAGCGACGGGGACTTGGCAATCAGCCCGAGATCCTCCGCAACCCTTGTGAGATTCGGATCCAGTTCCACGTAGTCCACACTGGCCGGTGCATACTTGGACACTTCTGACAGTGTTTCCCCCAAACCTCCGGACACCAGCAGAACGCTCCTCACCTCTTCCAACTGGCTCAGAGCATAGTGAATTTTCTCCTCGCTGTTCACGATGTCTGCATCCGAATAAAAGGGGATCCCGGATTCCCAGAAGGTGTGCTGGGGGCCTTCCTTGGTGACCACGATTCTGCCATAGGGTGACTCTACATATCGAAGGATGTCCCCGTATTGCGGGGACAGGGTGACCTTCTCAAAATGGCTGTTAAGAGAAAACATGAAGAAGAGACCGGTGAACACGAGGGTCAAGAAAAACAGCACGTATCGCCGAAAGACGAGAAAAAGGACGAGGACGGCTGCAATGAGAAGCCCTGAAGTAATCGCAACCGTTCCGAAGGGGGTGAAGGAGTAAACGAGGACAAAGCTGAAGAGGATTCCACCCGTGATATCTCCAATGCTGTCTGTGACATAAAGGCCGCCGGCGGTGAAGCTCTCCCACCGCTCGTTCACCACCCTCAAGGCGTAAGGGAGGAGGAACCCCAGCAGCAGGCAATAGGGGGCTATGGTCGCGAGGATGTAAACGGCCATTGGATTGAATCCGGGTGAAGCCCCATGCACAAAAACACTTTCTCTAAACGTGCGGATCAGAATGAGTTGAGGGAGCGGCCACAAGGCGAGAAGGCCGGAGAGAAGGGTGAAGACCGTCACGGAAGGCCAGCGAAAGGCCTTTGCGATGAAACTTCCAAGGCCAGTGAGCAGCAACCAAGAAAAGAGGACAAGGGAGATGGTGATCTCGTTGCCGTGGAACTGAGACAGGAACTCCCGCACGGTCACCAGCTGGATTGCAATGGAAGAAACACCGGTGCCTATGATCGCCCACAGGATGAAGACTTTCAGATGCCTTTTCACGCCGGTGTCCTGCTCCGAAAAACCGTGTCATTCCTCTTCAAACGCCTGAACCTGGTACGTGTGGACTTCAAGTTGGTCATAGGCCCACGCATCTCCTGCCAACCCTGCCTTGAGACAAAGATGGGTCAGGAAGTCCTTCTTGTTGGGAAGCTGCTCCCAGACCTGGGGGAGAAAGGTGGCCTGATGATATCCTTTGCGAATGATCAGGCCGTCCGTCCCGGGCTTCAGCTTCGCCAGGAGATCATTGGCATCGGTGTAAGCAAGGGGCTTCGGTGCCGTGAGGAGGCTCACCTCCACCCTGATCTTTTCAAATTCGCTCTGGCTCAGAGGCCTGAATCGCGGATCTCGAAAGGCTGCGTTCATGGCATTGACTCTCACCCCCTCGATCAGAGATTCCTGAGGAATGATGTGACCGATACACCCTCTCAGGGCGCCGTTAAGGGTGAGGGTCACAAAAGTACCGCGCCTTTCCTGGAATTTCGGGGAACTCGGGGCGGCGTCCGGCTCGCTTTTGTCCTTGGGATTGAAAAGGGCTTTCTGAATGGTTTTTCTGGCCGTCTCCACAAGGTGCTTCCCCTCTTCTTCTGTCAACTTGTCTGTTTCGGTCATCGCCCCCTCCTTCACCTTTTCATTAATCCTGTGCGTTCCCTTTTCTTCAGCGCCGGCTCCCACCGCAATCGCAAAGCCAAAGATCCAGAGCGTTAGAACAATCGAGACAGATCGCGCAAAACCGTGAGAGCATTCAGCGGGTCGCATCCACTCGCCTCCTAGTCTTATTTTCCCCTGATTCCAAAGGCTTTGTCAAAAACATTCGTGGAGGTTTCAACTTCTCCGAAAACTGGAGAGAAGTTGAAAATCCGGTAACATTTAGCTCTTTGAAATGGATGGCTCAGGCCATGGGGGTCCCTCTAAAAACAGAAAACGAAGAGTGTGCGGGAAAGACTCCGCAGATAAAGGGCAGCGAAGGCGGGCGGCGAGGTTTCACCGGCACCTGTCAGCTGGATACTACGTGGCGAGTTCCCCAGTAGCCCTCCGCCCGCCTCACCCATGGCTAGGGCTTGCCATTGAGGTGTGGCGTCTTCGTTGTTCTGTTTTTAGAGGGACCCCCATGATTTTTTTCTGTGTTCATTTCAAAGAGCTAAATGTTACAAAATCCGAAATTCGAAGCACGAAATCCGAAACAAGCACGAAGCTCAAATGACCAAAATTCGAAACAAAACCCGTGCGAAGCATCGAGCCGCATTTGTTTTGGTCATTCGAATTTTAAATTTTTAAATTGTTTCGAGTTTCGGCCTGCCCCGGAGCGACCTCCCCAGCGCGTAACCGAGTTCCATAGGCTCACCGGTTCCTGTTCAGATGACACTATCCTGCACGCCGGGTCTGGGCCGGGGATTTCTAATTTTTGAATTTGTTTGCGAGCAAGCGCCTGCGTTACGCTACGCACCAGCTAGACTAGACAATAGGCAGGGGTTTCAAGGTGTGTCTTCTTGCACCGGGGGCAGCGGCTCGGTCGGGTGAAGCGTTTTCTTTCTTCAAACACATACCCGCAGGACCTACAACTGAAAGGCAGCACCACGAGCTTTCTCTTCTGTGCTGTTGCAGACAGGGCGATGTGCGGCAGATGTTCGTAGACTTCCCTTTCCCGAATGCCGATGACCTGGGAGATCTCCCTTGCGGTCATCTCCTTCTCGTTCAAGAGGAGGAACATCCTTTGGCGAATGGTCTGGGAATGGCCTTCGCTGCTCATGATCTTCTTTCGAGGAAGGGTGTCCCCCTCAACAATTCCTGAGCAAGCAGTGCCGCCTCCCCAATGGCTTCGTATCCCGTGCACCTGCACAAGTTTTCGGAAAGAGCGACCCTGATCTCCTCTTCAGTTGCCCCCGGTTCACTTTTGAAAAGGGCGTAGAGCCTCATGATGAACCCGGGGGTGCAGAACCCGCACTGAACCGCGCCTGCCCTGAGAAAAGCTTCCTGTATGGGATGGAGATTCCCTTCCGGGTCAGCCAGCCCTTCTACCGTGAGAACCTCGATCCCCTCCAGTTTCTCTCTTCCCCTCAAGGTGCAGGCTTTGACCGCCTCGCCGTTCACCACCACCGTGCAGCTTCCGCACGCCCCATAGCCGCATCCTTCCTTTGCCCCCGTGAGGTCGAGCGCATCCCTTAGAATCTCAAGCAGGCTTTCCTTTGCCACGTAAGGAACCGTGCGCCGCACACCGTTTACCGTGAGGGTAATCCATTCGCTCACTGGAGAGCCTCCAGAATATCTTTGGGTAAAACGGGAAGACGGAAGAACTCACGACCCGTTGCATCATAAAGGGCGTTGAGAATGGTCGGGGCCACAGCCACCATGGGGTGTTCCGCAACGCACCGCGCACCAAAGGGTCCCCTCTTCTCCGGGGTTTCCACAAAGATCACGGTCTGTCTTTTCGGAATGTCCTGGATTCGGGGCATTTGGTATCGGACCCAAGTGGCATTGGTGATCTTCCCTTGCTCGGAGAATTCAATTTTTTCCTTGAGGGTCTGGCCGATCCCCATCACCACGCCACCCACGATCTGGCCCCTGATCATCTGAGGGCTGATGACCCGGCCCACGTCAAAAGAGGAAATGAATTGATCGACGATCACCTCCCCCGTCTTTTTGTCCACCCTCAACTCACACCCCTGGCACCCGAACGTCCATGTGCCGCCCGCTGTTCCCATGCCGAATTTCGGGTCCGGTTCCACATACCCGGGAATCCTGTCCCCTGCCGTCGCCTCCGCGACTTCACCCACGGTGAGCCCGTTTTCATACATGTATCCTCTGGCCAGATCCTTGACCGCAACCTTACGGTCAGGGTCTGTTTTGAGGAACACCCATTCGCCGTCATAGTCCAGATCGTCTGCGAGGACCCTCAGCACGACGGCCGCATTCTCTTTCAGCACCCGGATCGCTTTTTCCGCAGTTTTGAGGATGGCGTTGCCTCCGCGATAGGTGAACATGGAGGCCACGGTCTGCCACTCCCAGGGGGAGTGCTGGGTGTCCACTTCGCGAAAAACAGAAACACGATCCAGAGGAATGCGAAGCGCTTCTGCAGCGATCTGCCTCATGGCCTGCTGCGCGCCCTGCCCCATCTCGATGCCGCCCAGATTGACGTGGACGCTTCCATCCGAGCAAAACTTGATCTGGCAGCACGAGGACGCGTTCGGCGCCCCTTTGGGAGACTTCATCATGGACGCCACCCCGCGGCCATAAACGTAGCGTTCATCTTCCTCGGGTTTGGGACGGGTGAAAAGCTCCTTTTCCACATTTTGGAGGCACTTGAAGAGATCCCCGTTGTGATCCCTGATGGTTTCTCCCAGCGAATTCTTTCTTCCTTCAGAGAGGAAGTTTCTCCGGCGCAGGTCGAGAGGAGAGAGGCTCAGCTTGCGGGCCATCATGTCCACAAGGCGTTCAGAGATGAAGCACCCCTCGGGGTGTCCATAACCCCGGTAGGCGCCTACCGGCGGGGTGTTGGTGTAAACCCCGAAGGAGTCCACGCGGCAGTGCTCGATGGCATAGGGACCCACACAGTTGTGTCCCGCCACCGTGACGATGTTGGCGGCGGCATCCCCATAAGCCCCGTCTGAAAAGTAAAGCTCTGCCTGGAAAGCCGTGAAAGTTCCGTCCTTTCTCGCCCCGAGCCTGGCTCGGGCTTTCATCCCGCGGCCGAGCACCGTGCTCGTCATGACCTCTTTGCGACTGCAAATGTAACGGACCGCAACTCCCGGCACAGCTCTTGCCACAGAGGCCACCAAGGGCTCGATCGTGACATCTGATTTCCCTCCAAAGCCTCCGCCCAGGTACAGGACGTGCACACGGACCTGCGCGTGAGGAAGCCCGAACATTTCAGCCACGGTTTGCTGAACCGCAAAGGGAGCCTGGGTGCTGGCCCAGATCTCCACTCGATCCTTCCCTTCCCAACGGCAAATGGCGCCGTGGGGCTCCAGGGCAGAGTGAGCACTCAGCGAGAATTCGAATTTCCCCTCCACGGAGACCTCCGCTTCTCTGAATCCATCCTCAATGTCGCCTTTCCTGAGCCTGTAGTGGTGGAAGACGTTCGTCCCCGGTTCGGGGAAATAGGAACCGAGGTGGCGATACTCGCCGAGCTGCTCATGGATCAAGACTGTCTTGCTGCGAGCCGCCTCCACGGGATCCAGAAGCACCGGAAGAGGTTCATACATCACTTTGATCTTTGGAAGCGCCTTCTTTGCGTGATCAAGGGTGTCGGCGATGACCGCGGCGACCGGTTCGCCGACATGTCTCACCTTGTCCACGGCAAAAGGCCGCTGGTCGTAGAACCCGGCCGCTGAAAAGTAAAGGGGATAGTCTTTGCCTGTGACGACTCGGACCACCCCTTCGCTTCTTTCCGCTTCAGAGGTGCCTATGGACTGAATCCGGGCATGAGCAAGCTCCGGTCTGAGGATCTGGACGTGGAGCATCCTGGGCAGTTTGAGGTCGGCCACATACTGAGCTGCGCCTGTCACCTTCGCAACCCCATCCGTCCGCTCAAAGCTTTTCCCTATATAGCGAAAGGCCATCCCTCTTCCCTCAGTCCTTTCTTCTAAGATCCTTTTTCCTCTCTTCGGTATGCTTTAAGCAATCCGGCCGGCACAGAGGCTTTTCTGGACACGCTCACCAGGGCCACGATAGTGAGAAGATAAGGGATCATGAGGAACACGTGGAAAGAGAGCTTGAACCCCAGGCCCTGAAGCCTGAGCTGAAGCCCATCCAGGCAACCGAAGATCAACGCGCCCAGCGTTCCCTTTACGGGATCCCAGTTTCCGAAAATCACCATGGCGATGGCCACCCACCCCCTTCCCCCGATCACGTCGATGAGAAACATGTTCTGATGGGCCAGGGTGAGGAAAGCCCCGCCCACGCCCATGAGCGCCCCGCCGGCCACGAGGCAGAGCGTGCGGGTCAAGGCGACGTTGACGCCAACCGTATCCGCCACAATGGGGTTTTCACCCACCGTTCGGATCTTGAGCCCCACATTGGTCTTGTAGAGCAGAATGGAAAGGGCCGGGACCAGGAGCCAGGCGATATAGGTGAGGCTGTACTGTTTGAACAGCCCCGGCCCGATGACCGGGATCTCCGACAGCCAGGGAATGGCGATCTGCTGGAAGGGCTTGACCGTCGGAGGAACCGTGGGAGACCCGAAATGAAGCCGGTAGATGAACATGGCGAGCCCTGCGGCAAACAAGGTGATCCCGAGCCCCGAGACATGCTGGCTCAACCCCAGGTGAACCGAAAGAAACGCCATGAGCATCCCAAGCGCCATGCCCACAAGCGCCGCCATAAACACGCCGAACCAGAGCGAACCCGTGGAGATGGAGACCAGGAACCCCGTCATGGCGCCCATGAGCATGATCCCCTCAATGCCCAGATTGAGCACGCCGGAGCGTTCGACAAGAATCTCGCCCAGAGTGGCAAAGATGATGGGGGTTGCCATTCTCATCATGGCTCCGATCAGTCCTGAGATAAAGGCCGTTTCGAGAATCTGGTCAATCATTTCCGCACCACCCTCACCCGGTACTCTGTGAAAAGAAGAAAAATGAGCATGATCATGAGAGCCATGCCCTGGATCACCTCCGCAATGTAAACGGGCACGCCGGTCATGCGGCTCATGGTTTGCGCGCCCACAATGATGATGCTGAAAAACAAGGAAGAGAAGAGCACGCCCACGGGGTGCAGGTTGCCCAGCATGGCAATGACAATACCTGAATACCCGTATCCCGGCGAGAGGTCCATGATCAGGCGATACTGGAGAGCGCAGAGTTCCCCCACGCCCGCAAGGCCGGCCAGCCCGCCGGAGATCAAGGCCGTCCAGAGAATCACCGCATTCGTGCGGATGCCGCCGAACCGGGCGGCTCGGAGGTTAATCCCCACCGCCTTGTTCTGGTATCCGAAGGTGGTCTTGTTGTTGATGAACCAGATCACCAGCACCGCGAGCAGCGCGATGAGAATCCCCAGGTGGAATCGGGAACGAGGCATGAGAATGGGGTACTTGGCAGCTGCGATGATTTCCGAAGATCTGGGCCAACTGGAGCCGGGCTGCTGCAGAGGACCGAAAAGAAGAGCCCCCATGATGTGAATCATGACGTAGTTCAACAGGAGGCTGGAGACCACATCATCCACTTTCAGCTTGGTCTTGAGAATGGCCGGGATGAACGCCCAGAGCCCGCCTGCAAGGAATCCGGCCACGATGACGGTGGGCAGGACCAAGAAGGGGGGAAGGCTCTTGAGGGAGATCCCGAGCGCCGTGGCCGTGAGCGCTCCTGCGAGGAGTTGGCCTTCGGCGCCGATGTTCCAGAACTTGGCTCTGAACGCAAAGGCAACGGCAAGCCCCGTGAGGAGCAGCGGGCTCGCTTTGACGAAGGTTTCCAGCAGATTGAAGCGCGTGCCCAAGGCTCCGTAAAACAAATAGAAGTAGGACTTCCAGAGTTCACCGCCTGCAATGAGAATGGGGATGGCGGAGAGGATGAGGGTCGCCAGCACTGCGGCAATGGGAATGACGATCCTGGCCCACCCGGGAAGAGGCTCCCGCTTGACGATTCTGAGCCTCATTCTTTTCTCACCCCGCTCATCCAAAGGCCGATCTGCTCTCTCGACGCCTCTTCCACCAGAGTCTCTCCCATCACCTCCCCTTCAAAGAGCACGGCAATCCGGTCACTCAGAGCGAATATTTCATCCAAGTCTTCCGAGATCAGCAGCACAGCCGCACCGCGCTCCCTTTCCTCCAGGATTCTTTGGTGGACGTACTCCGTGGCTCCTACGTCGAGGCCGCGAGTGGGCTGGCTGGCGATCAGGACGGCGGGTTTGCCCGCCAGTTCTCTGGCCAGCATCACCTTTTGCAGGTTCCCTCCGCTGAGGCTCTTGGCCTCGGCATGCGGGCCAGCGGTTTTAATGCCATAGGCCCTGATCAGGTTTTCGCTGAAACGCTGGATGTTCTTGAAGTCCAGCAGCCCTCTTCGCTGGAACTCCGGAGAGGCGTGATTTTCCAGGATCAGGTTCTCTTCCACCGTGAGATCCAGGAGGAGGCCGGTCTCGATCCTGTCCTCGGGGATTCTCCCCATTCCAAGGCGGATGGCGGACACCGGGCTTCCCAGCCGGAGGAGATCTCCCTTGACCCTTACCGTGCCCTTGGAGGCTTCCCGGATTCCGAAAAGAATCTCGGCTAGTTCTCTCTGGCCGTTTCCTGAAACTCCGGCAAGTCCCAGCACCTCATTTCTGCGCACCACGAGGCCGAGGGCTCTCAAGGCCGGTAACCTCTTGTCATTCAGGGCATGGAGATTTTCGATCTCGAGGACAGGCTCTCCCGGCTGCATTGTCTTTTTCTCTAGTTTTTCGAGCAGCTCCCGGCCCACCATGAGATTGGCGAGTTCCCTGAGAGTCGTCTCTTTTGTCTTTTTTTCCGCCACCACCTCGCCGGCTCTGAGCACGATGATCCGGTCGGAAATGCTCATCACCTCGTGGAGCTTGTGAGAGATGAACACAACGGATCGTCCTTCCTGCACGAGAGACTTGAGAGTCTTGAAAAGATCCTCTGTCTCTCCCGGTGAGAGAACGGCCGTGGGTTCGTCCATGATGAGGATGTCCACGTCCCGGTAAAGGGCCTTCAGAATCTCGACCTTCTGCTGTTCTCCCACGGACAAGGTCCAGATCTTCGCATCAGGATCCAGCTGCAGCCTGAAACGCTTCTGAATCTGCCGAAGCTTTTCCTTCGCGGATTTCAGGTCCAGGAAAATCCGTTTTCCCGTATCGGCTCCGATGATCACATTCTCGAGGACCGATTGAGACGAGACCAGGGCAAAGTGCTGGTGGATCATTCCCACGCCGCGGCGGATGGCATCCTTCGGACAGGTGAGGTCCACCTTGTCTCCCTTGATGAAGATGTCGCCTTCATCGCAGGAATAGTACCCGAACAGGATGTTCATCAGGGTGGTCTTCCCTGCTCCATTTTCGCCGAGGAGCGCGCAGATCTCCCCTGGATAGAGGCGAAAAGAAATCCCCTTGTTCGCGGCCACGTTGAGAAACCGCTTGGTGATGGAGAGCATTTCAACAACAGGTTGATGATCTGTCATTGTGGGGCACGTCTGTCCAAAGCAGAATGGTCACCACAGAGGCACAGAGGACACGGAGGAGGGGTATTTTTTCGTCTATCGGGAGATACCGATAGACGAAAACGACCTCTTCGAGGAATTTCAGGCCCATCTTTTTGGACAGAATATTTTTGTTTGTCGGTACCTCCCGACAAACAAAAAGCTTTCTCTGTGTCCTCTGTGTCTCTGTGGTGAAACTGATTTCAAAAAAAAGAAGCCCGGCAGAAGCCGGGCTTCCTCAAGCCTTAGTCCGAAACCGGTGGTTGTTCGTCGATGGGCACGCGGAAGGTGCCGTTCATGATCTTCTTCTCCAGATCCCTCACCTCGTTCATCACGGGCTCGGGCAGCTTCTTTTCAAAGCCATGAAACGGTGCAAGCCGGGCTCCGCCCTTGGCCATCATGGACCACTCGCCGAGGTCCATGGGTACCCACGCTTTCTTCTTGACCATGTCAATGCAGAACTTGATGGTGGGGTACATGTCCCAAACCGGCCCGGTGATGACCACCTCCGGGGCCAGGGCGTTCTGATCGGACATGTTGCCGAAAGCCAGGATCTTTTTCTCCTTGCACGCCTCAAACACACCGAAACGCTCGGCATAGATCAGGTCCGCGCCTGCTTCAATCTGCGCGATGGCCGCTTCCTTGGCCTTCGGGGGATCGAACCAGCCGCCGATGTAGGAGATCTTCACCTTGACCTTTGGGTTGGCCTTGAGGGCTCCAGCCTTGAAGGCGTTGACCAATCGGTTGACTTCGCCGATGGGGATGGCGGCCACAACGCCCAGGACATTGGATTTGGTCATCCTGCCGGCGATCACGCCGCACAGATAGGCCGGTTCATGAATCCAGTTGTCGAACACGGAATAGTTCGGGGCTACCGGGCCGAACTCGGATCCAAAAGCGAACGCAATTTTCGGGTAATCCTTAGCCACTCGTCTCGATGGTTCCTCGCCTGCCAGAAACGCATCCCCCACGATGAGATCGAAATTCCTTTCCGCGTACTCTCTCAGAACCTTCTCGAAATCCGCTGCAGCCACCTTCTCTGCGAATTCGTACTCGATGTTTCCGATTTCCTTTTTTGCCTTCAGACAGGCTTGATGGATGACTCCATCCCAAGGTTCTTCAATGGCTGTCTGGAATATGGCGGCAATCTTGAATGGTTTTGCTTTCTGCTCTGCTCCGAAAGCGAGGGAACAAGCAACGAGAACAATCATCAGAGCCAATAGCACTTTCCTCATAAGAAACCCTCCTTTCCTTCTGGTTGAAACCTGGAAACTCACCCTCCAACTGCAGATCACAACTGACTATCGGGCGCAATTGGTTTTCACTTGGCTTTCTCCCGGAAGCCTGTCACCTCCTTTCCCTCTTTGATCACATGGCGTGGAGCTTCATGATCGGTTAACGCTTCCCATACGCTTTCTGCGTTCAGCACCACCAGGTTCGCCCGGTTTCCCTCCTTCATCTCGAATCCCGAAACGGCCATCGTCTGCGCCGCCCTCGTGGTGATGAGATCATAGAGAATTTCCATCTCCTCGAAGGTTGTCATCCACATCAAGTGGGATGCCAGAAACGCCACTTCGAGCATGTTGTTTCTGCCGTAGGGATAGTAAGCGTCGGCGATGTCATCCTGACCCAGGGCAACGGCAATGCCTTCATCGTAAAGTTCTCTGACCTTGGTGTGGAGCGGTCCGGTCTGAGGATCCGAAACCATACCGATCCGTGCTTTTTTGAGAAGCGCCGCGATCTTTCGGAAATAGGGTTCCGGGTACAGGGCAACGGCACGGGCGTGGTGGGCCGTGACCCTCCCCTGCCATCCTTCCTTGATCGTTCTGACGGCAAGCATCTCAAGGGTGCGAAGACCAGGATCCCCCGCATCGTCCATGAGCATGGAGATGTCTTTGTCATACTCCTTGGCCAACTTGAACATCCGGTCGATGTGTTCGTGCGCATCCTCATCGGTGTATTCGATCCACGGAATCCCGCCCACCACATCGGCTCCCCGTTCCAAGGCTTTTCGCAGGAAGTCCTCGGCACCAGGATCCCGCACCACGCCGTCCTGAGGGAATGCCACCACCTGGATGTCTACGGCTTCTTTGAATTCCTCTTTGGCCCTGAGCAGAGCCTTCACCCCCTCGAGCCTGGCCTTGGTGTCCGTGTCCGCAAACGCGCGGAGGTGAGTGGTTCCGTACTTGACAGCCAGTCGCAGGGCCTTCCTCACGTTCTTGATGATCCACGCTTCGTCATATTTCTCTTTGACCTTGGAGGCCAGTTCGATGGCGGTCATGGCCTTTCCCATGGCTCCGCTCTGATAGGAGACCTGAGCCTTATCCCCGATCATCGCCAGGGTGTAAACCTTGCAGAGGTGGAGGTGGGGGTTGACGAAAGACTCGGTGACCAGCTTCCCGGACGCATCAATCACCTGGAGGGACTCCCCTTTGAGCTTCTTTCTGATGCGGGAGATGCGTCCTTCTTTGATCCCGATATCCAGGAGATCATTTCCTGAAAACCGGGTCCTTGCATTACGGATCACAAGATCAAAAGCCATGGTCTCTTCTCTCAAATGCGCGCTCCACGATCGCGCCCTTTCATAGCACCGAGCCTTGTCTTTGTCAAAACCTGAGTTAACTGCTGTCGGCCGAAACGGACAGCTTGACGGACAAAGGGACAGAGGGGCAAAGGCACAAAGCAGACAAAGCCTTCTTCCCTATTCCTTTGTCCCTCTGTGCCTTTGTGCCTTTGTGCCTTTCCTCCGCGCTTCTTCGTGAAGCCGGGGATTCAGTGCACCGGCTACATCCCCGAACTTCGTCAGCCGGGCTTTCTTCTTTTTCGCCATCAGGGCCTCGTATCGCTCGTCCTCCACCATGGCCACGATCCTGCTGATGCTGGACTCTCCGTCCACAAAGCGCCACGGGAAGCAGCCGATCACGACTCGCTGATTCAACAGCAGGTCCATGTCCCCGCCCAGGCACTCGGCATGAATGATGCCGTGGTTGAACATCTCGATGTGCATGAGCTGGTACTTGTCATCGGAGAAGAACTCCTCCAGGCTTTTTCCGAACTTCTTTTCGAAAAACGCCTCTGCTTCCTTGGCCTGGCGAGGCATCCAGGTCCGGATGATCGTGTTCATGGGATGATCGGCGCTGCCGCAGTCCACTCCGATCCATCTCAGTTTCTTTTTCTTTGCCCATACCGCGAATTCTCTGTCCGGTCCCGGGTGTTTCACCATGTAGCGAATCTCATCCGCCGTCGGCTGGTCCCATCCATAGTGGTGGTATCCGGTGTGAATGATGAGAATGTCCCCCTCCCTCACCTCCACCCGCTCCTCCACCTGTTGAGAGGTGTAGAGATCGTAATCCGTGGTGCAGTCGCTGAGATCAACGACTACCCCCTCATGAACCAGAAAATCCAGGTCCAGGGAGGCGATGTCTTTCCCCGGCGTGTAAAAGTGGATTTCTCCATCGAGATGGGTTCCCACGTGGTTGGAATGGGTGAGGAGCATGCCGTTGGCTCCGTTGGGAGCCAGTCTCTTGAAGTACTTCACCTGCAAGGGTTCATAGGTCGGCCAGGGCGGCGTTGCAATGCCCAGAGGCACGGTCAAATCAATCAGTTTCATAGGTTCCTCCTCTTCCAAGATCTTGAACAAAGACTTTTTAGCCACTCATGCGGGATTTCAAAAACGAACCACGGAATGTCGAACACCGAAGGACGAACACCGAAGGAACAAATCCAGAGCACTAAACTTCGTCATTCGACATTCCCTGTTCGACATTCGATATTCGGTTTATCGGTGTGGGCCGTGTACCTTGCACCTTGCACCCTGTACCTTCTTCTATTCTCCATACTTTTTCGCAAAGGCCTCGATCGCATCGTGAAAGCAGTTCTCAGGCGGGTGTACCAGCCCTGCTCCAACCATCCCGATGCCCGGCTCTTTGTGGGCCATCCCGGTGTTGATCGCCGGAAGGATCCCGGTCTCCACCACCTTCAACAGGTCAATCCCTGTGGGCGTGCCCCTGAAATCCAGGGTAGGGATCTGATACGTGTCGTTCTCCTCCAACGTGATTTCATACATCTGCCGGGTGTATCGGATCGCATCACTCGCGCATCCTCCCACAAATTTCACAATGGCGGGCGCAGCCGCCATGGCAAATCCGCCGATGCCCGCGGTCTCGGTGATCACCGAGTCTCCGATGTCCAACGCAGCATCCTTTTCAGAAAAACCCGGGAGATAGAGGCCTTCCACCCTGCCGGCCGGCCCAGTGAACCACTGATCCCCTAGACCGGATACTCTGATGCCGAACTCCGTCCCGTTCCTGGCCATGGTGGTCACCACGGAACTGCCTTCTACAGAAGCAGCTGCGTCCACGGTGCACTTGCAGGTCGGCATGCTGAGATTGAGGAAAAAGTGATCATTCCCGTGAATGAAAGCCAGAATTCTTGCAATCTTTTCCCTGCTCTCGTCCACCCTCACCAGATCCGGTGCAATTTCCCGGATGAAGAGAGAGGTCCCTGCCCTGTTGCGGTTGTGGCCTTCATCCCCCATTTGAAGAGCCTGGGCAATCAGGCTTTTCATGTCAATGGCCCCGTGCCGACCAAGGGCTTTTTTCAGTGCCGGCGCCAGATCCTCCGCCATCCAGCGGAGCCTCGCGAGAACTTCCTCTGAAAAGGCGCCGTATCGAAGAACCTTGCCCAGACCTTCGTTGAGCGTGCAGTAGGCCCGGTTCCCGAAGGTCTTGTTCTCCACGACCCAGACCGGCATGCTCCAAGTCACTACACCAGCCATGGGTCCCACGCTTGAATGGTGGTGGCACGGTTCAAAGAGGACGTCCCCTGAAGCGGCCAGGGCTTCGGCTTCCTGTCTGTTCCTCGCAAGCCCCTCCAGGATCAGGCCCCCGATCACCGCGCCCTTCATGGGACCGCACATTTTCTCCCACGTCACGGGAGGCCCGGCGTGAAGAATCACATTTCTCTTCATGCCGGGTATTGCTTCTCCCGCAGTCGAGACATCGATCAGCGTCGGCCTTGCCCTCTGAATTCTGGAGACCGCCTCCTGGTTGGCCTGTTCGATTTTCACCTTCATTTGCCTGCTCCTCTTAACGACCCAGTTTTTCGAGCAGGGAAATCAACCTCTGGTCGCCGCCTGCAGGAGGCTTCCAGCCCATCTGAAGAACCTCCACATCCTCTTTGCGCAAGTTGTCTGCAAAGGAGTCGAGCCCCACGTTGATGACCTTCAGCTCTTTGCTGAAAAGCTCATTGGTCTTTCTCACATCCATATCAAAACCCCCTTTCTTCACAACACGCTGAAAACCGGTTGAGCCCCAGGCCGGGGCTCGAAGCGACTATGAGTGCAACAGTGGGCCTGCATTAGGACGGAGCCCCCGGTTTTTTATGACCTGGACCGCCAGCAAGGCTGCCTGGTAGTTCGAGGGCATGACCAGACATCCGGCAGCCTCCAGCTTCTTTTTCTGCTCCGCCATGTTTTGGAAATCTTTATCAGTGCCGGTGATGGATGCAATGACCGAGAGATACCCCCCACGTCCGGCAACCTGTGCTTTTGCTCTGCCTATGCTCTCTGCAAGAGGCCCGCACGGGTCCTCGTGAGCCCCATAACCCAGAACAACGTCCAGCAGCAGAAGAGCGGTCTCCGGATCAGCCGCTTCCTTGGCGATCCTTTCCTCCCTGAGAGAAGGGTCGATCATGGGATGGGGTCTCCCCAGAGTGAACACATCGTCACCCATATCCACGATCGCATGTCCCTCTGAACGGTGGGGAGATTGGAGCGCGAGGCCGGGTTCCTTCCGGGTATTGGAGAGAATCCTGAAGCTTTCTTCTTCGAAAAGCGCCATGGCTTCTATGGCCAGGGTGCCCCCTGCAAAAAGCCCACGCACATATTTCTGTTCAGAGGCCATGCGCTTCACTTCCGCCTCCACCACTCTCGCTCTCTCTGCTTCCCAAGGAGACCCCCACCGCTCACGGTATTCCTCCCCTTTCGACAAGGCCACGGCCATGGCCGCGGCTTCCTCCATGTTGCCGGAAAAGCGGACGGACCCACGAGTCTCCGACGGTTTACGCCCCAGGAAACGGACCACGCAAGGCTTTCCGCTTTCCTCCAGTTTAGAGAGGACCGTGACCGCCACCTCTTCGGCCGGCGGTTTGGAGAGGACCACGATCACTCGCGTCTCCGGGTCCTGCTTCAAGGCTTCGATCCCCATGAGCATCATCCGTCCTCTCACTCGACGATCCTGGAGGTCTCTTCCCCCTGTGCCTATGGCTTGAGAGATTCCGCCTCCCATTCGATCAATGCAGCAACAGACCTCCTGGAGTCCTGAGCCTGAGGCGGCCACAAGACCGATGGGTCCTCTTCGAACGACATTGGCAAAGCAGAGCGGCTTTCCGTTGAGGATGGCGGTTCCGCAGTCAGGGCCCATCATGAGAAGCCCCCTCTCCTGTGCCAGATCCTTCAGTTCCACCTCCATTTCAACAGGGACATGGTCGGAAAAAATCATGACGTGAAGTCCCTTGTTGAGCGCCTGCCTGGCTTCACGGCCGGCATACCGACCGGGAACCGAGATGACCACGAGATTGGCCTCAGGGAAGATCTTGAGCGCTCCATCGAGGCTCACAGGCCGGTACTCCTCCTGCCCTCCTCCTTGATTTTTCTTTTTCAGGATCTCTTCGGCAATCCGGCAGGCTTCTTCCGCAGTCTCCGCGCTCTCCGCCTCTATGGCGATGACCAGGTCGTTCGGCTTGGCTGATTCCGCTTCTCCCGAGAGGAGACCGATCTCTTTCATTAGCCCCAGGTTGACTTCTGTTCCCATGGCCACCACGGCTTCCTTAATGCCGGGCCGTTGCTTCAGCGTCTTGGCGGCCAGCATGAGAAAGACGGAGTCATAATAAGCGTTTTTTCGAACCAGGAGCTTTTTCACGGTTGCTCAAAGCCTTCCTTCCGTAGAAAACAGAAATCCTGTCAGGGCATCCGTCCCTGAAGTCGCACCACGGCCCACGGCTTTTTCCACGGCATCCACAATTTCCTGCTTCCCTTCAGCATCAGAGATGGACCGGACCGTTTCGATCAGATAGTTGGGGAAACGCCCCTGGAGCGCTTGCCACAACAGCGTTTTGCCTGCGTCACTGGTCCTGTTGATGGCGAGCCAGAGGTCTTCTTTGTTCTTGGAGCAAGGTATCATGGGCTCCCGTCTGTCAGCAACCGCTTTTGCCTCGGTGGAAAGGAGAAGTTTCAGCGCTTCTTCTCCCAGCAGAACCCCTGTGATGAAATCATCCCCTGAAGGCGTTGACCCTGGCCCAAGTCCCACCAAGCCGGAGAGGACTTTGAGTCTGGCGGCTTGCGACGGCGCCTTCTGGACCCCGCGCAGCACCTGGATCGCCTTGTCTACGAAAGGATTGTTGGTTCCGTCTCTGCGGAGGAGTCCGAGGAATCCACCCTCTCTTCCCTTCAAGAGAAGCCCGTCCTTCAGAAGAGAGACTTTCGAAGCGTCAAATCCTCTCACATCCTTCAGGGTGAGTGTGCCCTGCCAGGTCGGTCGCCTCAAGAGATCCACGACAAAATCCTCTGTGCCCAGATGGTGCCCGTCAAAGCGGATCCGGTCTCCGGGGACAAGGCGTTTTTTTTGATTCCGGAAAAGGGCGGGAACACAAACGCTCAGATAGGTCATGGCGCGAGTCTCGTCGACAAGAGAGACGAGGAACCCTCGGCGGTGGCGTGCGTTCACGGCGTTGGAGAAAACGGAAATCACCTCCCCCCATCCGGTCAGGGATGGCACCCCTGCCCCGACCAGGGTCGGCAACATCCGCTCTCTTGCCCGTTTGTCAAGGGTGGCCCTTTCCATTTTTCTTGAACCTGATCTTAGCAACTCCCGGAGACCATCCTGGCGCGGAAGCGGCAATGGCTACCTCTCGTGACTCTGCCTTGCGGGATTCGGTCATTGCAAGATCAAAAAAAGCCGTGGTCTCCCCTGCAGGAAGGATCACAAAGGGAGGCACAGCCACTCCGGAAGGGTCATCGGAAAAAAGGTCTACCACAAGGTCGAAGGGCAGAGCTCTTAGGATCGTGACCATCCCTTTTCTGCTCGGAGACTTTCCGTTGACACCGTTGTCTTCTTCCACTCCCAGAAAGAGGTTCACGGGCTCGTTGTCTTCCACATCGATTCTCCGTGCTTCAGAGCCCCAGCCGGGGACGCTCGCCGTGATCACCACCTCCTGAATCCCGTCGACTTCCCAGTCATCGAGAACCTGGATGGAAAAGGGCGCAGTGGTTTGGCCTGCCATGATCACGACCGTGGCAGGCACGATCACTTCCGTCGTATCTTCCGAGCTGAGATAGACCGTAATGTCCCTGTCCGGGGGAGCGCTCAGGCTGACCTGACCCCGAAGGGGCAGCCAACCGTCACTCTCTGTCACAAGGGGAGAAACCTTGATGGAAAGGGCTGCCCTCTCATTGTCATCGATTTCGATCATAGCCCCGGCCGGAACATAGCCAAGGGCAAAAGCCGTCACACGAACCGCCTGAGGACCATCGACCAGCGTGTCGTCCCAAACCGTCAGGTCAAAGGAGGCGGATGTCTGATCTGCGGGGATGGTCATGCAGCCAGGCACAGAGACCTCCATTGGATTGCTGGAAGTCAGCGTCACCACGAGATCTCTCTTGAGGGCCTCTTTGAGAATCACAGCTCCTTTTCCCACGAGCACTCCGTCTCCTTCGGCCACGACCTGAGGAAGAAGGACGGAGAGCGCTATGAGGTCAAGGGGTTCATTTTCCGATGCCCCGATTGTCTCAACAGGGATGTTCTGGGTCCCAAAAGTGCCGTCTCCGAGCTGACCGGAGCCGTTGTCTCCCCACGCCCACACCGTTCCGTCGTTTCTGAGAGCCAGGCTGTGATTGGCGCCCGCTGCCAGGCCGATCACGCCGACCAGATCTGACACTTGGACCGGGGTGCTGCCGGGTTGAAAGATACTGTTTCCCAGCTGGCCGTAATCATTCTGCCCCCAGGCCCACACGGTTCCATTCGATTTCAGGGACAGGCTGTGGGACGCCCCGGCGGCAACGAGATTAACTCCGCTTAATCCCGTGACGGGAACCGGGGTTGTCACATGATCATAGGGAGAATCTCCCACCTGTCCCTCCCAGTTTCGGCCCCAGGCCCACACCTTTTGATCGCTTTGAACCGCTAAACAGTGATAGCCGCCTGCCGCGACAGAGACGACATGGGAGAGACCCGAAACCTGAACCGGCCGGGTGCGGGTATGAAAGGATCTATCTCCGAGCTGGCCGTCCCCATTAGCTCCCCACGCCCAAAGGGTTCCGTCCCTCTTGAGCGCAAGATTGTGGTACTGCCCTGCAGCGATGGCGATCACCTCAGTCAAGGGTGAAACGCGCTCGGGGCTATTGCGGTTCTCTGTCGTGCCGTTACCCAGCTGACCTGAACTGTTATCCCCCCAAGCCCACACGGTCTCGTCCTTTTTGAGCGCGAGGGAATGGCCATATCCTGCTGCAACAGCCGTAACTTCTGTGAGATGAAGCACTGGAACCGACTGAGCTCTGGACAGGAATGTCCCGTCGCCCAGTTGGCCGTTGCTGTTATCCCCCCAGGCCCAGACCCTTCCATCCCCGGTCAGGGCCAGAGTGTGATTTCCCCCTCCGGCAACAGCAAAGACGTCACTGAGAGAAGTCCCTCGGACTGGCCTATTTCTGTTAATCGTGCTTCCGTCAGCCAGCTGAGTGGACCCGTTGTCCCCCCACGCCCAGACGGTGCCGTTGTCGTCGAGGGCCATGGAGTGATACTCCCCTGCGGCTACGGAAGGCGCAAAACGGGCGTCTTCACGCTCATCAAGGACCACCATGGTATCAGACCCTGAGGTCCAGCCCGGGACCGAAGCCGTGATCGTGACCGTCTGCGGACCATCGATAACCACATCATTCCGAAGGGTCAGATCAAAGGAGGCAGATCTTTTCCCTTTGGAAATCATGACGCTCTCAGGAACCGTCACTTCCGTTAGATCGTCACTAGACAATGAAACGATGACATCCTTGTCGACCGGAGCGCTGGTCTGGACCGTCCCTCGCGAAGGGAGAAGGCCTTCCCCTTCTCTTGCGGTCTCAGGGACATCCACCGTCAGGGTGGCCGACTCGTTGTCATTCACACGAACGACTCCACTGATCGCCCCTCCACCCGGAAGAGTCGCTGTGATCGTCACGGTCTGAGTCCCGTCCAGGAGCTCGTCGTCCACTGTGGTCAGATCAAAGAGGACAGAGCTTTCTCCAGCAGGGAATAGGGCCGTTTTGTCCACTCTCAACTCCGTGGGGTCGGAAGAGGCCATGCGCATTTCCATGCCCACAGGAGGGGGAATCAAGGCCCCAAGGGTCACGGGAGCGATCCGATCCGTGTCTTTTCCTTCTGTGACGCTCTCCGGGACGCTTAGAAAGAAACAGGAAGGATAATCTTTCAGATTGCTCTCGGCGAAATCCGCCGGTGTTCCTCCTCCCCTTGAAAGCCCCGCCAGACCGTCCCGTATTCCAATATCCAGATGGGTAAGACGAAGGGTACCATCAAAGAACATTTCGATCTGGAAACTGTTACGCTTTCCTGAACAGTTTTTGGCTACATCCTGGAAGGTGACGACCGCTCTGTCCGTCAACTGCTTCCAGGAGACTTTGCCGCCATAGGAAGGATTCAAATCGTCAAAAAGGACTGAGATGCGAGGCTGACTGAAATGTCGGTCCAGTGACTCCTCATAAGAACTGTCGCCCGAGGAAAACGTCACAGACCCATTACTGCCGATAAAGAACGATCGGTAGCGCACCCCATAGAAAGGGATCTCCGCACCCCCGGCCAACGGGACAGTGGCGTAGGAATCGTCTGCCAGAGAAAGGGGCTTTCCCCCGGAAGGGTCCGCGGGAAAAGCATAGGATGGAGTCCTGCAAACGGTGTACCCCGACTTGGAGCCGTCCGGCACAAAGGTGAGGGTTTGGTTCCGGATAGCGTTGTCAGCCTGATCGAAGATCTCCGTGAAGAAGTCCGGCCTGTCATCATCCTCTAGGGTCAGGATGGCCGTGCTCGGAGCCCCCAGGACCGCTCCACCCGTGGGATTGCTGAGCGTGAGCTTGACGGTCTTCTCTCCTTCGGCTACCGAATCATCAAGGAGGGGGACGGAAAAGGATTTACTCACCTCGCCGTTGTGAAAGATCAGCGTCCCTGAGGAGCTCTCATAATCCGCTCCGGCCGAAGCGCTCCCGTTAACCGTTTCATAGTCGACACGAATCTCGCCGCTGCTGCTCGATGTGCGCATCACCGTGATGACGGCACTTCGCTGCTTTTCCCCGACAGAGTAAGAAGAGGAACTGAAACGGACTTGGCCCGGGTCATTGTCTTTGATCTCCATGGCCTCTTCGGCGGACGACCCGTCCTCGGCCGACGCTGTGATGAGGACGCTCTGTGCGCCGTCCACCTCTCCGTCATCAATAATCGTGATATCAAAGGAGGCCGAGGTTTCTCCTGCGTGAATCAGCACGGACTCAGGCAGGTCGACTTGCGCGGAGTCACTCGAAGAAAGGCGGATGACAAGGTCTGAAGCAAGGCTCCTTGGAATGGAGACCGTCCCCGCATCGGACAAGATACCGCTGTCTTCGGAAGCCTGGCTGGGTACTCGCACGGCGAGGGCTGCCGCCGTTGAGGGAAAAAATGTTTGAGCCAAGAGGATCCCCAGGATCAAGGGGATGACCCGCATTCCTGAAAGAACCGTCTTCGTCATAGGGTTTGAAGGATGTGCCTATCCGGCGTTGAGTTTCGAAAAAAAAGCACAGAAAAGGTTAAGCCGTTTTCTGTGCATCACCCTCCCTCAAAACAAAGAGCGGAGCGTATTGATCTTTCTACACCTCAAACGCCTTGAAAATGAGCGAGGCGTTAGTGCCTCCGAAACCAAAGGAGTTGGACATGGCCGCTCTCACCTTTGCTTTTCTGGCCACGTTGGGAACGAAATCCAGATCGCATATCGGGTCCGGAGTCTCATAATTGATCGTCGGCGGTATGACACCGTTTTTGATCGTCAGGGCGATGATGGCCGCCTCCACACCCCCGGCCCCGCCGAGGAGGTGCCCGGTCATGGACTTGGTAGAGCTGACCGCCAGCTTGTACGCGTGCTTCCCGAAGACCGCTTTGATCGCTCTTGTTTCCGACTCGTCATTGAGCTTGGTGGACGTTCCATGGGCATTGATGTAGTCGATCTCGTCGGGACGGAGCGCCGCGTCTTCGAGCGCATTCTTCATGCACAGGGTGGCGCCTCCGCCATCCGGATCCGGAGCCGTGATGTGATAGGCATCCCCGCTCATCCCGTAACCGATGACCTCGGCATAGATAGGGGCTCCTCGGTCGCGGGCCCGTTGCATCTCTTCCAGCACCAGGATCCCTGAACCCTCCGCCATGACAAAGCCGTCGCGGTTAAGATCAAAAGGTCTGGAGGCTTTTTCCGGTTCATCGTTCCGGGTAGAGAGCGCCCGCATCGAGCAAAATCCCCCCAGGGCCAAAGGAGTCACCACCGCCTCAGAACCCCCGGCGATCATGGCATCCGCCTTTCCCTCTCGAATGAGGCTCATGGACTCGCCCACGGCGTGAGAACTGGCGGCGCAGGCGGTTTCGATCGACAGGTTAGGCCCCCTCACGCCGAACTGGATGGCGATCTGGCCCGGAGCCATGTTGGCGATAATGCCCGGGATGAAGAAAGGGCTGATTCGGCGGGGACCCTGTTCCAGAAGCACCTGGTGATAGTGCTCAAGCATGGCAAGCCCTCCGAGCCCGGATCCCGTCAGGCACCCCACGCGATGCCGGTTGGAGTCGTCGATCTTGAGACCTGACTCTTCCATCGCCATCCGCGCCGCAGCCACGGCAAGGTGAACGAAGATGTCGAACCGTCTCACTTCCTGCTTGTCCATGAAATCTTCGGACCGGAAATCCCACACCTGTCCGGCAATCTGACAGGGAAAGGGAGAGGGATCGAATTTCTCTATTCTCCTTATCCCGGATTTCCCGGCGCAAAGAGCGTCCCAGGTCTTCTGAACCCCGGTCCCCAGGGGAGTCACCAATCCCAGGCCTGTCACCACAACCCTTCTCTTCATAAATCCCTCATTCTCTGTTTCACCTGATGAACAGAGATGGTTTCTTGGCTTTTACTGACCGAAGGCCTTCTGAATGTAATCAATGGCGTCCTGGACCGTGGCGATTTTCTCCGCGTCTTCATCGGAAATGGAAACGTTGAATTCCTCTTCCATCGCCATGATCAATTCCACCTGATCCAGCGAATCGGCTCCCAGATCATCGACAAAAGAAGCCGTGGGAACCACGTCTTCTGCCGCCACATCCAACTGCTCGATGATGATCTTCTTAACCCTTTCGATAATATCTGCCATGAACGATTTCCTCCTTTGTCTCTATCTTTGGTAGCCACACAACGTCAGGCTCACGGAATTGGAACCTCTTGAGTAAGGACTCCTCTGACATCCGGTCACATGTACAGACCACCGTTCACATGGATCACTTGCCCGGTGACGTAATTGGATCCACCGGAACAGAGCCAGTGGACCGCTTCGGCAACGTCCTCCGGTTCACCCATTCTCGCCAGCGGAATTTGCTGCATGAAAAGTTCCTTCACCTTGTCCGGCAGGGAGGCGGTCATTCCCGTGTTGATAAACCCCGGAGCAACCGCATTGACCGTAATGCCTCTTGAAGCGACCTCCCTGGCTAAGCTTTTCGTGAATCCCATGATCCCCGCTTTCGACGCGGCGTAGTTGGTCTGACCCACATTCCCTATTTGGCCGACCACCGAGGAGATGCTCACGATGCGGCCTGATCTTTCCTTGATCATGGAACGGATCACCGCCTGGGTGCAATTGAAGACTCCCTTGAGATTTACCCTGAGGACCTGGTCCCATTCGTCCTCGCTGATTCTCATGAAAAGCCCGTCTTTCGTGATGCCGGCATTGTTGATCAAGACATCCACCCGGCCGAACCTGGCAAGGACATCTTTGAAAAGGCGATCCACGTCTCCCCGATTGGAAACATCGATTCGGTGAACTTCTCCCTGAACCCCTTGGTCGGCCAGACGGTCCAGGGTCTCTTTGGCCAAAGAGTCATCCGGATCATAATGGAGAAGAACGAGCTTGGGCTTTTCGTCGGCAAACCGAAAAGCAATCGCCCTGCCGATTCCTTTGGACCCGCCTGTGATAATCACCACTCTTTCTGAGTCACTCATAAGCACCCTCATCCTGAAAACGCTGACGGAGAGACCGTCCCTTCAACCTCTTGCAGGCCACGGTCCCCTTTCCTCCGAGGAGGATCAACCTCAGCTTTTTTCGGTCTCAATCAGGGTTTGACCCTTGTAGGAACCGCACTGTGCACAGACACGGTGAGGGAGCACCGGTTCGTGACACTGCGGGCACAGGGTTGTCCTTGGCAGGCGCACATGATCATGAGAACGCCTCATGTTTCGGCGGGACTTTGATTTTTTTCTTTTGGGTAACGCCATAGTTTTTCCCTATTCTCCCTTAAGTCTCAATTTCGAAAAAGCCGGGGGACTCTCTGCTTTCCTGCACGGGCAGGACGTCTCGTTTAGGTTGGCCCCGCACACAGGACACAGGCCACGGCAATTCTCTTTACAGATCGATCTCATGGGCACCGAAAGATAGATCTGCTCGCGAATCACATCGCTAAGATCTACCGCATCCCCTTTGACGAAATCAACCTCCATGTCTTCGTCGAGCAGTTCGATTTCTTCCTGATCCGATCCCTCCCTCGGGACCACCAGGATGACATGGAATTGCGATTCCATCCTCTTGTGGAAAGGATCGAGACAACGATCGCACCGGATTCGAATCCCCCCGCGGATCGTGCCTTGAACCAGGAATTTGTCGGCTGCCTTGGAAACCTTTACCCTGACATGGAGCGGACCGTCAAGACCAAGGATTGGATCGTCCCCGGGAGCCGGCTGCCACCAACCTTCTTCCAGCACGTCATTGAATTCCCTCTCCTCGCTGATCGCTTGAAGGTCGATGAGCATTGAAAAAACCTACTTAGAGACAAAATTAATCAATATAACTAAAGCTAAGGTAAATGAATCACTATAATTGAGGGCACTTGTTTGTCAAGCAAAATTCCTGCCGCGTGAACAAATCCTGAAAGGACGGGCCATGTTTTCGTAGCGCAGCGACTCCCGAATTCTCTATTTCCTATTGACCCTTACAAGCATTTCCTGATATGATTGTGTATCTTTGTTCACACCCTCTCTCCTGCTCCTTCATTTTTCTCCAAGAAAGAGGGATTCGCCTCCGAGGAACTGACCCATGTGGATCTACCGGGAACGACTCAGTTACCATGAAAAGCTTCGGCGATCTCTCTACGAGATCCTCAGAGATGTTCTCGAGCAACGGCTCATGAAAATCTCCCTGGTGGACTCCTATTACAAGCACATCCAAAGCGGAGCAGAGTACAGTTTTGTGGACAAAAGCGAACTGAAACCTAAATCGAAGAAGATGGAAAAGGAATCTGATCTTTCCCGAACCTTCATCGTCATCTTCTGCGAGGGGAGCATCCATCCCTCGATGAAGAACTACATTCGCTTTTTCCCTGAAAACAAGGTCATCAAGGAAAACCTCGAGTTCTTCGCGGAGCTCCCCCTGTACAAGAACTTCGACCGCAACCTGCGGTACTTCGACAGACCCCGCTTTCTGGACTTTCTGGAGAGCTGGCTCGACGTGGACTATGCTCTGCTGATCCAGCAAGACCCCACCGTCCGAAGAAACAACCGATATGCACTAACCCATTTTCACGTGAAAATCGACTGGCCCATCGCCGACGCCGCAGAAGATCTTGCCCGGTGGCTCCGCTACATCCAAAACCATCTCTACGAGATGGGAGATTCGGAGGGCCGCTATTTGCAGAGAAAGCTCTTCGAGTACTACGGATGCCATGTCAACGTGGGTGGCAGAAGAACGGCAGCCCTTATTGCCGCCCAGCTCATGAAGAGGCTGGATTTCATCAGCACGGTGTTCGTGTCAAGCAGCGAATCACGCTCTATGATCAAGTACTCGGAGCGGGGGCTCTCCAAATTCTTCCTCATTCAACTCACAGAGAAGCAAATTCTTGCCCTGGCAAACCGCGAGTCCCTTGACCCGGAGAGCTTCAAGGCGGCCTATCTCTACCCTGCCCCCGAGGGTTACATCGGGATCTCTGAAGCCGTGTACGGTCACACCGCTCATGCAAAACCGCCGGAAGACGGAAAGATGAGACGGCTCAAACACCATGTGAGCTGGATCAGACTCAAAGATGAGTTCCTGCACCCAAAGGAAGCGTTCCTGGATCTTCGCCCCATCAATTATCGGTGGGTTTACGCCTCGGATTAGATTTTGTTGAAGAACTCCTGCAACGCCTTGATGAGGGCGACCTTTGACTCAGCGGACGCATCCGGAACAAAGAAAAACTCCAGCAAAAAAACCACCGTGTAGTCCACGGCAGAGGTTTTGTACTCCTGGAAGGAGGAGACCCTCACCTCTTGGAGCTTTGCAAGGTCCCCTACGTTCAACAGATCCTCTCTTCTCAAGATCAGGTTGAGCGCTTCCTTTGCATCCTGCGCATTCTCCAGGACCATCTCAATCCCTTCGAGCTTTCTGAGAGCCTTGACAATTCTTTCTCTTTCCACTTTGATCTTCATGCCCTTGCCCCACAAGTATCCTTAGAGTTTTTATCTTTTCTACCTATTCTTGTCTTCTCATGATCCGCTTCTCGAAGCATTTAATTCTCCCTATCTCTTACTATAAGATTGTTTTGCCCGTCAAATCCCCTCCATCCAGCAGGAGATCAAGGTGCCCGGATCCTGACCCGCCTCTTCGGCTGAGAACCCTTTCGACAAGAGAGAGCCGCACCCTATTGAAGAAAATCCTTTATAAGTTAAACAGGATATGGTAGAAGATTTTTTGTTTTGTTTTCCTTGAACCCTTCCTCCCTGCTGAGGAGTATGCCGAGAGTGCTGGATGACTGAGAAGGACCTCATAAGGCGCCTGCTGAAAGAGGCGGACCTTTACCGAGCCCAGGGGCTCCTGTCGGATGCCAAGTCAAAGTACGTGCTAATTCTTTCCGTCATAGGGAAAAGCAAAACACTTGCCGAGCACAAGCCACTCATCGCCGGAGTGAAGAGCAGAATCCGGTCGGTCGACAAGTCCTTGAATGAGCTGAGAGATACACCGGAAAAGCTTGAACTCTCCGGGGACCTGCAGGACCTCATCAAGAAATTGTTCAGCTTTTCCCAGACCAAGGAAGCCGCGGCCATTGAAGGAGCGGTGGCGCTTGCCAAATTCGGGCAGTACGAACAGGCTCTGAAGGAGTTTCACAAGCTGCTCGGACAGGGCGTCTTGCCCGTTGTCACGGCCAAAAACATGATCAAGTGTTATGCGGCTCTTAAAGCGCCCGAAGAGGCGGTTGCGCAGTTCGCCAAATGGAAGACCCGCGATTTCTTCTCCACGGAAGACCTCAAGTACATCCGGACTTTTCTCAAGACATCCCTGGAGAAGGAAGGTTTCAAGACGGAAATCCCGGAGGTGGAAACAAAGCCCTCCTTGTTTTCCAAGCCGAAAAAGAAGAAGGAAGAGGTTTTTCTCGAAATTTCCGCCATCTCCTTTCACCTCCAGGGCGGGCCTATGGCAGGGCAGACCATGGACTTTGACGTTCATTTCCAGTCCGCCAATACCGTTACCGTTTTGATTCCGGCGGTTCAAAAAACCGTGGCAGACAGTCTGGTTCCAGGAACACGACTCAGCGATATCCAGTGCTACTCTCCCATTACCGTGTTCAGGAGCACGGGCACTGTTTCCGGCACGGCCAAGATCAAACAGGGACCGAGGCGAGGGGATTACACTCTGGATATCACCATTGATGCGGACTGAGCCGACCGCGGAACCTCTGAAGGGAAAAGACTCCGGCGGGGGCTAGAGAGAAAGGGCCGACGCAGCACCTAGCAGCAGATCAGGAGGAACCTCTCGAACTTTTATGGCGATTTTCAACGCGAAAGACAGAATCATCGAGTGTAAGCTGGTCTACTGCGGCCCCGGTCGTTGTGGAAAGACCACCAACCTGGAGTACATCTTCAAGGCCTTTCACAAGCAGACGAACTCGGAAATGGTCTCCATCAACACCATGGGCGACCGGACCCTGTTCTTCGATTTCTTGCCCATGGGTCTTGGAAAAATTAGGGGCTGCGACGTGAAGGTTCAACTTTACACGGTTCCGGGCCAATCCAGGTATCGATCGACCCGAAAGATGGTGCTCAAGGGAGTGGACGGCGTGGTCTTCGTCGCCGATTCCCTGGAAGTTCGAAGAAAAGCCAACCTTCTGTCCCTGAAGGATTTGGCTGAGAACCTGAAAGAAGAGGGGAAGAGCATCTTCAATATTCCTCTCGTCCTTCAGTACAACAAACGCGACCTTGAGCAGCAAGGCATCCCGATTCTGCCCCTGGAGACGCTCGATCAGGACCTGAACAGCAAACTCAAGGTACCCTATCATCCGGCGAGCGCTCTCAAAGGAGAAGGGGTGGGCGGCACTCTCAAAGAGGCGCTGCTCCTCACTCTGCGCCACCTGCAAAAAGAGCTGCACTGGACAGAATAGAGGATTGAGCATGGGAGGCAAAGCCGTACTCACAGGGAATCTGAAGTTCACCAGCCTTGCGGATCTGTTTCAGATCATCGGCGGGAACAACAGCACCGGGACGCTGCGGATCACGAGCCAGTACGTCCCCCATCCGGGCATCGTGCACTTCGTCAAGGGCAATCCGGTCAACGCGATGAACGGTTCCCTCAAGGGGCTGGATGCGGTTTACTCCCTTTTCGGAAGAACCGAAGGGAACTTCGAGTTCACTGAAGAAAAAGTGACCGGCGACCCTGTGATCAAGAAGAGCCGAATGGAAATCCTTCTGGATGCCCTGAGGATGCTGGACGATGGAGTCATCGAAAAAGTCGGCCCCACCACGGCAGACGAACTCCTGAGCAAGAAGGGATCAAAATCCAAGGACGGTCAAAAACGTGAACTGCCGGTGATCAAGGGGCCCGCCGTTGACTACCTTTACATTCTGGACGAGGAGGAGTTTCCTGACGGGAGAACCGTGGTCAAAGAGGGCAACCACGGCAAATGGATCTGGGTCATTCTCGATGGAGCGGCCCAGATCACAAGGGAAACCTCCCGGGGACCCCTCACAATCGCCAAGCTGGGGGAAGGATGTTTCATCGGGAGCTTCACGTCGCTGCTGTTTCAGGAATACGCTCGGAGCGCCACGGTGACCGCCATGGGGGATCTTCGCCTGGGTCTCATGGACACCCAGCGGCTCGCAGGGGAATTCTACACCCTGCCCGTCGATTTCCGAAACACCCTTTCCAGTCTTGACCGCAGGCTCAAGAAGATTACCGACAGAGCCGTGGATCTCTCATCGAGGAAGGAAGATCCTTTCGTGCTTCCTGCCAAAGGACTGGAAATTGCGGTGGAACTGGGCTCCAAGAAGGACGACCTCTATTACATCCAGGAAGGCCAGGCCTATGTGGTGGGCAAGACGGCCAAAGGCGATGTTCCTCTGCTGCTCCTTGAGAAAGATGACGTATTCGGAAACCTGCCCTTCCTGGATATGGGACAGGAGCCGCGAAACGCCTCTGTGGCGGGCACCCCGTCCCTCAAAACCATTCCCCTGGATGCCGAGCAGCTTCACACGTCTTACGATCACCTCTCCCAGGCCTTCAAGGGCATGATCTTCAACATCTGCACCTGCGTGTCCATCACCACGAAACTCGTCTATCTTTTTAGTGGAGGCAAATAGCCGTTGTTTTTGGGGGGAGATGACGACCTATGAAAAAAACGACTCCTACAGGACTGAGGAGAATCCTGGCCTCTGCCCTGGCTTTAGTCTTGCTATTAAGTGTTGGTCCGGGTTTTGCTCAGTCGACCGATTCGACTGCCCCTGCCGTGGCTTTGGAGCGAATAGGAGTGATGCCTTTTTTCAAAGGATCCTTCGGTTCTTCCATCACGGAAAGCATCGCCTGCCCGGTGTGTGATTTGACCTATGACCCCCGGAGCCTCTCACCCGACTCCGACAAGGTTTTGACGCAATATGTCCGGGATGGTCTCGAAAAAAAGCATGGGGACCGAGTCATTTCTCAGGCGCTCGTGGCCAAGACCTACGCCCAGCTTCCTTTGGATGACCGCCGGGACACCCCCCTTGCCCTTTCTCAAAAGATGGGAAAACTCCTGGATGCCAACCTCATGGCCGTGGGCACTGTCTGGAGGTATAGAGAGAGAGTAGGCGGAGCCGGCGCGGTTTCAAGCCCTGCTTCGGTGTCGTTTGCTCTTCACCTGGTGGACGTGGAAAGCGGAAAGATCCTCTGGAGCAAGAGTTTTGTCCAGACCCAGCGTTCCCTGTCCGAGAATATCCTCAATGCGAAGGCTTTTTTCGAGCATGGGGCGAAATGGCTCACCGCGGATGAACTGGCCTCTTTTGGAGTCAAAGAGATTATCAAGGAATTTCCCTACTAGCATCATGTCTCATCAATTGCATGTCGTTTTTTGGCAATTCAATACATGCGGCAATTGAAGATCCGATGGATTCTCTAAATTCGAAATTCGAATATCGGTAACACGGAGGACCACGGTCCTCACGGACTTCAGCAAAGGCATCGAAGCAGGGATGAAAGCAGCTGCAGCCGCGTAGATGCAGGACGGGTGGCCGTCTCGATCGAGATCTCCAAGATCTACTTCTTTCATGAAAAGGCAGAACCCCAGCCGGTTCTGCTTTTTCTTTGTGCACAGGGTCAAAAAAATCGTCCGAACTTACGGGAAAGAATACATCATCTGGTAGCGTTTTACTCTCTGATACACTATATATATAAATTATGCATAATTTATATCTAATATACGATAAAATTGTTGACAAATATAAAAATTAAAGTATTATATTAACCCAACGAAAAAGGTTTAGATGAGAACAAGGAACCGACAATTAGAAACACAGTGCCAGCAAGCGAACTTCTCGGGTGTTCGTGCATCTTTTTGCCGGGAATCTTATCTACTCAAAGACATAAAGATTTGCACGGCAGAAAAAACGGCGTTGCGGGAAGTCGTTGGGGATGGAGACGTTGGGGATTTAGAAAGCCTAACCTAAGATTTGGCCCGTTTAGAAAAGGATTTTAAAACCAACCCTCCATTCGAAACAGAGCCAGAAATGGCTCTGTTTTTTTCTGATCCTAGCGATGAAAACGCCTCATCAAGAAATTGAATATCCATTTTGCCTGTGATACACTCCCTCGGTACCCCTGAAGGAGTCATGACACGATGACCGATGACAAGATTGTAACCCGATTTCCCCCGAGCCCCACAGGGTACCTGCACATCGGCGGAGCAAGAACAGCGCTCTACAATTGGCTTTTTGCCAGACAGAAGAAAGGGAAATTCGTTCTCAGAATCGAAGATACGGACAAGGAAAGATCCACAGACGAAGCGACCCGGGCGATCGTGGACTCCCTCGAATGGCTTGGCATAGACTGGGACGAGGGCCCCTACTTTCAGTCCCGGCGATATCCCATTTATCAAGAGAAGGTGGAACGACTCCTCTCCACGGGCAAAGCCTATTACTGCCACTGCACTCCCGAAGAGTTGGATGCAAGACGGGAGGCGGCCAAAGCTCTCGGGCTCAAGCCCAAGTACGACGGGAAGTGTCGGGACAAGGGGCTTGGGCCCGGCCCGAATGCGGTGGTGAGACTCAAGTCCCCGCTGGCCGGCAAAACCGTTTTTCACGATCTGGTCAAGGGCTCTATCTCGTTCCAGAACGAAGAATTGGACGACCTGGTCCTGTGGCGTTCCGACGGCAGCCCGACCTATCATCTGGCCGTCGTCGTAGACGACATCACCATGGGCATCACCTACGTGATCCGGGGGGACGACCATGTCAACAACACCCCCCGCCAAATCCTCATTTACCAGGCCCTTGGAGAACCCCTCCCCCACTACGCTCACGTGCCCATGATTCTCGGCCCTGATCGGACAAGACTCAGCAAGCGCCACGGAGCGACATCCGTCCTTGCCTACCGGGACATGGGCTATTTGCCTCATGCCCTCCTGAACGCACTCGCCAGGGTCGGCTGGTCTTACGGTGACCAGGAGAAGTTCACGGTTCAGGAACTGATCGAGAAGTTTTCCCTGGAAAGCGTGGGCAAATCCGCCGGGATCTTCAACCCGGAAAAGCTTCTCGACCTGAACGCCCGGTACATCCGCGAATCGGATTCAAAGGACTTGGCTGAAGCGCTCATCCCTTTTCTGGAAAGACTCGGATTCAAGCCTCTGGACAAAAGCCGGGTGGTTGGTGCCGTTGAGACTCTCCGGATGCGGAGCAAAACGCTTGTCGAGATGGCCGAGAGTGCCCGTTTTTACTTTGACGAGGACTTTCGCTACGAAGAGAAAGCGGACCGCAAGTTTCTGAAACCAGACGTCGCGCCTCTTGTGCAGGAAACCAGGGGACGTCTTCAAAGCCTCAACGACTTCACGCAGAAAAGCCTGGAAGGATTGTTCCTTCGCATTCTCGACGAAAAGAAGATCAAACTAGGAGATATCGCGCAACCTCTCCGGGTGGCGCTCACAGGTACAAGCGTCAGCCCCGGGCTTTTTGAGGTGATGGAGGTTCTCGGAAAGGAAACGGTCCTCCGGCGCATGGACAAAGCCTTACAGCACATGGGTCAGAAAACTCATTCCCACTAACTTTTAACGATGAAGAGGAGGTGACAATGTACAGAGTGATGTTGAGGGACAACATGTCTCCGAGGGCAAAGGAAATCCTGGAAGCAACAGGCCAGATCCAAGTGGTCGTGGACAACGACAAAGCCACGAACGATCCGAAAGTTCTTGCCGGCCTGATCGGCGAGTTCGACGGGCTCGGCATCCGCAGCGGCACCAAGGTTTCTGCTGCGGTGCTTGAAAAGGCGGGCAAGCTCAAGGTCGTGGCCCGCGCCGGCATTGGGGTCGACAATGTGGACGTGAGCGATGCCTCCAGCCGCGGCATCGTGGTGATGAACGCTCCCGGAGGAAACACGCTGACCACGGCAGAGCACGCGATCTCCATGATGCTTTCCCTGGCGCGGAACATTCCGCAGGCCACCGCTTCCATGCGCTCCGGCCTGTGGGAGAAGAAAGCCTTCATGGGAGTCGAGATCGGCGGAAAAACACTGGGCATCATCGGATTGGGCCAGATCGGCCGCGTCGTCACTTCCCGAGCCCAGGGTCTGGGCATGAAGGTGATCGCCACCGACCCTTACATCACCAAAGAAGTGGCTACCTCCCTTGGCGTGGAACTGGTTCTCATGGACGACCTGCTGGCTAACGCGGATTTCATCTCTCTTCATGTCCCCCGGTTGGAGGAGACCAAGAACCTGATTCGCGGCGCCACTCTTCAGAAGATGAAGAAGGGCGTCCGCCTCATCAACTGTGCGCGCGGAGACGTCGTCAACCTGGACGACCTGGCCGAAGCGCTGTCCAAAGGCCAGGTGGCCGGCGCGGCGCTCGATGTGTTTCCCCAGGAGCCTCCGGATTTTTCAGCGCCGGTCTTCAAGCATCCGAACGTGATCCTCACCCCCCACCTGGGAGCAAGCACGGGCGAAGCCCAGGAAAAGGTTGCCGAGATGATCGCCAAACAAATGGTGAGTTACTTCCTCGAAGGGGTCATCATCAACGCGGTGAATTTTCCGTCCATTCCTATGGAAACCATGGCCAAGCTCCGGCTCCATCTGGATCTTGCGGAACAAATGGGATCCATGGTGGGACAGATGGTCCGTCAGCCCTGCGACATGAACGTCACTTACAGCGGTTACGTGACCGAATTCGACACGCGGGTCCTGACCCACGCGGTGCTCAAGGGTCTTTTGAGCTGCTTTACGGACCGCCCCGTGAACTTCGTCAACGCGCCCTACATGGCCAAAGCCAAAGGCATCAAGGTCCAGGAGACGATTCAAATGCAGGCCGTGGAGTACACCAACCTGATCCGCATTGACCTCCCGGGGATCAAGGAGGATTTGAATGAGGTCTGGGGAACGGTCTTTGCGAAAAAGTACCAGAGGATCGTGCGCATCGGCAAGATCTTCCTGGACGCCATCCCCCAAGGGCCCATGATCCTCGTCCAAAACGTGGACCGGCCCGGCGTGATCGGCAATATCGGCATGACTCTCGGCAAGCATGGCATCAACATCGCCCGATTCCAGCTCGGAAGGGCCAAGGAGCAGGCCATCTGCACGGTCAACCTCGACACTCCGGTCAACGACGACATCCTTCACGAGATCCGTGCTCTGCCCAACGTTTTGAGCGTGCGTTACATTAAATTCGGCGCATGACTCAGGAAGACCCTAGGGATAAGCTCAGCCTGAGCCACCAAGATGTTGTGGCCATGAACTTCGTGAGAGCCCATGGGATCTATGTTTACCGAAGGCATTACCGCGCCGGGCTCCGTTCTCACATCATGCAGGTCCTGCTTCGTGAAGACCTCGACAGGGAAAGGACGGGAATTCTCAGGGACGGAGTCCGGCATTTTCCCAAGGCCCGTCCCCTCAAGATGCTGCGAGTCTTCAGAACCCGATTCAAGAATCTCGAAGCCGCGGAACAAGAGCTCCTCAGGGTCAAGACCCTTGAAGCGTATCTGGCTCCTCTCCACATGGCACGATCAAATGAAGTCCTTGTCGATTTCACCGGCGCAGATAAAAAGGAAACCCTTCTGTGCGGCCTGCAGGAATACGTGGAAGGAGAAACCCTCAATCCATGGAATCGTCTGGATGATGCAGAGCTCGCCTCCTTGAAGGAGCGGATGCCTGATCCGGTGGGCCCGGATTCCCAAAGCGAATGGATTGCAAACGTCCGTACCCAGGCCGGGGGATTTGTTCTGCGGGTTAGGCAATTGATTTCACTCGCAGGCTATATTCCGGATCTCGCAGGGTCAGGCAACCTCATCCTGACAGCCACGGGCCTGATCAAGCTCGTGGACATCAACAACATCTCCAGGGTGTCCTCTGATTCCTGTATCCCCCTCGATGACCGGGGCTATCCGGTGTGTGACAAATCCGTGGAAGCCCTCTCCATGATTGAAAAGAATCTGGCCTGTCGCCCCCTCGATCCTGACGACGAGATCTACAAGGTTTTTCTCGCTCCTGACAGAATGGAAAGGGTTCGGGTTCTGGAAAGAGAATTCCACAGGACCCCGCCGGCCGGCTGATGTGTCGACTCTCCTCTAAGATTCTTCTCTGGGTTGTGTAATCACCCGCGGCCGATAAAGGGCATCTTCGTTGCCATGATCGCAAGAAACTGGACATTGGTGTCCAGGGGCAGGCTCGCCATGCAGAGCACGGCGCTAGCCACATGGCTCAGGTCCATGAGCGGCTCTGGTGCGATGGTGCCGTTGGCTTGTGCAGCCCCTGTGCCTATTTTCGATGTGATTTCCGTTGCCGCGTTGCCGATGTCGATCTGGCCGCAGGCGATGTCGTACTTCCTCCCGTCGAGGGAGGTCGACTTGGTCAGGCCGGTGATGGCATGCTTGGTCGCTGTGTAAGGCGCTGAATTGGGGCGCGGTGCATGGGCTGAGATCGATCCGTTGTTGATGATGCGGCCCCCGCGGGGAACCTGGCTCTTCATGATCTTGAAGGCTTCCTGGGTGCACAGGAACGCACCCGTCAGATTGATGTCCACCGCGGTTTTCCACTGCTCGAAACTCAGATCCTCCAGGGGGACCCCTGGCGGGAAGACCCCCGCATTGTTGAAGAGCAGGTCCAGTCGACCGAAGCCCTCCTTCGTTTTGGCGAACAGGGCCCGCACGGAGTCCGGAAGGCTCACGTCGGCCGGAACCACCAGAGCCATGGCGCCTGCAGACCCCGCATCCTTTGCAGTCTGTTCAAGAGGATCTCTGCGCCGGCCGGCCAGCACCACCCGGTACCCGTCCTTCAGAAGCGTGAGGGCAACGGTTTTTCCGATGCCGCTGCCCGCGCCTGTGACTATCGCGACCTTGTTGTGACCGTTCATTCTTCAACCTCCTGCATTTCCTTGCCGTAGACTGCCTCCATCTCATGACGGAAGCGCACCGCCTCACTGTCTTCCGCGGCCACATCGACAGATCAAGGGCATCTTTTTTATCACGGTCTACCCCACGTGTCCATCATTCAAGGGCGCACCGCAGGGGAAGGCCGATTAGGAATACTTCCGGGTTTTTCCATCTGAACCCTTCTCCTCTCGTCTGGAATCTTGTGTGCCGAGGTTGCCCTTGACACCCAAGGGACGACTCACCTACAGTCCAGCACCTTTGTGTCATCAGGGAATGGGCAGTGTGCCGGAACTCTGTCGGAATTATGATTGACCGTGCACGGTAGACCACCTATACTCCTTCAAGTAAAGAAGCCCTGCTGATCGTCACTCCCCAGGCACTTTGGGGCCCGTAGGCTCTTTAAGGAGGATCTCCTATCGTGTACAAAGCTGAATACAAAAGTAAACTTAGAACACCACAACTGGCGATCGAATCCGTTCCCGATACCTGTACCATCGTGCACGGCATGGCCTCTGGGGAGCCCGGGGCGCTTCTCGGGGCAGTCGCCGAGCGCGCGCGTGCCGGGAAGTTCAAGGAGGTAAAAGCCTTTTCCATGCTGCCCATGGCCCATGCAGCCAGGACAATCTTGGATCCAGGCTTAAGTGATGTGATTTTTCCCCAAACCTGGTTTGTGAGTCCGTCGGACCGCGGGTTTGTACGGGTGGGCCTGAACAGTTTCGTGCCCAATGAATTCCACCAGGTTCCCAGGCTGATCAGGGATTTTATGGAGATAGACCTGGTGATCACCACCGTTTCCCCCATGGACAGAGCGGGATTCTTCACGTTTGGGACCATCAACGACTATATCTCAACGGCTGCGAGGCACTGCCGGAGACTTGTCGTTGAGGTCAATCCTAACATGCCTAGGGTGTTTGGGGACTCGTTGCTGCATGTTTCGGAGGTGGATGCCATTGTGGAGAATGATTCCCCAATTCTGGAGGTCGTTCCGGCTGAGCCCAAGCCCGAAGCGGAGATCATCGGTCGCTCTATTGCCGAGATGATCCCCGACGGGGCCACGATCCAGCTCGGCTTTGGGGGCATTCCGAACGCGCTGGCAGGCTCCCTGGAAAACCATAAAGACCTGGGGATTCACAGCGAGCTTTTCTGCCCTGGCCTGAAGCATCTCATTCAGAAAGGGGTCGTCACCGGCAGAAAGAAGAACCTACACCCGCGACAGCATGTCTTCACCAATGCATTGGGGGACCGGGATATGTATGATTTCATGAATGACAACCCCAGCATGGCGAGTCACCCGGTCTCCTATACCAATGAGCCTCACCTCATCGCGCAGAACGACAACCTGATCTCGATCAACGCCACGATTGAGGTAGACCTCCTGGGACAGTGCAATTCCGAATCCATCGGAGGGTTCCAATTCAGTGGCACGGGTGGGCAGTTGGACTTCGTCCGGGGAGCCTTCAATTCCAGAGGGGGCAAGTCCATCATTGCTTTTTACGCCACAGCGAAAAACGGGGAAGTGTCGCGGGTGGTTCCTCGTTTTCAAACGGGCACTGTAGTGACTACTCCAAGAATGGACACGCATTATCTTGTTACCGAGCACGGCGTCGTGAATCTGAAAGGAAAATCCACTCGAGACAGAGCGCTGGACATTATAAGCATCGCTCATCCAAAATTCAGTGACAGTCTGTTGCATGAAGCCGAGGACATGCACCTTATTTAAGGCACGTCGACAGCCCTGTCTGAATGAGTAAAGGCTGGTTCCCCGGTCTTCAGAGGCGCTGCAAGGGCGAGCGATACAAAACAAGACATGCTCTAGGCTTCCTTCTCACTAAACCCTCCAGCAGAGGTGGAGGGTTTAGGCACTGGATCGCCAATTGGCCGCACAGGGTATACCGCTGAAGGAGGTAGTATGAAGATCGACGCATCAAAGGAAGGAAATGCAGTGGTTATGTGTTTAAGGGGCAGATTAGACGCCGGTGCCTCATCTGAATTCGAGACGAGTCTATCCGATTGGATATCGAAAGGCGATAACAACTTTCTTCTGAACTTCACCGGCCTGGAGTATATCAGCAGTGCGGGTCTCCGGAGCATCCTCGCCGCTTCCAAAAAACTGAAAGACAGGAATGGAAGAATTTTCGTTGCGGGACTGCATGGACCTGTGGAGGAGGTTTTCAAGGTTTCCGGGTTTATGTCTATTTTTAGAGTCTTTGCTACGGCAGAAGCGGCACTCAAAGAGATTTGATTCATGGCTGTGCTGACACGTTTGCACCTGTCCGCCAAGCTCGAAAATTTGGGCAGACGGGAGAAGGATCGCAACATCCTGACATTGATCATCCAAAAGGATTAGAGAGTGGTGCTCAGAGCAGGGCTAGGGTCACCTAGAACGCCAATCGCGATGAGCATCAGTCGCAATTACAGGCTTTTCCCTGATCCGGATGGACTCGATTTCTTTTTCAGGCACTTGTCCAGCTCGGCCTTTGGAATCCCTAAGCAGTAGAGGATGTGGGAGATCCGGTCCGTGCTGAGGATGCCGTCTGTGGCCACACTCGTGTCCTCGGGTTTGAAGGCGATGGACAGGCCCACGTTCCTGATGAAGTGAGACCGTGTGGAGCCGTCACCCACGGCAATGACCTGTTCGGGTTTGAGGCCTTCCACGCTCATGATGAAGTCGAGGATCTCGTTCTTGGTGTCATTGGTGATGACCGGTTCCTGCAAGTCTCCGGTGATGATCCCCTTCTCATCCGCCTTGAGAGAATTCGAGAAGGCATAATCCACCCCCGCCTGTTCAAAGATCCTCTTCATGAGAAAACTGAAGCCCGAAGACAGAAGCGCGATCTTGAAACCCATGGATTTCAAGATCGCGATCAGCTCCAGGGCACCGGGGTTCAACTGAAGTTTATCGCTGAATTTCTCCAGGTCCGCCAGAGGAATGCCCCGAAGGATTCGGGCGTTTTCCAAAAGGGCCTGCATTTTGTCCTCGCCCCCGTTCTTGATTTCCGCCTCCCCTTCGGCCTTGACTCTCCCTTCGATTCGCTTCAGAAAATCCTCCAGAGAGGATTCCTGCAGCAGAGAGGACTCCACGTCAAAGACGACAAGCTTCTTTCCCCTGTTGAAAACATCTTCACTTTGAATCACCACGCTCTGGTTGAGGCTGCTGCACAATTGCCTGAAGGCCAGCTTCATCTTTTCAATCGCTTCCCCGTGGGACATCCGGGGCTCCACCCGCATCCGGCTTGTGTTGATCGCCATCTCCATGGAAAAGAACTTCCCGCGAGCGATCATTCTGCAGCTTTCAATGTTGATGTGGTGCTGGTGGAAGAAGGTGGACACGGCCGCAATGATACCCGGCTTGTCTTCCCCGAGAACGGTCACCACGTGGTTTTCCTTTTCCCTGGAATAGGCAATCTGATCTTCCTGATAGATCCCGAGCACGATCTTCAAGCCGGTCTCCTCCCCCATGCGGGAAAGCGCATCGCTAATCTTTTGCATGTGGGCGTCGGATCCGGAAAAATCAATGATCAGAAAGATGGAGAAAAGACCATGCCGGCAGCTTTCCTCCACATCGATGATGTTCCCGTTCAGCTCGAAAACCCGGGTCGTGAGCTTGGACACCAGGCCCGGAGAATCAAGCCCTATGGCTGAAAGGCTGATGATTTTTCCCTTTTCTCCCATCGTCTACTCCTTGAAAGAGGCAGGTTTTCTGTCGAAAAAAACAAAGAGCTCTTCTTCATAATAACGTCCACTGATCACCTGGCCCGGTGCCAGGCGTCTGAGCTCTTTGGCCCTCAGGTGCTCCATGAACCGATCATTGATGACCCCCATGGCAACCTCTTCCCTGAGCCAGCCGATGGGGACGTTGATGTGCAAAGGCCGGGCAGGGATCAGGTGGCGCGTCGTTTTTGGAGCGAACAGCCGCTCCTGCTTGGCCGCCTGCACCACCATTTCCTTGGTGATTTGAGGGGTCCACAGGATCACATGCTCATCGGTCAGGCACTGGCAGAATTCCCCCTTGTGAGCGTACTGGCAGGGGATGTATTCCACCACAATTCCTTCTTCCACCAGCCTGGCTTGAAGGTTTTCAAGAAGGTCATACGCGCTGACCGCGTCCCCCACCACCTCCTGATCGAATACTAGAACTCCGAAGACCTCGCCATATTGTATTCCGCAACAGGCAAAGTTCTCCGCCATGATCCTTTCCAGAGCCGCTTTGTCTCTCATGTATTCAAATCGTCCTCTGAACTCCTCTGAAATCCTCTTGAGGCGGTCGATGGATTTCACGTTGGCCAGGAGACGGAACCAGTAGCGGAGCCTCGCCTCTTTGTGCATGTAGTCAATCCGGCACACCGCGATGTGTTTGAACTGAAGTCTCTTGAAAACGTGTACCCGGTGGTTTCCATCCAGAACAATATGATTCTGGTCCACGATCACCGGATTTTCCAGGTAGGCTGCGCTTCGAAACTCCAGGCTCAAGCGATCGGCAACAGAAGCCAGAAGTCTCTCATGGGCGAACAAGGAGGCAACAGGAAGGATTTCCAGCTCTAGTCTCAGGCTTTCGCTTTGGATGGTGTACATGGCTTCTGGTTCAAGGCAATCCTACGAGTTCTTGATGGTCCCAAATGCCCGATGCAAGTAGTTGGCCATAACCAAATTCGAATATCGAAATCCGGAAATCGAAGCAAATTCAAAATTCAAAGGCTCCAATGTCCAAAACAGAAAGGCGGTACGGTCAAGTTTTGATCACTTGAATTTGGAACATTGGACATTGTTTCGGATTTCGCCTGCCTTCGCCGACGCGGCTTCGCGCAGGTAGGTGCTTCGGATTTCGGGTTTTCATTTTCTCCGCAAATCCCAGAGAACCTCGATGTTAGACTCTAAAGCATATCGCGCAACCGGTTGAACCCCTCGGCGACTTCCTCGCCCTTGAAGCAGTATTGGAGCTCACAAAATCGCGCTCTCAGACTTCTCACCTCATCGATCACACACGCATTCTTGACAACCGCATCGGAGATCAGCACCGCCAACTCACGGAAGTCCGCGGGTCCCATGCCGAAGCGGGTCATCTCCGACACGCCCATGCGAAGGGCCCCTGAAGCCGTGAAGCCTTCTTCGTCCGGCATGGCCTGGTAGTTGCAGATGATGTTGTTGTCTTCCAGTCGCTTGGCTGCTTCCGGTCCCCGCCCGTAGCCGACGTTGAGAATGACCTGATGGGTTTCCGTGAAGTCAATCGCCGGATCTCCGGCCACTTCAAGCCCGCACTCCTTCAGCGCTCGGGCAAAAGCTTTGGCATTGGTGATCACCCTCTTCTGGTACTCCTCCTTGAAGGTGTTCATCTCATAGGCCGCTGCCAGCAGCCCCAGCAGAGTTCCCAGGTGATGGTTGGAGAGAGAGCCGGGGAAAGATCGCCTCACAACCGCTTCCCAGAGCTCATAGCGCTCCTCGTGATCGAGGAACGGGCTTCCCACAACGCCTCTCTGGGTTCCGAAGAACGTCTTGTGCGTCGAACCCGTGACCAAGTCCGCTCCTTCCTTGAAGGGCTCCTGAAAATGCGGCCCCACCAGGCCCAGGACGTGGGCCATGTCATACAGGATCACCGCATCGATCCTCTGGGCGTCCAAGAATCGTCGGACCTCAGCCACAGGTTCTTTGTGGAGCACCATGCTCTTTCCGAAAATGATAAATTCGGGCTTGAACTCGTCGATCAAGTTGAGGGTCAAAGGAACGTCGATTTTGTAGGGGTTTTCCCGAAGCACCGGGAAGGGAACCACTGCAGGTCTTTCGGTTTTCGGGTCCCGGGCCACAAAATCCCTCAGCGCTCCCATGGGCTGTGCGCTCAAGTGGCCGCCTTTGCCGATGTAGTTGTTCATCACCTGCCGGATTCGCCGCGGTTCCCTTTTGCGGTCCGTGCGGTTGATGTAATCCACCATGGCGCTGAAAACAGTCATGTTCGCCATTTGCCCGCTGATGACCCGCGTTTCCACTTCCGCGCACTTTAGGAACCGGCACATTTCGACTTGAAGAGCCCGTTCCACCTCGTCAATGAAATCCGTTCCTTGGTAATAGTAAACCTCTGCATCGTAGAAAGCCTTGGTTCTCTTGTGCTCTGCGTAGCGAAAGGCCGGATCCATGACGGACAGAAGCCTGACCATGGGCGAAGGCGTCATTTCCGATGGGATAAGGTTGATGCACTGCTGCTGCCGCCAGAGGGTGTTCTGAAGGCTCTTTTTCAGAAGAGCCCTGATCTTGAACGGGGCCTCGCCTGCCGGCACAGCCTTGCTTTCCAGGGCATGATCCCAGACGATCGGCCGGGCATAAGGGGGAGCTTCACTCCTCAGATGATAGGGGACCACCACAGCGTCCACTTGCTTCCCGCGGATGTCGATGGCCAGCCTGTCGCCCTCCAGAACTTCACAATCCATGCAGGCCAGACAGATGGAACGGAGTTGTCTCTGATCCGATCGGACCGAACGCAGCCCCTCCCCTTCGAAGCCCCAGGAAGGCACCATGGTTCCGCTCGTGACAAAGCCGACGGCCTTCCCGTTCTTGAACACCCCCGCTCCGCTGCGGGCCACTCCTCGTCCGGCCACAGCCACTGGCTGGATAATCCGGGGGAGAACCCTCTTCATGGAGTAGTCCCGTTTCATAATTCGCCCCAGGGCTTCAAATTGCCTTGCCAGCGCCTCACGCCCAATGAATTCACCCTTGGCCGGAGAAAAGCTCACACCGATTCGGGCGAAGGGGAAAGTGAACAACGCCATGTCTTTGCCTTCCGGGTCCTGCCCCAGTTCGTGGCCGTAGAGAGGAAGCCCGGCTTCCAGTCGGAGCGTGTCCCTCGCACCTAAGCCGGATGGGGCGGCTCCTTTGGCCAGCAATAGATCCCAAACCCATGGCGCATCACCCCGTTTCAGAAAGAGCTCAAAGCACAGGGGCTCCCCTGTGTACCCCGTGCGAGCGATCCGGACTTCGGCTCCAGCGAGGCTGACCACGCTCACGGCGTTTCTCATGGGTTCCGGCAAAGAGCCCGACTCCAATATCCACTCAAGGATCTTCCGGGAGTGCGGTCCCTGCAGGGAAAGCATGGCAATCTCCTCAGTGTGATTGATCATCTCCGCATCCGGGAAGCCCTGAAGAACCCTCTGCAGGTGGTGCCAGTCCTTTTCCATGTTCGCGGCGTTCACCACCAGCAGGAATTCGTCATTGGAAAAGCGATAAAGAAAAGCATCGTCTATTGTGCTGCCCACTTCATTGGAAAGGAGCGTGTACTGGGCTCCCATCATCCTCATGTCGAGAGCACCGGCATTGTTGGTCATAACGTGGTTGAGGAATCGCAGGGCCCCTTCCCCTCTGACGGTGAACCTCCCCATGTGGGAGACGTCAAAAAGTCCGGCGCTTTTGCGGGTCACCAAATGCTCTTCCACAATCCCTGTAGAGTAGAAAAGAGGCATTTCCCAGCCCCCGAATTCCACGATCTTGGCTCCCAGCGCCGCATGCCGGTCATAGAGCACGGTTCGTCTGAACTCGCTCATGGCTTCACCTTCCTTTGTCTTTTGCTCGTCACTTGCCCTTCGACTTTGCTCAGGGCCGTGAGATGGTCGAACGGTCACTCGTCACTTGTGACTGGCTCCTGAACTTGCCTCATCCATGAATCGGTTTTCCCAGGGCTTTCATGGAGACTTCGGACATGATTTCAGCCAGGGTCGGATGGCCGTGGATTGTGTCCGCCAGCTCCTGGATCGTACAGCCGGACTTGACCGCCAGGGCTCCCTCTGCAATCAGATCACTGGCACACGCTCCCACCAAGTGGACCCCCAGTAGTCTTTCACTTTCGCCGTCGAAGACAATCTTCACCATTCCACCGATTTCGCCGATCACGTGGGGCTTTGCAATGTTCCTGAAAAGCACACTCTCCGCCCTTGCCTGAAACCCCTGCTCTTTTGCCTGGGCTTCGGTCAGCCCCACATTGGAGATCTCCGGCATGGTGAAGATGACGTTCGGAACCGCATCATAGCTCATCCGGGCTGTCCCACCCACAGCGTTTTCCGCTGCCACCATCCCTTCTCTCGAGGCCACATGGGCCAGCATCACCTTGGAAGGCCCCAGCACGTCCCCGATTGCGTAGATGCGAGGGAGATTGGTTTTCATGGTCTCATCGGCGACCACCCAACCATTATTGTCCACCTTTACGCCGATTCTTTCAAGACCCACTCCAGCCGTGTCAGGCTTTCGACCGATGCACAGGAGTCCCTTCTCCACTTCCAGGCTCGCAGGCCGCCAAACCTTGTCCGATGGGCTTTCCACAAAGGGAGAAGGGCCTAAGAATACCTGAAGCCCGTCTTCTTTGTCTTCCACCCTGCTTACGGTGCGCTCCAGAATGACGGATATTTTTCGTTTCGCCATCTCTCTTTGAATCACCTTGGAACACTCCTCATCCACAGAAGGGAGAGGGATCAGCCGAGACTTTGCTTCCACAAGGGTGACCTTTGCGCCGAAGGCGGAGAAAATGAAGGCGAATTCACAACCGATCACGCCCCCTCCGACGATCAGCAGCGACTTGGGCACCCTCTGAACTTCCAGCGCATCATTGCTCGAAAGAACTCTCTTGCCGTCCACAGGAAGGCCCGGGACCTCCAGAGGCGCTGATCCAAGGGCCAGGATCAGACGTTCCCATGGGATCTCCCCCCATGCCTCCTCGTCATGCCCCCGCACCGTGATCCGGTCCGGACCGGCGATTGTCCCGACCCCTTCGATATACCGGATGCGGTGATGTTTCAGGATGTCCCCGATACCCTTCGCCTGGTTTTCAATCACCTTTTCCTTCCTGGCCATGACGGTTTTCAGATCGAGCGAGAGGCCACCGTCCAAAACAAGACCATACTCACGGCCCCTGCGAGCGCGATCGAACAGTTCGGCCGAGGTTCTCAGAACTTTGGAGGGGATGCAGCCCCAGTTCAAGCACGTTCCCCCCACACGCTCTCTTTCGATGAGAGTCACTTCAGCCCCAAGCTGGGCAGCCCTGATTGCGGCCACGTACCCTCCTGGACCTGCGCCGATGACAACGACCTTTGGTGCCATGGATTGCTCCTCGCCGTGATTTTGTCTTTTATTTACCATTGTGTTTTTAACTTTTCAAGCGATTTGTGCCTTATCACTGAGCATATCCGCTTAAAACGATAAAAATATTGACATAATCTTCAGTTCTATTATATTTCATTATTCATGAAAATAGACCAGACAAACCTTGAGATCATCAAGCAGCTTAGAGACGGTAGAAAGTCTTTCAAAACAATCGCAGAGGAGCTCTCTGTCTCTGAAAACACGATCAGAGCCCGCGTCAGCAAACTGACCGAAGAAGGGGTTCTGGAAATCTCCGGGCTTGTGGATCCGGAGTCGCTTCCAGGGCACGGCGCCGTCATCGTGGGGGTGAAACTCCAGAGCATGGACCTCATCAAGAAGGGCGAGGAATTCAGCAAGCTCAGAGGCGTGGTATCGGTGAGCGTGGTCACGGGTCGCTTTGACCTCATTCTCCTGGTCCTGCTGAAAGAAGGTTTCGGTCTCCTGGAGTTTTATACCGATGAGGTTGCCAAAGTCAAAGGGGTCCAATCGGTCGAGACTTTTGTCATTTACAAATCTTATCATCTAAAAGTACCCTATATCCTGTAAAAGCGTCGGTGTATCAAGGAGGAAAACCGTGAAAGAAATTAGCGAGCTTCAGTTCCCTGAAGATTTTCTCTATGCCAAAGATCACGAGTGGGCCAAGCCCGAAGGAGACAAGGCCCGAGTGGGCATCAGTGACTATGCTCAAGATCAGCTCGGAGACATCGTCTTCGTGGAATTGCCCCAGGTCGGCACCAAACGCGCCAAGGGAGAGCAGTTCGGCACCATCGAATCCGTCAAAGCCGTGTCAGAACTGAACATGCCCTTGGGAGGAGAAATCCTCTCCACCAACAAAGTTCTTGAGGAATCTCCTGAGCTCGTGAACAAGCAACCCTATGAGTCGGGCTGGATCATTGAAATCAAACCAAGCGCCCCAGGGGAACTCAAAGATCTCATGAACCGGGAGGCCTATTTGAGCCTTTTGAAAGGACTGAAGCCATGAGATACCTGCCTCACACGGATGAAGAGATTGCCTCCATGCTCGATGCGATCGGAGCAAAGAGCCTCGATGATCTCTTTTCTGCAGTCCCCCCGAGTTGCCGGCGAAACGGAGGCTTGAATCTTCCCGAGCCCATGAACGAGTGGGACTTGAACCGCCTCATGGCAGGCCTTTCGAGCACTGTAGGCGCAGCCCCGGAGTACAAAGTCTACGTCGGCGCCGGGAGTTATGAGCACTACATCCCTCAGGTGGTCTCCTATCTCCTCAGCCGCTCCGAGTTCGTCACGTCTTACACTCCCTATCAACCTGAGATGAGCCAGGGGACCCTTCAGGCGATTTACGAGTACCAAACTCTGTCGAGCAGGCTGCTCGGCATGGAGGTATCCAACGCTTCGATGTACGACGGCGCCTCGGCTCTCGCCGAAGCGCTTCTGATGGCCATTCGCATCACCAGGAAGCGCAGAGTCGCAGTATCATGCCTGGTCCACCCCCACTTCCGGAGGGTCGTGAAGACCTATCTTGCGCCCACGGAATACGAAATTGTTGAACTTCCGTATCTCCCTGACGGCAGAACCGATCTGTCTTCGCTCCACGACCTGAATGACATTGCCGCTCTGGCAGTACAGTCTCCCAACTTCTTCGGAGTGATCGAAGACCTCAGGACCTCAGCCGACCGGGCCCACGATCAAGGAGCTCTTTTCGTCGCCACTTTCACAGAGCCTCTCGCCTATGGGATCCTGAAGAGTCCCGGAACCCTGGGAGCGGACATTGCTGCCGGTGAAGGCCAGAGTCTCGGCATCCCCCAGTCCTTTGGAGGCCCGGGCCTCGGCATCTTCACAACCAGAATGAGCCACGTGAGGAACATGCCCGGTCGGCTGGTGGGAAAAACAGTCGACGTGGAGAGCCGGCAGGGGTTTGTCCTCACCCTGGCGACCCGTGAGCAGCACATCCGCAGGGAAAAGGCCACCTCCAACATTTGCACGAACAACAGCCTCTGCGCTGTGGCGGCCACCATGTACATGGCTTGCCTCGGCGCCTTAGGAATCAGAGAACTCAGCCAGCTCAACCACGACAAGGCCGAATACTTGAAGAACCAGTTGAGAAGCGCAGGCTGCAAGATTCCCTTTGCATCGCCCTCTTTCAACGAATTCGTGGTGGAGATGCCGCCGGGTTTCGAGAAGAACTGCAGCCGTCTTCTTGAAGAAAGAATCGTGGCCGGTGTTTCTTTGGAGACCTACTACCCTGAACTCAAGAATCATCATCTCTTCTGCATCACAGAAACAAAGTCAAAAGAGGATATGGACCTACTGGTGAAGGAGATAATCTCGGTATCCTCGTAAATCCGAAGCACGAAATCCGATACACGAAACAATACCCAATTATCAAAATTCAAATGACCTAAACCAAGACGCTGATTTTCAGTTTTGAACATTGAAAGATCTGAATTTCGAATTTGTTTCGTGCTTCGAATTTCGGATTTCGGATTTCAACAGGCTGTTCCATCGAAGGAGTTCAATTCATGCAAAAAGTCTTAGGTACAACCGGGCTCGTTCTTGACGAACCTCTTCTCTGGGAGAAAGGCAAGGCCGGAAGGAGTGGGTTTTCCCTTCCCGTGCGGGACGTGGAAGTCTCCCCTCTTGCAGAAGACCTCACCTCCCCCGGCCCGGACTTTCCGGACCTCAGCGAAGTGGATGTGGTCCGCCACTTCACCAGGCTCTCGACGTGGAACTTCGGTGTGGACACGGGCACCTATCCCTTGGGCTCCTGCACCATGAAGTACAACCCGAAGATCAATGACAAGCAGGCCGCTTTGCCGGGGTTTAGCGGCGCCCATCCCCTTCTGCCCCAAGAGCTCTCCCAGGGGATTCTCAGGCTCATGTTCGAACTCGAGCGCATGCTGGCCGAGATCACAGGCATGGATGCCGTGTCGCTCCAACCCTCGGCCGGCGCCCAGGGGGAACTCACCGGAATGCTCCTCATCCACACATACCACAAAAGCAGGGGCAGAAAGCCTTCCAAGATCCTTGTGCCTGACACAGCCCACGGAACAAACCCTGCGAGTGCGGCCCTCTGCGGTTATCGCCCCATCCCCGTGGCATCGAACGAAAAGGGAGTTCTCGCGGTTGAAAGCGTCGCCAAGGCCATGGACGAGGACACGGCAGGAATCATGATCACCAATCCCAATACCCTCGGCCTTTTTGAAGAAAACCTCAAAGAGATTGTGGACCTCGTCCACGCCAAGGGCGGTCTGGTGTACGGGGACGGGGCCAACATGAACGCCGTTGTGGGCATCATGGATGCGGGCTGCACCGGGCTGGACGTGCTTCATCTCAATCTCCACAAAACCTTTTCCACGCCTCACGGAGGAGGTGGTCCGGGAGCGGGTCCCGTGTGCGTCAAAAAGCACCTGGAACCTTTTCTCCCTGTGCCTCGCGTGGTGGAGAAAGAGGGCAAGTATGGGCTCTCCCACAATTTCCCGCAAAGCATCGGAAAGCTTCACGCCTTTTACGGGAATGTGGGGATCATGATCCGGGCTTACAGCTACATCAGGACCATGGGCGCTGTGAATCTCAAGAAGGCCAGCCAGCTCGCCGTGCTGAACGCCAATTACATCAAGGAACGGCTCAAGGCGACCTTTCACCTCCCCTATGACAGACCTTGTATGCACGAGTGCGTTTTCACGGACAAAAACCAGGCAAGCGCCAAGGTCATGACCCTGGACATTGCCAAGCGTCTCATGGATTACGGCTTTCACCCGCCCACCATCTACTTTCCTCTGGTGGTGAACGGCGCCATCATGATCGAACCAACGGAGACAGAGTCCAAAGACGATCTGGATCGGCTCATTGATGCCCTTCAAGCGATAGCTGAAGAGGCGAAGAGCAATCCTGACCTGCTCCATCAGGCGCCGACCAAGTGCAAAAGGAGACGGATGGATGAAGTGACGGCGGCCAGAAAGCCTGTGCTCGCCGGATGAGTCATAAAGCAAACAGCAGGCAGGAACGGCATGATGAATCAGAGGACTGAGAAAAAGCAGAGGCTCCCCAAACCTCCCTGGCTCAAGAGGCGGATACCGAGCGGCGCGACCTATCAGGAAATACGCGGGCTCCTCCAAAAGACTCGACTTCACACCGTGTGCCAGGAAGCCTGCTGTCCCAACCTGGGTGAGTGCTTCTCTCAGGGCACAGCGACGTTCCTCATTATGGGCGACCGCTGCACCCGCAACTGCCGTTTCTGCGCCGTGGCGCATGATCCCTCAGAACCTCCTGATCCGGGGGAACCTCTACGAGTCGCGGAAGCCATTGAACAAATGAAGCTCCGTTATGCCGTGGTGACCTCTGTGACACGGGATGATCTGCCGGATGGGGGCGCTTTCATTTTCGCGGAAACCATACGAAGAATCCGAGAGAAGCGCCCGGAGACCAGGGTGGAGGTCCTGGTTCCGGACTTCCGCGGGGACCCTCCGTCTCTCAAAATCGTTGTGGAGGCCAGGCCGGATGTCCTGAATCACAATGTGGAAACGGTTCCTCGTCTCTACGTCTCGGTGAGGCCCGGAGCCGTTTATCAGCGATCCATCGATCTTCTGAAGAGCGCGCGCCAGATGGACCCGTCGATACCCACCAAGTCGGGGCTCATGCTGGGCCTGGGAGAGCGGCCCGAGGAGGTGAAGCAAGTTCTGAACGATCTTCTCGAGGCGGGTTGCCGCATCCTCACCCTCGGCCAGTACCTGCAACCCTCAGCCGAACATCTGCCTGTGGAGCGTTTTGTGTCGCCTGAAGAGTTTGAGGAGTGGCGCAAGAAAGCCCTTGCCATGGGTTTCCGGGAAGTCGCGAGCGGCCCTTTTGTGCGCAGTTCTTATCACGCGCACGAGGCCTATCAGGCTTTCTTCAAGACACAGGGCCCAACTGCTGTCCGCTGAAGCCACCCGATGAGGGACGGAGGCACAAAGCAGAGAAATCATTCTATCCCTTGTCCCTTTGTGCCTTCATGGCGGAGAAGAAATCAAACTCAAGTCTTCGTCTCACAGGCAATAACGTGAAAGGAGAGAGAGAGGATGGGACCCAAAGAAATGCCCGAACAAGGGTACAAGATCATTGCGAAAGTCGTGAGCCAGAAAGGGACGTGCGGCTTTGGATACAAGGTCGACGACGAGATTGTCTTCAATGGAGAAACCATTCAGGGACGGATCTGCATGAGCGCCCTCTACAGCTTCCTTCCCAAGATCTATGCCATGAGGTACGGCGCCGTCTTTCCCTGGCTCAAGGGGAACAAGGATGCGGCCAGCCACGCCTGCCCTGACGCCGCCAACCCGGTCGTGTTCGAGATATGTCGAGTGAAAGAATAGCCATACGTCCACGGATAGAGACAGGGTCTGACCTTTTCTTCCCTTCCGAGGCCGCCGGTGGCGGCCAAGTCTCCCGGTTTGGTGGCCCGGACAAGCTTTGCTTGTCCGTGATAATGCGAGACCTGTTCTGTGCTCTCACGGACAAACAAGTTTGTCCGTGCCACCCGTCCTTTAGTAAAGGGGGGATGGGGGGATTTTTTAGAAGGCGTTTTCCAGTTTAGGCCTCAACTGCTTCAGGCGCCGCATATCGATCACCACGGTGAAGGTCCGGCCCGCAGGCAAGGACCGGCCGCAAATGACGGTGAAGCGCTTGGACAGATCCGGAACCCGGCCGTTCAAAAGCAGTTTGAGCATTTCCTTGGGCGCCCAGTCCGAGTCTGTAGAGAGGGTTCCGAACTCGTCCGAGTATCGCTGGGGTGCGCAGGCGTCTTCGATCGTGGGCCTGATGATGAAAACGGTGGCTCTGTCGAGGATCTCCAGCTTCTTGGCTCCCTCCTCCACCAGGGCCAATTCCTCCTGCTGCGGGAGAGCGAACAGGGTGTACGCCTGAACTCGGGCCAGCGGAAGTCCCACTAAAAATATTAAGCCTAACACGGCAGGCAGCAGCCATTCCCGACGTTTAGGAAGATACGAAGCAAGGGTCTGCAACCCCAGAACGAAGAAGACCAGCAGGACTCCGGTCAGCGCATAGATCGTCCTGTAAGTTGACCACCGCTGCATGGAGACAAGATTTGCAGTGAACGCGGCCATGAGAAGGGCGGACAAGGTCACTGCCCAAAACAGTCCCTCGCGCCACCCTCCGCTCCTCCACCTGCCCCATCCGCCGACCAGGATGATCCCCCCTGTGATCACCGCCGTCATAATGAAGGCAATGGCCATGCCTTTTTCCGCGTCGTTGAGGACAATGAGGGCAAGGGCGTTGCGCAACGGCCCTGCAATGAACCAGTGCAGCTTGGCCATGGGTTCGGTCTCCAGCACCACCAGGCTCGACTGTTTGAAAACATCCGCGGCGTACAAGAGCTGCATGATCCCGTAGGAGGCGGCAAGGGCGACCCCCATGGTGAGGAAGTGTTTGATGAGGCAGCGGGTCCGCCATTGCAAGGTTTGGTCCTGATACGCCACGAGCCCTGCTGCAACAAGGACAAAGTAGAAGAACACGTGAGGCTGATAAATCAGGATGCCCGTGACCAGGAGGGCCACGGCTGCAGCGGTGCGAAGAGCCCCGCCTTTTTGACCGACAAGGAAGGCGGCAAAACTGCAAAGGCCTCCCACCAGATGGGGCCAGCAAATGGCCCATGAGACCATCACCTGGGCAGCCGGCAGCACAGACATCAAGGCTCCCAGCAGTGCGCTGGTCCAGGTCGGCCAGTTGAGTTTGAGCAGGGCCAAGAAGAGCATGGCCGAAACGGCTCCGACGCACAACGCCGAGGCCACGCGGCCCTTCCACAGATCGTCGATCCCATCCACCCTTTCGAAGAACACCTCGAGCATCACGCCGTAGAGAGGCCGGGCAAAAGTTCCGACGTGCCGGATTACCTTCCCCGGCTCTTCATGAACTTCTCTCAGGATGGCGTAATCGTCACGGAACCCAAAGCGGGCGAAGAGCGTGTTTGAATAGATGATCAGGGGAAGCAGAAGAAGAGCAGCGGCCACCAGCCAGCGGGTTCGTCCGCTCCACATCACGTGATTTGAAAAAGTGGTCAAACCGGATACTCGGACTTAAAGATTTGAGAAAGATAGAGGAAATAGGGAGAGTTGTCAAGCGGAGGTCAGGAGATACCGTGTTTTCACTTTTTTGTCGTGCACTCCCAAGGGACTTCAATAAATGGTGGGAATTCAGTCCGGTGAGGCACTGCGGAAATGACGCGTGCTATAGAGTGGATCGGTAAATGCCCTGACCATAGAGGCTCTTCAGGCATTCGGGCCAAGGCCAGGATCTATTGCCGCGGATCAGGTCTGCCGGGTTCTTTTCCGGTTATCTTCTGACCGATATTTCGTCCGGATATGGGCTTTCAATTTCTTTCGAATCATGAGGTATCCAACAACCACAAAGACCAAGCCTGCAATGAAAACCGCGTGGTTCTTGTTCGCCATCCCATAGCAAACTCCCACCACTCCGAGAAGGCAAACACTCAGGATGAAGGCTTTTTGTTTCATGCTCACCTGCTCTTGAGACCGCCTCGACCCTAAATTGGAGTATTCCTTCAGCGAATCGAGGCGTTGATTCCACGAAGCAATCAAGAGGAATTTGACCTTACACAAACCCCCTTCATCCGTCAATCTCACTTGGAAGCCTCAGGTTTGACTTGACCTTATGGCTTCGGAAACCTAAATAGTAACCATCTGGAAATCAAGGATATCCGGATGAAGCGATCAGCGGTCGGCTTTCTGCTGCTCACCCTCTGTCTTCTTGGCTTTTGCTGACAGCTGAAAGCTCCGTGCCGATAGCGCGATTGTGGACATGCTGTTCCTACACCTGTCAACAAGACCCTTTACCGAATTCTGAGAATCACGGAACAGGTTCTCCAATGCGTCTGTCTCTCATGCTCGCCTACGGAGGAAAGAGTCAATGGATGAGATCCGAATAGGGTTGAGGGGTTCAAAAGAAATCGTGGTGACCGAAAAGGATCTGGCCAGTGTAACCGGCAACATAGGCGCTGAAGTGCTCTCCACCCACTGTGTCGTTCTTCTCATGGAACTGGCTTCACGTTCAGCCATCGATGGCCTTCTGCCGGAGGGCACGATGACGGTGGGTACTCAGATCAACATCCGCCATTTCGGAGCAGTGCCCTTGGGAGCCAGAGCCAGAGCCGAGTCCATCCTTACAGAAATCAGTGGCCGAAGACTTCTTTTCGACGTGACGGCCTATGACGACTTTGAAAAAATCGCGGAAGGACGCAATGAGCAACTCATTGTATCTGTGGCCGGCTTTCTAAGAAAGGTTAGGTGGAAGAAGGGGGTAAGGGAGTAATCGGGTCTCCGCAGCGGATCGTCCCTCCTTCAAGCACACGGGCAAAAACGCCCTCTCGAGGCATAATGCAATCCCCTGCCTGATAATAAATGGCGCATTTCTTAACACACTCTTTCCCGATCTTCGTGATTTCAACGACTGCCTTGTCGCCGAGGCGGAAGCGACTGCCCAGCGGGGCGGTCTTCCAGTCAATCCCTTTGGTGGCTATGTTCTCGGCAAAATCCCCAAAAGTGACATTCAACCCCCGCGCCTTGCATTCCTCTATTCTTTCTGCGGCAAGAAAACTGACCTGCCTTTCCCAGGTCCCGGCGTGGGCGTCACCGATGACTCCGTGATTGACGCATAATTCCGCTGATTCGACCTGGGTCTTCCGGGTTCCCTTCTTGTTGCTTATGGCAATGGACAAGATTTTCATCAATTCCCCGCATGCTATTTCATTGACTCTTGAGTTGATTCACCGAGTCTATTCTTTATTCTTGATCAGGTCCGACAGAGTGACACGGCTCAACTTCCCGAACATAGCCTCCCCTGTCTGGACCCACAGGTTTCGTGTCAAGCAGGAAGATGCTCGTTCGCAGACCTCTGGATTTGCAGCACATTGAGCGATGCTCTCTCCACCCTCAAGAAGAGCGACGATTTCACCGACGGTTATCTCTTCCGGAGCTCTGGCCAGCCTGTATCCTCCCCAGGCCCCTCGCACGCTGATAAGATATTTGGCTCTCTTGAGGGGAATGATGATTTGCTCCAAGTATTTCAGGGAGATCTCTTGTCTCCTGGACACATCTTTAAGCTGAACGAACTGGTTCACACCGTGCTCCGCCAGGTCAAGCATCAACCTCGTTCCGTAACGGCTTTTTGTAGAAAGCTTCACCGACCTTGACCTCCAGGACCAATCCGGTCACGACAAGAGCGTTCAATTTCCTATCAAATGAATACAACTTAAAAGGATCCGCCCAATTGTCAAGTCCCGGGCCCGAGGACTTTTTTCGAACGGACGGAGAGATTTCGACGCATTAGAGCCTTCACTTTTTCTTATTCCTATCTCTTTACTAGGAGCGATTCATGATTACGTTCTATGCAATTTTGAAGAGGAGGTGTCTTCAATGTATTCCAAGACCGTTATGGATCATTTCCGGAGCCCCAGGAATGTGGGAGTTATTGAGAACGCGGATGGTAAAGGGGAGGTTGGAAACCCTCTTTGCGGCGATATGATGACGATCTATCTTAAGATCAATGAGGATCGCATCGACGATATCAAATTTCAGACCTTCGGGTGCGGAGCGGCCATTGCCGTATCCAGCATGCTCACCGAGATGGCCAAAGGAAAGAGTCTGGATGAAGCGAAGAAGATCTCAAACAAAGACGTGGCCGAAGCCCTTGAAGGGCTTCCAAAAAACAAGCTCCACTGCTCCAATCTTGGCGCCGATGCGCTTCATCTCGCGATAAAAGACTACGAAGCCAGGAAATCAGGGAAGCCCGCGGAAGAACCCGTTCGCAAGGAATTGCACATGCACAAGCACGGGGAGGCGTGCTATTGCCCGTATTGTGACACACAACTTTCCGAAGGCGAGAACACCTGTCCCAAATGCCAACTCAACGTCATTCAAAAGCACTGATGGACTTCGGAACGGAGGGAAATCCCCATGAACATTGTTAACTTCGATCATCTTTCAGCAAATCCTCTCCTGCCCGAAGTTCAGGAGGCCATGATCCATGCCATCAGGGCAAACTTCGGCAACCCTTCCAGTCAGCACAAGTTGGGAGACAAGGCTTCGGAGGCCCTTGAAAAAGCCAGGGAGTCTGTGGGACGGCTGATCAACGCCGGAAGCCCCAAAGAGGTCGTGTTTACTTCAGGGGGCACGGAATCGGTGAACCTCGGTGTCAAAGGCGTGGCTTGGGCCAAAGCGGAAAAAGGGAAGCACATTGTCACGTCGAACGTCGAGCACAACGCCGTCCTCAGGAGTCTCAGACGGCTCAAGATGATGGATTACAAGGTGTCCTCCGTGCCCGTTGATTCCCATGGTCGAGTCAATCCCGGGGACGTCGCCAAAGCGATTAAGGAGGACACGGTCCTCGTTACCATCATGCACAGCAACAACGAGATCGGCACCCTTCAGCCCATCGAGGAGATTGCCGGGATCACTCGGGAGAAAAACATCGTCTTTCATGTGGATGCAGTGGATTCCGTTGGTGTAGTTCCTGTGGATGTGCAAAAACTTGAAGTCGATCTTTTGAGCTTTGCTTCCAATTCCTTTTACGGTCCCACAGGAGTGGGGGGATTGTATGTCCGGCGGGGGACTCACCTCTGGCCGCTTCTTGACGGCGGGGTACAGGAGAACAACCGGAGAGCAGGCACCGAGAACCTCATCGGGATTATCGGCATGGGCGTGGCTGCCGAACTTGCAGCCAGGGACATGACTTCCAGAATCGCCGCCATGAGAAAGCTCAAGGACAGGCTTTTGAGGGAACTCCCCAGCACGATAGACGAATACCTTGTGAACGGCCACCCGGAGCTCAGCCTTCCCCATCTCGTCTCCGTGTCGATCAAGTACATCGAGGGGGAAAGCCTGGTACTCATGCTCGACGACGATAACATCGCCGTTTCCACGAGGTCTGCGTGTGCTGCCGGGGCGCTTCAGGCTTCTCACGTTCTTCTGTCCATCGGCCGCGACTTTGCCGACGCTCAGGGGACGCTGGTGATCACTTTCGGGCTGGACAACTCGGACGAGGACGTAAGTCGATTCCTGAAGGCTTTGAAGGAGGCTGTGAAGACCCTGAGGGAGATCTCCCCTCTTTACGCCAAGGCGGCTCAAGCCTGATTCGGTCCTCTCCGAACGTGCTATGGGGAAAGGAGTTCGTTGAGTTTGCTCTGCAGACTGGCAACGGACATGGTCCCCCTAGAGATGTGTTCAGGTCGCCCGTCTTTGAAAAAGATGATCGTGGGGACGCTTCGGATTTCAAACCGTTCTGCAGTTTTCGGGTTCTCATCGACGTCGAGTTTATAGACGATGACTTTCCCTGCGTTTGAGGCTGCAAAAGATTCCAACGCAGGGGCCATTTGGATGCAGGGACCGCACCAGGGTGCCCAAAAATCGACTACGCTGATCCCGCGGTGGTTCAGGATTTCTCGTTCAAACTGGTCATCCGTGAGGCTCGTGGGTTTTGCACCCGTCATGGTGAACTCCTTTGCAGCCCTTCTTTTGCCGGGAGGCAATGCCGTTGTGCTTTACCTTCAGCAGAAAGCGCCTCTGCAAGCGGTGGGGCCGTTTGTGAATCATACTGGATATGAAGGTCCTGTGCAACCTTTTCAAGCCGCGATGGAATAGATGAACAAAGGAGGGAAATCCTCATGTCTCGTTACAAGAAACCTTTTCCGGTTCTGGTTTTTGTTGTCTGCCTGTCCGTGCTGATCCTGCCCGGTGTTTCCGCAGCCAAGGAGCAGACCAAGTGCCCGGTGATGGGAGGTCTGATCAATAAGAACCTCTTCATCGACTACCAGGGGAGTCGTGTCTATTTCTGCTGCCCCCCCTGTCTCAAGCAGTTCAAGAATAACCCTGACCTGTACGTTAAGAAAATGAAGGAACAAGGAATCACCCTCGCGAAAAGTCCTGACTCGGGAAGTTAGTGCTGTGCCTACGCAGTTGCGAGCCATGCCTATTTCCCCCTCCCCTAGCCCCTCCCACCAAGGGAGGGGAATACCGGCCGATGAGAGATAAATGCCTCCCCCTCGACGGGGGAGGCAAGGTGGGGGTGGGGTGAGTCTGCATCGCTTCCTTGACAGATTGTCCGTCCTTCTCTATCCTGTTGCCGGATATTGCTATTCTCACCGGAGCTTCTGATGCCTTGCTCTACGCCACGCACAAGAGGGCTGAACAAGCCCTTCAGAAGGTTCGAGATGAACTGGAGATAAGAGTCAAGAAGGGAACAAAAACCTGGAGCTCGCCTACACCCACATGCGGGAAGCAAAAGATCGTCTCAGTTCTCAGCTCTATGAAGCTGACATCGCGGTTTTAACCGACGAAAAAGGGCTGATCCTGGCAATGACCGAGAGGGCTTTGGAAACCTTTGGGCGAACTCGATTCGACCTCTTTGGAAAGAACATTGCCGAGCTTTTCACCGACGACGCCAACGCCTCCATCGTGCAGGACATTCAAAACGCCCGTGTGGGTGTTTTCGAGCAAAGCCTTGTCCATTTCAAGAAACACCGATCTTCGACCGAACAACTTCAGGTCCGGTTTTTCCCCATAAGTTCGAAGACCGGAAAGAGGCTTCTTGCCCTCATGGGGTACCCGGAAAAAGAGGTCCCGCAGTGAGGGCGATGGTGCTCAAAGAGCCCTGTCCGATTGAAGCAGGGGGCAAGAAGCCTCTTGAGTCCGCTGTTCTTCCCATTCCCGCTCCCGCCCCTGATCACCTTCTGATCAAGGTCTCTGTTTGCGGCATTTGCCACACGGAAATCGATGAAATCGAGGGCCGGCTTGTGCCCCCCAAGTACCCCATTGTGCCGGGCCACGAAATCGTGGGTAGAGTTCATGCGGTCGGGTCCCAAGTCCGGAAGTACAAACCCGGCGACCGTGTGGGCGTTGCCTGGATTCATTCCAGTTGCGGGCGATGCTCCTTCTGCGCCCGGGGAGATGAAAATCTTTGCGATCACTTTCGCGCCACGGGGCTTCACGCCCAAGGCGGCTATGCGGAGTACACCGTCGTGTCCCAGGATTTCGCTTACCCCATTCCGCAGAGGTTCACGGACTCCCAAGCCGCTCCTCTTTTGTGCGCAGGGGTGATCGGGTACAGAGCGCTCAGACTCTCCGGCGCAAAGAGCGGCGAGGTGCTTGGACTTTACGGTTTCGGCGCCTCGGCGCACATTGCCATTCAGGTTGCAAAGCATCGGGGCTGCAAGGTCTTCGTGTTCACCCGAGAGGGCCAGAAGGGCCATCAGGACCTTGCTTTGAAGCTGGGGGCGGACTGGGTGGGAGTGACCGGAGAGATACCGCCTCAGAGACTGCGTTGCGCCATTGATTTCACCCCGGTTGGAGAGCCGGTCAGAGAAGCGTTGCGCGCGCTGGAAAAAGGGGGCCGCGTGGTGATCAATGCCATCCGCAAGGTCAACCCCATCCCTGAACTGGATTATGCTCAATTGCTCTGGCATGAAAGAGAAATCAAGAGCGTGGCGAACGTGGCCAGGCAGGACGCTCTGGAGTTTCTCCCCCTGGCGGCTCAGATCGGAATCCAGCCTGAGGTGCAGGAGTTCCCTCTGAACCGGGCGAATGATGCTTTGCTGCTGCTCAAGCAAGGCAGGATACAGGGGGCAGGAGTTCTGAGAATCGCCTAATCTCCCTCTTTGATTCTTTCATCGATGAGGGATCCGAGCTCTCCGCAGTCAAACCCCACATACGTTTTCTTCCCGTCCACGATAAATGCCGGATACTTGAAAACCCTGTGCCGGATCTGCTTCCAAAGTCCAAGGGGAGATTGGGCCTCAATGACCTCAAAACGCACCCGGTGACGGTACAGGCGGGAGATCTCGGAAATGCAGCTCGAAAGATAGCACAGGGCCTCTTTCCAGTCTTCGGGATATTCCTCGTTGCACGATTGTCGCTCCTTGCCGTTCAGCCCCAGCGTGTTGAAGACCAAATTGCAGGATGGGCAAGCCATTTCCAGGCTCTGAAAGGTGGGCGCGATCACCTCAATGGTAATGGGAGTCATGGGAGAATGCTCCTTCAAAAGCATTTTGAATCGAATCAAAGACCTTTTTTGCTCCCCGCAAGTCCCGCGGGCGATTCCTGACGCAGACCTCTGTCCGCAAGCGAATTTGGATCCTGAAATCCGAATGTCGCATCTCGAATGACGAATCTCGAATGGTGAAGTCACAATGGTTGGGTTCTTTTCTTCGATGCGCTTTATTCATTATTCCGTTGCTGTTTTTCCAGCAACTCCCTTAGCTGAACAAAGAACTCGTTTCGTATCTCTTCTATTTTCAATACAGAGGGCAATGTAAGCCATCCTGTACTCCACTTTGGCAATGGTATCTGTCGGTGGCAAGGGTTCCAGGTTATGAGGATCGTTCTGACCGCCGTAGATAAAATGTCCATAACAGCACTGTAGTGTGAAACAATAAGGCAGTTTGTTAAACGCGTTGATCAGTTCAATTATGGGTTTATCGATCATGCCGTCGTGGAGACCAGCCAGATTTCTCTGCCTTTGATCCTGGTAATGTGGGTTTGATACAAATGCTTTAGGTTCTGTGAAGGTTTCCAACTGTGCCGTTCCTGTTCATGGGATTATTGACACTGTCTTTCCGGCTAACCTCGAAATCAGCCGCGCGGGTTTCCCGTCGGCTGAAGTAAGGGGTTCGCCGTAGACGATTTATTCCATCGCCTCAGCGATCTTGATATCGCCCCTGAGCAACTCGTTGACTACCGACGACCGATCGATCTCTTTTCTCATGTTCATTCACCATAAGTTGTGGTTTCTTGTTTTGTTGCTTTTCGGCTTGAAATAATTCTGATCGAGACGGCCCCTTCACTTTCTTGCGGCTTCTTCAAAAGCCACCCCGTGTTTATCCAGATTATCGCTAGCTTTGGTTGGGTCCCACTCGAAATTATAGCGGATGATTCTCAAAACCCTCCGGTCCTTTACCCTCTTCGCTACCTCGTTCATCAGCTTGTCATGGTTCACTCGGTCAAAGAACTTCTCCACATCCATGTCCACCACCCAGCTAAACCCTTCCTTCACATACCGCTGGGCACGCGCTACCGCTTGGTGCGCATTCCTTCCCGGCCTGAACCCAAAGCTGGATTCAGAAAACTCCGGGTCCCATTCCGGCTGAAGCACTTGTAGAATCGCTTGTTGAATAAAGCGATCCACCACCGTGGGAATCCCCAGCTTGCGCACCCCTCCTCCCGGCTTCGGGATCTCTACCCGTTTGACCGGTTGGGGAATATATGCGCCTCGAAGAAGATCTTCCTTGAGTCGTGGCCAATGGTGCCTGAGATAGGGCGCAAGCCCCTCGACGGTCATGCCGTCTATCCCAGGGCTCCCGCCGTTGCGCTCCACTTGCTTGAGCGCCCGGATCAGATTGTCTCTTTCAACAACCCGCTCCATCAACTGTTCATCATACGACGGACTCCCGCCTGCGGGCTCGCCACAGAACAGTATTCCCTCCATATGCAGGGGCAGCCACAATTGTATTGCCGGCCTACGGTTCATGAGATACCCGCCACGATCGTCCCCTCACACCGTTCGGGCCTTCGTATGACTGCGTTACGGTTCCGCATATCCGTTTCTCCGCCTTTTGGCTTTGGAGTGCCTCACTAG